>NZ_JBSFNO010000016.1:0-183378 GCF_053981095.1 Nocardia sp. NPDC003693
GCGTGCAGCCCAACCTGATGTCGTGGAACCTGCCCGCGAACCGGGAGGCGGCCAAGGCCGACTTCCCCGATTTCGCGGGCCCGCACCAGCTGGTGCGGGCGTTCGCGTGTGAAAGGGATTGTCAGGACAGGGCTTTGGTCTTCAGGGCCTCGAACTCGGCGGCCGAGATCGTACCCTCGTCGAGGAGCTTCTTCGCGTCGGCGATCTGGGAGGCGGGGTTCGTGCCCGCCGTGTCCCGGATGTAGCGGGTCTCCGCGTCCTGGAGCTGTTTGGCCGCGGCGGCCGAGCGGGCGGCCATCCCGTTCCCGCGCGCGATCAGGTAGACGAGCGCGGTGATCAGGGGGAGGAAGAACAGGAAGATCACCCATACCGCCTTGACCCAGCCGGAGGTCTCGTGATCCCGGAAGAGGTCGGTGATGATCATGAACAGCAGGATCAGGTAGGCCACGAAGGCGAACGTGGTGATGATGAGCCAGAAGACGTCCCAGAAATCCATGACGTGGTCCCTATCTAGTTGGTTAATTCATGGCTACGTGACTGGTCGTTTGATTGAAACACGTGTGACGGGTCGATGTAAGGGGTCTTCGCTGCGAGTTTGAGCTTCGCCGGACCGGTTTCACGTGACACGATTGCCGGGTGATGGTGCTTGCTGATGAGTTGCCAACTGTGCAGCCCGAGCCCATGGTGTCGCTGTTCTGGATCGCCCTGGCCGCCGTGCTCGCGCCGCTGGTGTCGCGGCTGCTGCGCGGGGTGGTGCCGGCCGTGGTGCTCCTGCTGCTGGCCGGGGTGACGGTCGGGCCGTTCGCGCTGGGCTGGGCGGGCACCGCGGGCGGGGTCGATCTGCTCAGCGAACTCGGGCTCGGGATGCTGTTCCTGCTGGCCGGGTACGAACTCGATCCGAAGCTGCTGGGCGGGCGCTCGGGCCGCACCGCGTGGCTGACCTGGTGCGTCAGCGCCGTCGTGGCCATCGCGCTGGTGACCGCGTGGGCGGCGGACGCCGACATCACCGCGCGGATCGCGGTCGCCATCGCCATGACCTCCACCGCGCTGGGCACGCTGCTGCCGATCGTGAAACAGGATGGGCTGCTGGACAAACCGCTGGGGCGCGCGGTGCTGGCGCACGGGGCCGTGGGCGAGCTGGCCCCGGTGCTGGCGATGTCGGTGCTGCTCACCAGTCGCAGCGTGGGCGCGGCCCTGGTGACACTCGTGTTCTTCCTGCTGGCGGCGGCGATCATCGGACTGGTTCCGCAGCGCATGCTGGACCGGGTACCGGGCTTCGCTCGCGTGCTCGGCGACTCGAACAGCACCGAACAGCTACCCGTGCGCGGGGTCTTCCTGCTGCTGATCGTGCTGATGACCATCGCCGAGGTCTCGGATCTGGACGTGGTGCTCGGCGCCTTCGCGGCGGGCCTGATCCTGCGCAGGCTGATCGCGGCGGGTCATCCGGAGGTCGAATCCTCGCTGGAGACCATCGGATACGGGATTCTGATTCCCGTCTTCTTCGTGGTCTCGGGCATGGGCATCGATATCGGCGCGGTCGCCGGGGAGCCGCTGCTGTGGCTGCTGTTCGTGCTCTCCATCGCGGTGGCGCGCGGTGTCCCGGTCCTGCTGAGCGAGCGTTTCATCCCGCACGGCGCGAACCTGGCCGACCGCCGCGAGCGTGTGCAGCTGGCGCTGTACGCCGCCACCGGCCTCCCCATCATCGTCGCGGTCACCAATGTCGCGACGAGCAGCGGTTTGATGCCGCAGGATCTGGCATCCACCCTGGTGGCGGCGGGCGCCACCACCGTCCTGCTCTTTCCGCTGCTGGCCCGGCTGCTGGGCCGCGCGACCGGCGCGCCGAAAGCGCAGGGCGCGTGAGCCGTTCGGGCGCGTGGTGGCGGTGGCATCCGCGGCCCGCGACCTCGTCACCCGGGGCACATATCGCGTCGAATCGGAGGCCGGTCCCGGCCGCACCGCCGGGCGGAGAGGAGTTCGGGTGCTGCATCTGCGCGTGATCTGTCCGGGAGGCGAGGTGACCGAACGCGCCATGGCGCTGCTGGCCGAGGACCCCGGGACCACCCACCTCACCCTCGATCGCGGGACGGCGGTCGAACCCTGCGGCGATCTGATCCAGGCCGACGTGGCGCGGGCCTCGGCCAACGAGATACTCGTCGCGCTGCGCGCGCTGGGCGTGGACCGGACCGGGAGCATCACCTTCGCGCCCGCCGGGACCATGCTGTCGACGGCGGGGGAGCGGGCGAACGCCGGCGCGCCCGGGCGGCCCGATCAGGTCGTGGTGTGGGAGCAGTTGCTGAGCCAGGTGCGCGAGGGCTCACGCCTGACCCCGACCTTCCTGGCCTTTCTGAGCATCGCCTTCCTGCTGTCCGCCGTCGGCGTCACCACCGCCTCACCCCTCACCCTGGTCGGCGCGATGGTGGTCGGGCCCGAATTCCGGCCGCTCGCAGCCCTTTCGGTGGGGCTGGTGCGGCACGACCGGCGGCTCATCCGCGGCGCGCTCACGACCCTGGCGGTCTCGTTCCCGGCCGCCATGGCCGTCACCGCCCTGGCGACCCTGCTCTGGGTTCGCCTGGGCTGGCTCGGCGACGGGAGCGTGGACGACGCTCGCGGCTTCGACTTCATCTACGAGGTCGGCCCGTTCTCCCTGGTGGTGGCGCTGCTCGCGGGAGCGGCGGGCATGCTGGCCATGGTCACCTCCAGTTCGGCGGTGCTGGTCGGCGTCTTCATCTCGGTCACCACCGTGCCCGCGGCCGGGCTCGCGGTGGTCGCCGCCATCGCCGGCAAGTGGACCGTCGCCGCCGAATCGCTGGCGCAGCTGGCGGTGAACATGATCGGCATCGTGCTCGCGGGCGTGGCGGTGCTCCTGCTGCGGCCGCGCGCAGCCGGTTAGCGCATCGGGACCCCGACATCGCTGCCGCCCTCGCGGGTCAGGCGCGCGCGGACCTTGACCAGTGACGGCGCCGGAACGAACCCGCCCGCGAACAGGGCCTCGCCCTGGCGGAACCAGGGTGAGCGGTCGAGCAGGGCGGTGGGCGCGTAGCCGAAATAGGTGGCGAGTTCGGCCAGGTCGGTGGGCGAGGTCATCTTCATCAGGGCCAGGTTGTCGCACTGGGACAGGATTCCGGGGTGCACCTTCGACGGGCGCTGGGTGGACAGCAGTAGCCAGAGACCGAATTTGCGCCCCTCGGCGGCGATTTGGATGAGGCGTTCGCGCACCGCGACCGCGATGGGGGAGTCCAGGCGGGGTGAGGCGAGGTTGTGGGCCTCGTCGATGACCAGCAGCACCGGGCGGCGTTCCTCGCGACGTGCCCAGAGGTCGTCGAGCAGGGCCAGAGCGATGACCAATTGCTGTTCGGGCGTGGAGAATCCGCCCAGATCCAGGACCGAGACGTCGGGGCGCCCGGCCACCACGTCGGTGACCGCCGCGTCGCCCAGCGCCCACACCTCCCAGTCCAGCAGGCCGAGGTTCTCCACCCGCTGCCCCAGGCGGCGCTGCGCGGGATTCTCCGAGGACAGCAGGCGCGGCCGCACCTCGAACAGTTCGCCGGAGTCCATGATCGAACGCAGGTGCAGGAGCTCGTTGAACTCCTCGCGATCGGCGATCGGATCTATCTGCAGGACGGCGGCTTTGGAGTCCAGCGGCAGATCGATGAACCGGGCGCGCAGCCGCGAACCGGGTTCGGCGTTGGGGCGCAGGACGCGAATATCGCGCTCGCGCAGGGCATTCGCGGTCGGCTCCGTCGCCGCGGGGTCGACGTCGCCCAGGTGGACGAAGTCCGAGTTCGGATCGAAGATGACGACCGGCAGCGCGGTGTGCGCGATGAGCTGCTCCAGCACCACGCCCAGGGCGTAGGTCTTGCCCGACCCGCTCTGCCCGCACCAGAAGGTGTGCCGGTTGAACCGCTGCGGCAGCAGCCGTGCCGGTCCGCCCGGCTGGGTGAGATTCACCCCGACCTCGAGCATCGCGCCGGTGGTGTCGTGCAGCGCCTGCACGGTCGCGGTGTCCGCGCCCTCCACGCTTGCGGTAGCGAAAGAGTGGCTGGCGCGGGTGTCGATGCCGTCGCCGGTGAGTTCGCCGACGAGCCGACCGCGCAGCCGTACCGGGGTGGTTTCCGAGCGTTCCTCGATGAGCGCCAGCTGCCGGTGGCCGGCGCTGACTATCACCACCAGCGATCCGGCCACGAAGGCGCTGTCGGCCGCGTCTCCGACGATGAAGGATCGGCCGTCGTCGGAGCGTGCGGACAGGGTGGCGGGGGCGAGATCATCGGCGGGCATCATCCGATACTCGCACAGATCAGCGAACTACTGGCTACCGGTTCTCGGTGCCCGGGTCTAGGCCCAGGGCACCCGGCAGGCGTCCGCGCTGAAGCCCTGATCGGTGATGCCCAGGGCGAAGTAGCTCCGGGCCCGGGAGTTCTCCAGACCGATCTGATAGGTCAGCTCCATGAGCCCTTCGGCGCCGAAGCGCCGCTTCAGGTCGGTGACCTGCTCGTCGGTGACGGTCGGCGGCGTCGCCGTCATGGCCGCCGCGTACGCGATGGTGGCCCGCTCGTCGGCGTCGTACGCGGGCGAGGTCTCGTAGTCGTCGATGTGGCGGAGCTTGTCGACGTCCAGGTCGGACAGGCGCATGAGCATCGTGCCGAAGTCCACGCACCACGAGCAGCCCACGGTGCGGGCGACGTAATAGACCGCGATCTCGCGAATATTGTGCGGCAGCACCGTGGACGCGCGTTCGACCAGGCCCTCGTGCACCGCGGAAGCCAGGAAGAGCCGGGGATGATTCGCTGTGACGGCGAAGGGCTCGGGCACCGCGCCGAAGCGGCGCTTCATGTACCAGTACAGAATTCGGGTCAGCGGTCCGGCCTGCTTCGGGCCGACGGCGGGGAGGCGGGTCATGCTCATGGGGGTCTCCTGCGAATCCGAGGATACTGCTACCCCTTGGACGAGACAGCCCCGCGAGACGTGACGGTGTATCGGTATGCCCTGCGTCACAGGATGTTTCGGTGCGGTGTGGGCGCTAGCCCGGTCCTGGCGGGCCGGGGTAACGCGAACTCGTCGATATTCGGCTATGTCGCAATCGGGAGCCGGTGACGATCGGCCGGGGCCGTTCGCGCCCTGATCGGGAATCGCCGTTGACTCCCCGTGGTTCGCCGTTGAACCTTTACTCCGTTACCCGGAAATCGGTGTGTTCTCCACACCTGTTACGACGGCGCGCGGGGCCGGAATTCATCGCGGCGGGCGATTTCCCAGGCCGCGCGCGGACTTCCCGCGCCGGGGGAAGCGGAAGGTGAGGTCGTTCGGCTCGGGCACGCGGGTGCGCTCGCGGGGCGCGACGAGCATCAGCGCCAGGCCCAGGGCGGGCAGCACGAAGACGCTGATCAGGCTCAGGGTGAAGCTGGCCCCGCCCATGTCCTCGGGCCGGTGGAAGGCGTGGTAGATCAGGTGCGGGACGCCGAAGACCAGCCAGGCCAGGCCCGCGACCCGGGCCAGCAGGCTGTCCAGGAACCACAGGGCCGCGGCGGTGACCGCGCCGAGCGCGAGGAAGAAGGCGCCGACGTCGCCGGTCAGATGGTGGTTGTACGGCCCGTCCGGCTGTACCCAGCGCATGCCGAAGCCCGGGAAGCTGGTGTAGAACGAGTGCGGTGCGAAGGTGGCCCACAGGCCCGTGAACAGGGCGATGGCGAGCAGCACCCCGAGCATGATCTGCACCGCGAGCCAGCGCCGGCGGTTCACGTCCAGGCGCATGCGCACCCGGAGTCCGTCGCCCGTGCCGTGCAACGAGATTCGCATCGACCATTCCCCTCCGCCGCCGAATCACCCGGTGGTGCAACGGTAATTCGGCGGTCGGCGGGGAGCAAGGGTCACGCGGTCAGATCTTCTCCATGACCATGTCCTCGGGACCCCAGTAGGCCCGCATCTTCGTGATCTTGCCCGCGTCGTCGAACTCCATGATGTCGATCGGGGTCAGCGTCATGCGCTGGTCGCCGAAGTAGCTCACCAGGGTGAAGTAGGCCGAGGCGTGATTGCCGTTGACCTTCACCGCGTGCAGTTCGGTCTCCTTGTTCTGGGCGTGCTCGAGCGCGGCGTACAGCTCGCGAATCGCGGCGTGCCCGACCCGGGTCGGGGTCCCGATCGGGTCCTCGACCGTGGCGTCCTCGGCGTAGAGCGCCACGATTTCATCGGTGGCGCCAGCGGCCACCAATTTCACATACTGCTCGATAACATCGCGAGGCTGCGCCGCCATGGATTCTCCCGGGTAAAAGTGAAACGTGTTCCACTTCGGAGAGTAGCAGTCGCCGGCCCCGATCGGACCCGCGAGATTCACTCTCCGGGATGGTCCCGGCAACCGGGATGCGGCTCAGTACCGGACGCGCTGCGCGCCCGTGTAGATGTTCATCGACTCCCCGCGCAGGAACCCGACCAGGGTGAGACCGGCCTCCGCGGCCAGGTCCACCGCGAGCGAGCTGGGCGCCGACACCGCTCCCAGCAGCGGGATCCCGGCCATGACGGCCTTCTGGACGAGTTCGAAGGAGGCCCGCCCGCTGACCATGAGCAGCAGGTCGTGCCCGGGGATGCGGGATTCGCGCAGCGCCCAGCCGATGAGTTTGTCCACCGCGTTGTGCCGTCCGATGTCCTCGCGCAGCGCGAGCAGCGTGCCGTCCGAGGTGAACAGGGCCGCCCCGTGCAGCCCGCCCGTGGCGTCGAAAAGCGCTTGGCCGGAACGCAGTTGGGTGGGCAGGGAAGCCAGCGTGGCGATATCGACCACGGGCCCGTGCTCGGGCAGCGGGAACCGGGTCCGGGTGCGAACCTCGTCGAGCGCGGTCTTGCCGCACAGCCCGCACGCGCTGTTGGTCAGGAAGTTGCGGGGCTTGATCGCCGCGGCCGGTCGCGTGTCGCTGAACTGCACGTCCAGAACGTTGTAGGTGTTCTGCCCGTTCTCGTCGGTGCCGGCGCAGTAGCGGGCGGTCCGGATGTCCTGCGCCGAGTCGATGATGCCCTCGCCGAACAGGAATCCGTGGATCAGGTCGATGTCCGCGCCGGGGGTGCGCATGGTGACGGTCAGGGCCTGGCCGCCGGTGCGGATCTCCAGGGGTTCCTCGACCGCGAGGGTGTCCGGGCGGTCGACGGTTCCGGTGGGGGAGATGCGCAGGGTGCGGCGGCGTGCGGTTACTCGGCTCACGATGTCCTGTGGGTGTGGCGTTCGAGGCGGACGGTGACGCCCTTGGAGACCGGGGTGTTGGAGCGCCGCGCCACGTGGTCGAGGGGGACCAGCGGGTTGGTCTCGGGGTAGTAGGCGGCGGCGTTGCCGCGCGGGGTGGCGTACCCGACGAGCCGGAAGCCCTCGACGCGGCGCTCGGTGCCGTCGTTCCATTCGGAGATCACGTCGACGAGATCGTCTTCGGCGAAACCGAATCGGGCGATGTCCTCCGGGTGGACGAGCACGACGCGGCGGCCGTTGTGAATGCCGCGGTAGCGGTCGTCCAGACCGTAGATGGTGGTGTTGTACTGGTCGTGGCTGCGCAGGGTCTGCAGGATCAGCCTGCCCTCGGGGACCGGCAGCCAGTGCAGTTCGTTGGCCGCGAAATTGGCCTTGCCGGTGGCGGTCCGGAATTCCCGGGCGTCGCGCGGCGGATGCGGCAGCTGGAACCCGTTGCGGCCCCGCACCTTCGCGTTGTAGTCGGCGCAGCCGGGCACCACCGCGGCGATGGCGTCGCGAATCGTGTCGTAGTCGCGCTGGAATTCGGCCCACGGCACCGGGTGTCCGGGACCGAACAGCGCGCCCGCGAGCTCGCAGACGATGGCGACCTCGCTGCGCAGTTCGGCGCTGACCGGGCTGAGGCGCCCGGTCGACAGATGCACCATCGACATCGAGTCCTCGACCGAGACCTGCTGTCGCCCACCGGCCTGCACGTCCTCGTCGGTGCGGCCGAGGGTGGGCAGGATGAGCGCGGTCCGCCCGTGCACGACGTGGCTGCGATTGAGCTTGGTCGAGACCTGCACGATGAGTTCGCAATTGCGCAGCGCGGCCTCGGTGACCTCGGTGTCGGGGGTTGCGGAGACGAAATTGCCGCCCATGCCGAAGAAGACCCGGCCGCGCCCGTCCCGCATGGCGCGAATGGCGTTGACGGTGTCCCAGCCGTGTTCGCGCGGGCTGGTGATGCCGAAGCGCGCGTCCAGGGCGTCCAGGAACGCGTCGGGCATCTTCTCCCAGATGCCCATGGTGCGGTCGCCCTGCACGTTGGAGTGCCCGCGCACCGGGCACACGCCCGCGCCGGGTTTGCCGATCATGCCGCGCATCAGCAGCAGGTTGGTGGCCTCCTCGATGGTGGCCACGCCGTGCACCTGCTGGGTCAGCCCCATCGCCCAGCAGATGATGACGGCCTTCGACTCGGCCAGCAGCTCGGCGGTGCGGTCGAGTTCGGTGCGGGTCAGCCCGGTGGCCTCCTCGACCACGCCGAGATCGACGGCGCGCATGTGCTTTTCGTACTCGGCGAACCCGGCGGTGTGCGCGTCGACGAAGGCCTGGTCGACCACCGTGCCCGGCGCGCGATCCTCGGCCTCGAACAGCAGTTTGCCCAGGCCCTGGAACAGCGCCATGTCGCCGCCGAGCCGGATCTGCAGGAAGTCGTCGGCGATGGTGATGCCGCCGGCCAGTCCTTTGAGCGTCTGCGGATCGCGGAAGCCGATGAGCCCGGTCTCGGGCAGCGGGTTGACCGCGATCACCTTGGCGCCGTGCGCTTTCGCCTCACCGAGCGCGGACAGCATGCGCGGGTGGTTCGTGCCGGGATTCTGGCCCGCCACGATGATGAGGTCGGCCTTCGAGAAGTCGTCGATGGTGACCGAGCCCTTGCCGATGCCGATCGACGCGGTCAGCGCGGTGCCCGAGGACTCGTGGCACATGTTCGAGCAGTCGGGCAGGTTGTTGGTGCCGAAGGAGCGCACCAGCAGCTGGTACAGGAACGCGGTCTCGTTGGCGGTCCGGCCGGAGGTGTAGAAGACGGCCTCGTCGGGGGAGTCGAGGCCGTTCAGCGCGTCGGCGACGATGCGGTACGCCGCGTCCCAGGCGATCGGCGAGTAGTGGGTATCGCCGGGGCGCAACACCATCGGATGGGTGAGCCTGCCCTGCTGGCCGAGCCAGTAGCCGGACTTGCCCGCCAGCTCCTCGATCGAGTGCGCGGCGAAGAACTCCGGGGTGACCGTCCGCAGCGTCGCCTCCTCGGCGACGGCCTTGGCCCCGTTCTCGCAGAACTCCGCGGGGCGGCGGCGGCCCGTCGGCTCCGGCCAGGCGCAGCCGGGGCAGTCGAAGCCGTGCCGCTGGTTGACCCGGGCCAGGGTGCGGGCGGTGCGCACCACGCCCATCTCCTCGACCGCGTGCTCGAGCGCGATCGCCACCGCGGGGAAGCCCGCGGCCTCGGTTTTCGGCGGTGTGACGGTCAGCGCGGCCTCATCGATGTCCTTCTTCGGCGCGGCACGATGCATGGCGACCATTCTCCTCTGCGGCACGGCGGTGGACCGGTCGGGTCCTACGCATCGTAAGCCGTGTCGGATCGGACGATTCGGGCGGAGATCAGGTGTGTCCGGCGAAGACGGCCGCGAGTTCGTGCCGGGAGGTGAGCCCGAGTTTGGGATAGGCGTTGGACAGGTGGTAGCCGACGGTGCGCGGACTCAGGAACAGTTGCGCGGCGATGTCCTTGTTGGACAGGCCGGTCGCGGCCAGCTGCGCGGTCTGCAACTCCTGCGGGGTGAGGCGGGTGATCAGGTCCGCGCCGGGTTCGGCGGACCGGGTCTCGCCGGTGGCGCGCAATTCGGCGTCGGCGCGCTCGGCCCACGGGACGGCTCCGAGCCTGCGGAAGGTCTCGGCGGCGGCGCGCAGCGGGGCGCGCGCCTCGGTGCGGCGCTGCCTGCGGCGCAGCCATTCGCCGTACAGGAGTTCGGTGCGGGCGCGATCGAAGGCGAAATCGGTGTCGCGCCGGTGCGCGTCCAGGGCCGCGGTGAAGTGCGGTTCGGCCTCGGCGTCCGGGGCGAGCAGGGCCGCGCAGCGCAGCGAGATCGCCTGTATCCAGGGCTGTTCGATGTGATCGGACCATTCGCGATACCAGGAGAAGGCGGTGCGGGCCCGGTCGAGGCGGCCCGTGCGGTGCGCGGCCTCGACCAGGTCGGGGATGCTCGCGATGGCCCCGTGCCGGTTCGCGCCCGCCAGCAGCGCGGTGAGCCGGTCCACGGCCGCGTCCGGCCGGCCCAGGCCCAGGTCCAGCAGGGCGAGCGCGGCGCCCGCGTGCACGCTGCTCGGCGCGATGTCGCGGGCGATCGGGGCGGCGGCGTACTCGTGGCAGGCGGGTTCGTCACCGCGGGTCGCGGCCAGCAGGGCCAGGGTGGCGGACTGGTAGATCTCGATGACGCGCTGTCCGGTCTCGGCGGCCAGGCGCAGGCCCTCGGTGGCGGCGGCGGTGGCGGCGGTGGGATGACCCAGGATGAGTTCGGTGCGGGCTTGCCAGCGCAGCGCGTGCGTGAGCACGCCGATCGCGCCGCGCCGCCGACAGTCGGCGGCCAGTGCGGCGGCGATGTCGCGGGCGGTCACCGGATCGGCGAACAGCACGTGCCAGTGCGCCATCTGCACGCGCTCGGCGAGCTGGTCGGGATCGACGGTGTCGAGCAGGAAACGCAGCGCGGCAATGCCTTCGGCGCGCTCGGCGCCCGGATTGAGCACGGCGACCAGGTCGGCGAGCGCGCGCACCCGGGTCGCGTTCGGCACCGCGAGGGCCTCGGCGCGTTCGGCCGTGTGCGCCACCGCCGCCAGATCGCCCGCGCCCCAGGCCGCGCGCGCGGCCTGGAAGAGCAGGTGCCCGGCCAGGGCCGGATCGCGGTCGACGACGAATCCGGCCGCGGTGCCGGAGGATTGGTACGCCGCGCGCGGCTGATCCTGCTCCAGGGCGATCTCCGAGCGCAGGACGGTGAGCGCGCCGAGCGCGCCCGGATCGGTGGTCAGCGCCGTGGCCTCGTCGGCCGTCGCGGCGGCCTCGGTGAGCAGTCCGGCTTCCACCAGTGCTTCGGCCGCGATGGTCAGGCGCCGCCCGCGGGCTCCGGGGTCCGCGCTCAGCTCGGCCGCGCGCCGGGCCGCCCCGGCGACCTCGCTCAACCCGCCGCGCCGCCCGGCCCGCTCGGCAGCCCCTTCCAGGGCGAGCGCCACGGTCTCGTCCGGCCCGGTTGCCGCGGCCGCGCTGTGCCAGGCCCACCGATCCTCGCACCCGGGCGCGGCGAACTCCGCCGCCAGCGCCCGATGCGCCTCGCGCACCCGCGCGGGCTGTGCCGAATCCAGCGCCGCGGCCCGAATCAGCGGATGCGCGAAAGTGATTCGACCGTCGCGCAACCGCAGCAGCCCGGCGGCCTCGGCCCGCGCCAGGTCCGCTTCGGTTCGTGCCGGGTCCGGTTCGGCGGCGTTGAGGCGGTGGGCGGCGGTCAGGATGACGGTGGTGTCGCCGGAGCTGTCGATCGCTGCCACCAGCAGCAGCGTTCGGGTGGGGCTGGGGAGCTGGGCGATCCGGTCGGTGAAGGCGCGCTGGATACGGGTGGGGATGGGCGCGGTGTGCTGGAACGGGGAGGCGTAGCGGCTCTCGGCGCGCTGGATGGTCGGTAGCACGTGCAGGGCGAGCGGGTTGCCGTGGGCTTCGCGCAGCAGCCACTCGGTTGCGGCGGGTGGCAGCGTGCCGTGCGTGGCGGTGAGCAGCTCCAATGCGGCGGGCGCGTCCAGTCCGGTGAGAGTTACCGTGGTGGCGGGTAATTCGTCGAGTTCGGGAAGTAGATCGTCGCGGACCGCGAACACCAGCAGCACCCGTTCGGCGTCGAGGCGGCGGGCCACGAACTCGAGGGTGCGCAGCGTGGCGCGATCCAGCCACTGTGCATCGTCGATCAGGCACAGCAGGGGCGCGTCCTCGGCCAGTTCGGCGAGCAGGGTGAGGGTCGCCACCCCGACCAGGAATCGTTGCGGTGCAACGGATTCACCCGAGTCCAGCGCCGCCCGCAGCGCGCCGGCCTGCGCCTCGGGCAGCCGGTCGAGCCCGGCGCGCGCCCGCGCGAGCAGCAGGTGCAGTCCGGCATAGGCCAGCTCGGTCTCGGTTTCGGTGCCCGTGACGCGCAGGACGCGGTAGCCGGTGGCGAGTTCGGCTGTGCGGGCGAGCAGTTCGGACTTGCCGACGCCCGCCTCGCCGCGCAGCACCGTCACGCCCGCGCGGCCGCGCTCCGCCCCGGCCAGTTGTCCGGCCAGGGCGGTGAGCTCGGTGGTACGGCCGTAGAACACTCCGCGACACTATCGAATTCGGCGCTGTGACCCGCGCCACATCACGCGCCGTACGGCCGGATCGCGCGCGCCTCCCGCAATGCCAGTGCCCACCAGGCGATCTGGTCGAGCATGGCCTTGGCGGCCGCGGCGGCCGCCGGGTCCAGCGGCGAACCATCCGGTCCGAAGCGCTCCCACGCGCCATGGAAGCTGACGGTGTCGCGCACCGTCACCGCGTGCAGTTCGGCGAAGACCGGGCGCAGGTGCTCGACCGAGCGCAGGCCGCCCGCCAGACCGCCGTAGGACACGAAGCCGACCGGCTTGGCCTGCCACTGGGTGTAGTGCCAGTCGATGAGGACCTTGAGCGAGGCCGGGTAGCTGTGGTTGTACTCGGGGGTGACGATGACGAAGGCGTCCGCGGCGTCTATCCGATCGGTGAGCGGCTGCATGGCCGGATCGGGGGTGTCGCGCAGTACCGCGTCCAGCGGGTGCTCGGCCAGGTCGATCACGTCGACCTCGAAATCGCCGTGGGCGGTGGATTCACCGGCGAACCAGTGCGCGGCGGTGGGGCCGAAGCGGCCTTCGCGGGTGCTGCCGATGATGACGGCCAGGCGCAGCGGGGTGGTGGGCATGTCGACCTCCGGGGAGTGGGGGAGCGCCGGTTCGGGACCGGCGTCGTTGCTGCCCTGAACGCTAGGGGCGACGGTCCCGCCCTCGCCTCCGTCGATGTACCTGGTTCGTGCCCGGGGTGGTACCTGGTCGCCCGGCCCCGGTACACCCCGGTCATTCGACAGAGGCGGCCCGGACCTGCGCTTTTCTACCGTCGAAGGCATGAACACGACCTTCCGGACCGGCGGCCGCTCGGCCCCGGCGCCCGCCGGCACCCGCACCGCCCCGGCCGGCTCCGCTGTTCCCGCGACCGCCGAGCCCGGGACCGTGAGCCTGGCCGCCACCGCCGCCGTGGTGATCTCGGCCTCGATCATGACGGTCCTGGACATGACCATCGTGAACGTCGCGCTGAACAATCTGGCGAGCACGTTCGAGACCTCGCTGGCCACCATCGCCTGGGTGGCGACCGCCTACACCCTCGCCCTCGCCACGGTGATCCCGGTAACCGCTTGGGCCATCGGCAGATTCGGCGCCAAGCGGCTGTACATGTCCGCCATCGCGCTGTTCGCGTTCGGTTCGCTACTGACCGGACTGGCGTGGAACGTGCCCTCGCTCATCGGATTCCGGGTGGTACAGGGGCTGGGCGGCGGGATGATCATCCCCATCGGCATGACCATCATGATGCGGGCCGCGGACCCGGCGCGCATGGGCCGGACCATGGCACTCATGGGAATTCCGGTGCTGGTCGGACCGCTGGCCGGGCCGGTGCTGGGCGGCTGGCTGGTCGATCAGGCGAGCTGGCGGTGGCTGTTCCTGATCAATCTGCCGGTGGCCACGGTCGCACTGCTGGGTGCGCGGCGGGTGCTGGTCGCCGATCCGCCCGCGCCGGCCACGCCACTGGATCTGCCCGGACTGCTGCTGTTGTCGCCCGGTCTGGCCGCGCTGATCTACGGGGTCGCCACCGGGGGTGAACACGGCGACTTCACCGTGCTCTCCGCGCTGCTGCCCACGGTCGCGGGCACCGCGCTCATCGCCGGATTCGTGGTGCGCTCGCGGCGGGTGCGGCATCCGCTCATCGATCCGACTCTGTTCCGGCACCGGCCGTTCCGTTCGGCCGCGCTCACCCTCATGCTGTTCAACGCCGCCTACTTCGGCTCGATGATGCTCGGCCCGCTCTACTGGCAGGTGGTACGCGGACACGGGGCGACCGCGGCCGGAGTCCTCGGTATTCCGCAGGTGCTGGCGACCGGCATCACCATGCAGATCGCCGGGCGGCTGGTGGACCGCATGCCGCCCGGGCGGCTCGTGCTCGGTGGAATCGCGCTGGCCGCCACCGGATTCGGCACCATGACCACGCAGATCCACGCCGACACCGAGTACTGGCGCATCGCGCTGGCCGGGGTGGTCATGGGCGTCGGGGTCGGCGCGACCATCATGCCGACCATCACCACCGCGACCCGGGCGCTGCCGCTCGCGCAGATTCCGGCCGCGAGCACCGCCCTCGGCATCGTCCAGCAGATCGCGGCGTCGATCGGCGCGGCGCTGATCTCGGTGCTGCTGAGCAACGCCCTGGTGCGGGAGGTGCCCGGGGCGAGTCTGGAAACCCTGGCGCACAGGGCTTCCGGCGGCTCGGCGGCGCTCGCGGAGGCCGTGGCCGACGCCTTCCGGGGCACCTACGGGTGGGCGGTGCTGGTTCTCGCCCTGGCGGTGCTTCCGGCGCTGCTGCTGCCCCGCCGCCGCGTCGTCGCGGGGGCGGGAGAACCGGATCCGGCGACCGCCGGCGCGGGGGAGCCAGCGCTCACCGTGGCGGCGGATGGGCGGGCACCGAGCCGGCCGGTCGTCCCGGAACCGGCTGCCCGGTTCACCGCGCGCTCGCCACACGACCTGTCGGAGTGAGGTCGCAGGCCAGCGACGAACGTGGCCCGCGTGCCCCCGATAGTGGGGGCGGCGATCCCCCGCCCGGTGTGTGAACGCGCACCGGGCCTTTCGCGATTCATCAGCGTGGACTCGAGTGGTCGGCAGCCGGGTTCACAGGCTGTTCGGGCCCGGGCACCGGTGTGTAACGCCTGGGTGAGAAGACATCGCGGTCATGCTCCCGGGCCTTACCATCGAACCAGCGAGGTTACGCCGGATGGACACACGCGCATATTTCGGTCCGCCCGCCGGAGCACTGTTCCGGTGCGTGAAAGCCGCACGCCGCATACGCGTTTCGAACCTCGCACAGCGGGGGCTCGCCATCGTGCTGGCACTGCTGGTAATCGGTGTGACAGGCGGACTCTCGGCCTCCGACACGCCCTCGGCTCCCGCCGTCGAGGCGTACACGCTGCCGGCTCGGGAAGTGTTCTCCGCCGAAATCGCGCTCGCCCAACGCGATACGCCCGTCACCGAGACGGTTGATCCGGCCCCGGCCACCCCGCCCGGCGTCGCGGGCGGGGATTGCAGCGGTACGGGCTGTGACGGCGGAGGTACCGGAGACGGCGGGTCGCCGGACGGCGGCGGTAATCAGGACGGTGGTGACAATCAGGACGGTGGCGCCGACCGCTGCTTCGACAGCGGCGGCTGCGGCACCCCGATCGAGTACTGCGCCGACGGCACGGTGAAACCGGCGACCGGCTGCCCCGAGACCAGACCGGACCCGAAGTACTGCCCCGACGGATCGGTGCAGCCCGCCGATGGGGTCTGCCCGACCACCAGGACCTGCCCCGACGGCACGACGATGCCTGCCGGCAGCCAGTGCCCGCCGGTCACCTGTTCCGACGGCTCGACCGTCCCGAACGGGAGCGAATGTCCCACGCCGCCTTGCCCCGGAGGCGTCACCCGGTCGAGCGACGGTGAGTGTCCGGAGCCGAAGTGTCCGGATGGATCGGCCAAGCCGTCGAGTGGTGAGTGTCCGGTGACGAAGTGTCCGGACGGGTCCGTGAAGCCGTCGAGTGGTGAATGTCCGGTACCCAAGTGCCCAGACGGGTCCGTGAAGCCGTCGAGTGGTGAGTGTCCGGTGACGAAGTGTCCGGACGGGTCTGTGAAGCCGTCGAGTGGTGAATGTCCGGTGCCCAAGTGCCCGGATGGATCGGCCAAGCCGTCGAGTGGTGAATGCCCGGTGCCCAAGTGTCCGGACGGGTCCGCGAAACCGTCGAGCGGTCAGTGCCCTGACACGAAGTGTCCGGACGGGTCCGCCAAGCCGGCCGACGGGCAGTGCCCTCCGGAAAAATGTCCCGACGGATCCGACAAACCGGCAACCGGCGCATGCCCCGAGCAGCGGTGCCCCGATGGTTCGGCCCGCCCGGCGGACGGGCAGTGCCGGGTGGACGGCGGTGGCGGCAACCCGGGCGGCGGCAACCCCGGATCCGGTGGCGGGCAGCCCGATCCGGGGCCGGGGGTGACCACCGAACCCGATGTGACGCCCGAACCTGTCACGCCGGAACCGGGCGCGGGCAATCCGAGCACCACCGGTGGATCGAATGACGTATTCCCGGCGGGCGCCGGTTTGGAGTTGACCCCGCCCGCGGTGTCGCCGGGTGCGCCGGTTGCCGTGGCGGGGCGCGGCTGCGATCCCGGTGCGCGGGTGCAGGTTTCGATCGGCGGCACCGCCGTCGCCGATACCCGCGCCCGGGCGGACGGCGGCTTCGACACGACCCTGGCCACCGGCGCCACCGAGATCGGCCATCACGACGTGACCGCCGAATGCGGTCCCACCCTGGCGGCCGCACTGGACGTGGTGCTGGTCAGCGAGGTCGGGGGCGGCGCGGCCACCGCGACCGTCCTGCTGTTCTTCCTGCTCGTCGGCGGCTGGTTCTACGGCCACCGCCTGGTATCCCATCTGCCCGCTCGGAGGCCCCGATGACCAGGCTTCGCCTCGCACCCCTCGCGATCGTCCTGCTGTGCCTGGCCGCCTGTTTCGCGATCACGCCCGCCACCGCGGCCGAGCCGGTGCGCGTCACGGCCACCGTCGACGGCCGGGACATCGCGGGCGCCGGCGCGCGGGATCCGGTGCGCCTCGAGCCCGCCACCGTGGCGCTGGTGACGGTGGAGCTCGAGAATCGGTCCGCCGACCCGGTGACGGTGCGGCGCGTCGATCTCACCGGCCACGTGCTCGGCCTGAACTTCTTCTCCTACTCGACCTCGGTCGAACTGACCGTGGCCGCAGGCGCGACGGGCAAGCTCACCTATCGGCTCGATCCGGCGGGACTGGACGGGCAGGCGACCGGTCTCATCGGCTCGGACCTGACGGTCATCGGGGCGGACGGCGAACCGGTGGGCGCCGTGCCCACGGTCATCGACGTGCGCGGTTCGCTGGCGTCGGTGTACGGCCTGTTCGGGATCATCATGGCGGTGCTGACCCTGCTGGCGATCGCCGACGCGGCGCTGAGCGTGGCCAGGCACCGGCTCGCGGCCAATCGCTGGCAGCGCGGGCTGCGGGTGCTCGCGCCCGGAATCGGCATCGGCCTGATGATCGGTTTCACCGCCTCGGTCGCGCGCTGGTGGGTTCCGGCGACCTCGCTGTGGCTGGCGCTGGCCGGGGTGACCGCCACCGTGTTCTTCCTCGCCGGCTACTTCTCGCCGACCCCCACGCGTCCCGACTACCTCGGCCTCGACCCCGAGGACCTGGCCGCCGCCCGCGAACTCGACGCGATGGGCTTCACCGCCGCGTCCGGAGCCGAGCCGTCGGGCGACGGCGGGCAATTCGCCGCGGTGGGGGCGGGTTTCACGCCGGATGCTCGCACGGGCGGCAACCCGGAGGGAGCCTGGTCCGGCGGGCCGGAGGCGTCGTTCGCCGCCGGGCGGCTGGGCCCGGGATCCGGATTACCGTCGCCCGCCCGCGCCGACGCCGCACCGCGCGACGAATTCGACGGGGGCTTGCCCAGCACGCCCGCCTCGGTCGCCGGGGTGCCGGGCAGCGGCGGTGACGGTCCCGCCGACCCCGCCGCGCCCCGGCGCTGGGGTTGGCAACCGGCGCCGAGCGAGGAACCGACACAGGCGGTGAGCTTGCCGCCAGAGATGGGGAAACCTGGTGCGGTGATGTCGGATTCGAGCGAACCCGGCGCCGACGAACCCACCATTCGCACCACGCCCGGTGTTCAGCGGTTCCGGCCCGGTGGAGTGACCGGATGAGCGTGCGGGATCTGAAGCAGGGTGACATCGCCCGGGTGCGCGCGGCGCTGCCCGGATACGAGGTGGACGGGCAGGTCGGGCGGGGCGGGTGCGGGGTGGTGCTGGCGGGCACGCACCGCGGGCTGGCGCGGCGGGTGGCGATCAAGCAGATCCCGCCGCAGTTCGCCGACGACGCGCAGGTGCGGCGGCGGTTCGTGGACGAGGCGCGCATGATGGCCGCGCTCGACCATCCGCACGTGGTGCCGGTGTACGACTACATCGAGCACGAGGATCTGTGCCTGCTGGTGCTGGAGTTCCTGCCCGGCGGGACGGTCGAGAATCGTTTCGTCACCGCGGGTTTCGAGGCCACGGCGGCGGTCGCGGTGGCGCTGGCCTGCGCGGCGGGACTGGAGGCGGCGCACCGGCACGGCATCCTGCACCGCGACGTGAAGCCGTCCAACCTGATGTTCGCGGC
This sequence comes from Nocardia sp. NPDC003693, assembly GCF_053981095.1. Classification (NCBI taxonomy): domain Bacteria; kingdom Bacillati; phylum Actinomycetota; class Actinomycetes; order Mycobacteriales; family Nocardiaceae; genus Nocardia; species Nocardia sp. NPDC003693. The sequence continues at coordinate 18,447 of NZ_JBSFNO010000016.1, forward strand.
CAACGGCACGCTGAAACTCACCGACTTCGGCATCGCCAAGATCATCGGCGGTGCCGAGACCCTGGTGACGCGGGCCGGCGACATAGTCGGCACGCCCTCCTACATCGCGCCGGAACAGGTTCGCGGTGAAGAGCTTTCGCCCTCGACCGACGTCTACGCCCTGGCGACGATGCTCTATCAACTGCTGTCCGGCGCGCTGCCCTTTCCGCCCGGCACCGATGCCGTCGCCATGCTCTTCGCCCACGCCTACGGCGAGCCGATTCCGCTCGCCCGGGTCGCGCCGGCCGTCCCGCAGCCGATCGCCGACACCGTCATGCGCGGTCTGGCCTCGGACCCCGCCGACCGCTTCGCCACCGCCGAGTCCTTCGGTATCGCCCTCGCGGAGCCCGCCGCCCACTGCTGGGGCGTCAATTGGCTGACCCCCGTGGGCATTCCGCTGATCGGCGCGGACACCATAGCCGCTGCGGCCACCGGCGGCGCGCACTCCCGCCCCCACACCCCGCCTCGCCCCCTGTCGGCCCCACCGACCTTGCTCAACCCCGCGACACCCCCGCGCCCGCACACCCCGGTGGTCGCCGACACCCCGCAGCGGCCACACGGCGCCGGGACACCCCCGCGCCCATACGGTCCGGTGCCCCCGTCCGACCCGGTCACCCGTGATGTTCCCGACCCGAAAACCACCGCATTGCAACGGAATGCGGGGTCGCCGCCAACCGTTCTCAACCCAGCGACCCCACCGCACCCGGTAGGCCGGGTCCCGGACCCGGCCTATCGCCCCGGCCGGACCCGCCCCGGTCCGAACAGCCCTGTCCCACAGCAGCAGTCAGCGGGGTCCGGTCCGAATCCCACGAATCAGTTAGGAACCCCTGACGCGGCGGTGGATGCGGACGCGTTCGGGGCCGTTGGCGGGCAGCGCGGTGCGCACGAGGCGTCAGCGATGGGGGCCGGGCCGCATCCCGCCAATCCGCCGGGACCCCACGGACCGTGGACGGACGCGAGCGAGCCGAGGGCTCTTGGCGGGCAACGCGATGCACAGCGGGCGTCAGCGCCGGAGACCGTGCTGAACCCCGCGACTCCGGCCGCGACGCAGGCGAGGCAGTACGGGCCGCAGTCATCGTCGTCGGCGGAGACAACGGTCAATCCCGCTGTGTCTCAACGCTCCTATCATCCGGGATCGCCGGGACAGTCGAATCGAGTGCCCGGATCCGGCGCGGCGGGGGAACCGGCGGGTGCCGCGGAAACAACCGTCAATCCGGCGACGCCCCGAGGCTCGGGTGGTGTGGGCTCCACCGCGGGTGCTCCCGGTCGGGGATCAGATCAGGGGGCACCGGGCCGAGTACCGGGGGCAGCGATGCCGGGGCAGGGATCGGGAGCCGGTGTGTTCGGCCGGGGAGCGGGTGCGGGGGGAACCGGCGAGAATGCCGGTGCCGCCGAGACTCTCGTAAATCCGGCGACGCCACCGTACGGGCCTGCTGTATCTGCGAGGGCCAGCGGCGCTGGGGCGCAAGCTCCTTCGGGGCGGCCGCAGAACAGCGGCAATCCGCGTGTGCTGCCGCCCGGGCAGGGTGTACCGTCTGCCGGGCCACGTCGTCCGGGCGGGCAGGGGCGGCCGGGGCAGCCCAGCGGCGCGCAGACCGGCTGGGCCGGCAACCGGCCTCCCGACGGCGCGAACGCATCCGGTGCACAGCAGGATTCGCGTGGAAGCTCGCCCCGGCCCGGAAATCCGGACGCGGGCCGGGTTCGTCCCCCGGCGTCCGCTCCGGAAACCGTGGTGCGGCCCGCGACGCCGCTGTGGCCGACTCGGCGGGACGCGGATCCGGAGCAGCGGGTGCCGACCGTGCGGCGGGACGGGTACTCCGGCGGGCAGCGTCCCGGAGCCGGCGGCGGACCGCATCCGGCGCACCCCGGCGCCGCGGGGAACGTGGGCGCGGACGGCTCGCGATCCGACGGACCCGTTGCCGGGCAGCGGTTTTCGACGCCGAGCGCACCGCAGCGGATCCTGCCGCCGAACCAGCCGCAGCACGCGGGCCGGATGGCGGTCGGGCTGCTGCGGGTGCGCCCGCTCGAGCCGATGCGGCACGACGGGGTTCGGTTGATCGATGTCGACCGCGACGACCTCGTGCCGGTGCAGCGGGTGGTGCGGCTGACATCGCCTCGGGTGCCATTGATCTCGGCCGGCGTCCTGGCCGCGCTCGTCACCGGCGCGACGCTGCTCGGGCTGGGCAGCGCGCCGGACCGCGACCTGCCCGCCCCCGGGACGGTGCGGATCGCCGGTATGGATCCGGCCGTGGCGCGGGCGGTGGAACTGGACCTGTCCAAGCCGATACCGCTCACGCTCGACGGAATCGACGCCGACAGCGCCGAACTGTCGGTGAATCTGCTGGGCAGGACCATCGGCGGCAGCACGACACCCCTGCGGGACGGTGCCGCCGACCTCCCGGCGCCCGTGAACCCCTACGTCCTGGCCGGTGATCTGACCGGCGAACTGGCGCTGTCCCGCAACGGTTCCGACGTCGCGACCTACCGCTTCGGCGTCCACACCGCCCAGCGCGGCACCACCACCGCGACCGCCGCCGTCATCGTCCTGCTGACCCTGTTCGCCGCCGCCTACACCGAGTCCAACGCCCGGTCCCTGCGCCGCGGCAGCGCCCGCGTGGCCGCCACGATCGGCCTCACCGTCAGCGCCGCCCTCCTCGGCATCGCCCTCGCCGCCGCGTCCTGGCTGCTGCTCGCCCACGAGCCCACGATCCCCGCCCTCGCGGTCGCCGCCACCCTGGCCGCCGCGACCGGCGCGACCGCGTCGGTCGGCCTGCGCCGCATGGGCAAGCGCTACCGCTACATCCGGGTGCTGCGCCTACGGGAACGTTCCTGACCCGCCCACCCGCGCCCGTGCCCCGAGCCCCGGCGCGATGGGGTGCTGCGGCGAGATCGCGCAGCCTGCACGGAGACCGGGCTTCGCCTCGGGACCGTGCGCCCCGCCGAGCGTCAACTTCCGGGAGGAGTGCTGCGGCGACCGACCGGACCCGGGTCACGGGATTCGCGCAGCCGGAGTCGGGTGCGGCGGCGAGTTCGCGCAGTCTGTGCCGAGACTGGGCTTCGCGTCGGGACCGTGCGCCTGGCTGGGATCGGTCCGGCTGGAAGGCGAGCCGTGGCGACCGACCGGACCTGTGCGCGGGATGCGCGCCATCGCGCCGTCAAGCTACGGGCGGTGCACGGGCTGGGGAACGGTTGCCCGATCCGAGGAGAGCGGTAGCGGCGGAGGAGTTTTCGTCGATATATGGGTGACCATCCGATGGGTGTGCCGGGAGGGGGACGCGGCGATGGGTGCGGAACCGGTCATCGAGATCAGGGAGTGGGGGCGGGCGGCGCGGCGGCGGCGACTGGCGGGGCCGGTCATCTTCGGGCGCGGGGAGGGCGGTGAGATCCTCTCCGACAGTGAGGTTTCCCGCCGGCACGTGCGACTGGTGCCCACGCCCACGGGCTTGTCGGTGGTCGACCTGGGCAGCAGGAACGGGACCACCGTCAACGGGGTGGCGCTCGCGGGGCGGCAGGTGCTCGCGGTGGGGGATGTGGTGCGGCTCGGGCGGACCGAGATCATCGTCCTGCGCGCACCGAGCCCGGACGCGCCGCCCGAGATCGGGGTGGACACCCATGTCGAACCGGCGGGGCGGCCCGCGCCGCCACCGCCGGGCGAGTGGCGGGCGGGGCCCGGGACGGCCCTGGCCGAACGCCTCCTCGACATCGACCCGACCGGGACGCGAAACATGTTCCCCACCTTCATGGACATGACCGCGCGTGTTCCGGTGCGGGTGTGGCGGGGGCTGCGAGCCGTCAGTGTCGGCGTCTTTCTCGCGGTGATCCTCACGCTGTTCGTCCGGCCCGATATCGGGCTGCCGCTGTTCTTCGGCGTGGTCGTTCCGGTCCTGCCCGGCCTGTTCCTCGTTGCCCCGGGGCTCTGGCGCAACGTGTGCCCGCTGGCGGCGATCAACCAGGTGCCCAGGCTGTTCGGATTCAGCCGCGCGGCCACCCTGCCGGGCTGGGTGCAGCGGCGCGGATACCTGATCGCCGTGGCGCTGTTCTTCGGTATCGCCGGATCGCGGCTGGCCGGATTGGACCGCAGCGGCGTGGCGACCGGCGGGGTGCTGCTCGCGGTCGCGGTGGCGGCGGGGACCGGCGGGGTGCTGTTCAAGGGCAAGAGCGGCTGGTGCAGCAGCATCTGCCCGCTGTTCCCGGTGCAGCGCGCCTACGGGCAGACGCCGTTCGTGACCGTGCCCAACAATCACTGCGAGCCCTGCGTCGGCTGCGCCAAGAACTGCTTCGACTTCAGCCCGCGCGCGGCGTACCAGGCCGATCTGGACGATCCGGATCCCGGCTGGGGTATGGCGCGCAAGCTCTTCGCCGCCGCCCTGCCGGGTTTCGTTCTCGGCTTCTTCGTGCTCGCGGGCAGCGACGGCATCGCCGCCCCGCAGCGGTTCGAACTGCTGGCACTGTTCCTGTTGGCCGCGGTCGGGGTGTTCTTCGTCCTGGAATCCACCACCGGGATCTCCACCCCGATGCTGGCCGCCGGCTACGCCGCGCTCGCGCTGAACATCTTCTACTGGTTCGCCGGGCCCGCCCTGCTCACCTCCCTGCACACCCTGACCGGACTGCAGGCGGCCTGGCTGCGCTGGCCGATCAGCCTGCTGATGCTGGCCGCGACCGTCGCGTTCCTCGCCCGCACCCGAGTGAGCGAACTCCAGTACGCGCTCACCACCGGCGCGCGCACGGCGCCGGTCCTGCTGCCCTTCCCGCGGCCGCGCACCGCGCCCGAGAGTCCCACGGCGGCAGCGGCTTCGGTGACGTTCGAGCCGGGCGGCACCCGGGTAACCGCCGACCCCGGCATGAGCCTGCTCGATTGCGCCGAACGCGCACACCTCCCGCTCGAGGTGGGCTGCCGGATGGGCGTGTGCGGCGCCGACCCGGTGGCGGTGCTCGCGGGCGCGGAGCTGCTCGGCCCGGTCGGCAGCGACGAGCGAAACACGCTGCGGCGGCTGGGTTTCGCCGAGAACACCCGAATGGCCTGCGCCGCCCGCCTCGGCAGCGGCGCGGTGCGGGTGTCGCTGACCCCGCAGCCGGGCACCGGAAACGGCGGCACCACAGTGCGTTTCGACCGTTCCATCGTGAGCGTGGTGATCATCGGCAACGGCATCGCCGGGGTCACCGCCGCCGACTTCGTCCGGCGCGGGCATCCGGACTGCGAGATCCATCTCGTCGGACGGGAATCCCACGACTTCTACAACCGCATGGGCATCTCCCGCCTGGTGTACGGCCGCTCGGCCATGCAGGGCCTGCACCTGCTGCCCGAACAGTGGTACGCCGAGCACCAGATCACGCCGTGGCTCAATACCCTTGCCACCCGGCTCGATACGCGCACCCAGCGCGTGCACCTGGGCACGGGCGACGTGCTGCCCTACGACCGCCTGGTGCTCGCCATGGGCGCGAGCGCCGCCGCCCCGCCCATCGAGGGCCTGCACCGTCCCGGCAGCTTCGTGCTGCGAGAAGCCGCGGACGCCCTGCGCATTCGCGCCTACGCCCAGCAGCACGGATCCGCCCGCGCCCTGGTCGCGGGCGGCGGCCTGCTCGGCCTCGAAGCGGCATACGCGCTGCACCAGCTCGGTTTACGGGTCACCGTGCTCGAACGCGGCCCCCGCCTGCTGAGCAAACAGCTCGACCCGCGTTGCTCGGAGCTGGTGCTCGCGCACTTCACCCGACTCGGGATCGAGGTGCGCCGCGGCGCCGAAACCGCCTGCCTGGTAGGCGAACCCGCCGTGCGGGCCGCCGTCCTGACAGACGGTCGCACCCTGCCGTGCGATCTCTTCCTCGCCGCCACCGGCATCGCGCCGAACGCGGACCTCGCCCGGCGGGCGGGTCTTCCGGTGGCGCGCGGCATTCTGGTGGACGACCGCATGCGCACCGCCGCCCCGCACGTCTACGCCGCCGGCGACGTCGCCGAACACCGCGATCGCGTGCCCGGGCTGTGGCCCGTCGCCGCCGAACAGGCCGAGGCCGCCGCCGTGAACGCCCTGGGCGGCAACCGGATTCTGACCGCCGAGCTCCCCGCCACCCTCCTCAAGGGCGTCGGCCTGGAACTGTTCGCGATCGGCCGCACCGTCCCCGCCCCCGGCGACGAGGTGATCGTCACCGAGAACGCCGGTGCCCCGTCCTATCGCGCCCTGGTCCTGTCCGCGGGCCGCTGCGTGGGTGCGACCGTCCTCGGTCACCACCCCGCCGACCTGGCCGCTGCCCAGTCCGCCGTCCGGTCCCGGTCCGCCCTCCCGCCGCATCTCCACGGTTCCCTCCGCGCCGGTGACTGGACCCCTTTGGCGACGATCGCTCCCGCCTGACCGCTCGACCCGCTACGCGGTCGCCCACCGGACCGCGCACTCGGGGCCCGGTTCTCTCAGCGATCGGGCCGCAGCCGCTTGGCGGATCGTGACCCACGAAAGTAACTGGGCGGCAGTTACTTCGGTTCACCGTTCGGGGCGCTGGTAGCGACGTCGCCCCAGGGTCCGGGGTCAGCGGCGGGGTTGTTCGGGGCGATAGGTCAGGATGCGGGCGCCTATCCGGAGGCTCCAGCCGGGTTTGAGCTCGTGGGGGCGCTGGCCCACGCGAATCCAGTCCTGGGCGCCGGGGGCGGCGACGAACGTGCCGCCGGGGGTGGCGGCGTCGCGGATCAGGACCATGCCGTTCTCGATGAAAACGTAGGCGTGGACCCGGGATACGTGGCGATCGCGGGGAATCACGATGGGGGAGGAGGCGGCTCGGCGGACGGACTCGTCGATGAGCGGATCGCGGCCGATCACATACGGGCGATCCAGGGGATAGATCGCGCCGTCCGCGGTGGTGAGCGCGCCGCCGACGGGGCCCAGGGCACTGGTCTCCGGGGGCACCGGGCCGCGCCCGCCGGCGCGTTCGGTGGCCGCGGGCTCGGCGGCGGCCGCCTCGGCGTCGAACGCGGCGGTCGGCGGCAGATCGGCGGGATCCGGGCGGGTGGGCTCGGGTCCGCCCGCCCGCCCGGGCCGGGCGCCCGCGGGCGACCCGGCGTCACCCGGGCGCGCGGTTTCCGCAGCTGCGCCCGAACCGGGTTCCGGCGCAGCGTCTTTCGATAGTCGTGGACCGGCGTGCGGCTGATTACCCTGCGCGGGAGCCGAATCCGGAACGGTCAGGCCCTCCGGTGCGCTGCCGTCCGCCTCGTCGTCGATTCTGGGGACGACACGGGTCTCGGTGGGAATCGCCGCCTGCGGGTCGTTGGGGTCCAGCGGCCGGTCCGGCAGGGCCTGCTCCCGTGCGGCAGGCCGCTCAGGTTGCGGGGCAGGCGATTCCGTGCGGCCGAGCGGACCGCTCGCGGGCTGTGGCGGCTCCGCGCGCGGGGTGCCCCGCGTCGGCGGTGGCTCGGCGGGCCGCCCGCCGTCGGCCCGGCGTTCGGGCGGCGGGGCCGGGCGGTTGCCGGCCCGGCCGACGGGCCCGGAGGCCGGTGCGTCGGGCAGCTCGGCCGGGCGGCCGAACGACCCCGCCGCCTGCGTCTCGGGCGGCTCCGGATGGCGCTTGCCCGTCGCGCTCCCGGGCCGTGGATTCGGCCCCGAGGCGGAGGATCGGCGGCCACCGGCGGATTCGCCGGGTGTGCCGGGCCCCACGTATCCGGTGGGCGATGCATCGAGGCCGGCGGGGGTCGAGGCGGCGGAAGCGCCCGGCTCGGCCCGCGTGGGCAGCGGACCCGAATCCGGTCCCGGGCCCCGGTTGCCCGGCGCTCGCTCGGGGGAGCCGGGCGCCGCGAAGCGGGTGTGCGAGGGGGTAGGGAGGGGAGCACGATTCGTGAGGTCCGGCACCGGCCCGGGGGAACCCGCCGCGGCCTGTTGTCCGCCTGAGCCAGGCGATCCGCCCGCGCTCGGTGGCCTGCCTCTGCCTGGCGTCCCGCTCGCACCCGGTGACCCGCTCGCGCCTGGCACACCGCTCGAAGCCGATGATCCACTCGCGCCCGATGATCCGCCCGCCCCGGGCGAACCGATAGCGACCGGCCCCGGCCGGGCAAACACGGGGTCGGAGCGGGACTCACCCGACCCGCCGGGCACCGGCGTCGCCGCCGCACCGGACGCCCCCTGGCGCGGGGTGGACCCGGTGTTCCCGCGCTGCGCGGGCAACCCCGAAGGCGGTGCGTGCATCAGGAACCCACCGCCGGGAACCACGCCGACGCGCAGATTCGTATACGGGATCTCCCCGCCCTCGGTGCTGTCCGCGGCGATGGTCAGGCGCCGCACCGGATCGCGCAAGATCTCGTCGGCCCAGGTCATGGCGCGCACACCGGAGAATTCGCGCGCGCCCTCCGGCCCCTCGACCAGCGCGCGCACCGGCCCGCGCAGTAGCACCAGGATGCCGCCGGCGGTGGGCGCGACCACCCCGAACGACGGCGGCTGCGCGGACCCGCCACTGAAAACCGTCGCGGCCAGCCGCTGCGCGATGGCCACGCCCGGATCCGCGGACCCCGCCGCCGTCTCGGCCGCGCCGAGTATCCGTTCGGTGGACCTGCTCGTCCCCGCGAGGTAGAGGACCACGCTTCCGAACCGCGCGATCAACCCCTCACCGCGCAGCAATCCGACTGTTGTCGGTATCCGCCCCATTCGCGCCTCCTTGTCCGGCGCTCACAACATCGCTGCCAAGCATAGGACCGTTCACACGCCGGCGGTCCCGACACGGAATCCGCCCGATCGTGGCAATACTGCCCGAAGTGACCCCCGGGGCGCGAGGATCGAACAATCGTGCCGGTGCATCCGGCTCCGGCGTACCCGAAGGACCGAACCTATGGGCACGATCGACACCAGCGGCGCCGTACGCGGCGCCGGAACCGCCATCGCGGCCGCCGCGGCGCTCACCGTCCTGTGCGCTCCCGCCGGGGCCACCGCCACCCGGGTGGGCGTGGAACCCGGCCTCAGTTACGGACGGGCGACGAACTACGGCGCCGGCTGCACCTACCCGGTGAACGGCTACGTGGACGATCCCTCGGCCCCGGTCGTGTTCTACGACAACGGCACAGCCTTCGCCACCGCCGTCCCCTCGGGCCGGATCGCGATCGCCCACTGGACTCCCGCCACCCCCGGCGTCCACCGCCTCCAGATCGTGCAGCACACGGTCCCCGGCGCGGACGTGGTCCCGTACGTCGACATCACCGTCGGCACCGGCCTGCTCACCGGCTCGGGCTGCATCGTCCTGCACTGACCCGGGCCACGACCGTCCACGGCGAAGTCGCCGCCGGCTCGATCTCGGTGCGATGCCCCGACAGGTGAACCCGCTCAGCGCCCGTCGAATGCCGCCTCCGCCGCGGGGGCGGCGGCCTTGCGGTCGGTGTCGACCAGGCCGATCCGGGTGCGGCGGTCCAGGAGATCGTCGGCGTCCAGGGCGCCCTCGTGGCTGACGGCGAAGGCGAACTCGGCTGCGAGAACGTCGATCCCGGGCGCGACCGGCTCGGCCAGCGTGGCGTCGGCGCGGACGAGGTCCAGTACCGCGGCCGCCTCGCTGCCGTACCGCTCGACCAGCCGGGTCGGGGCCTGGATGCGGTCGCGGGCCACCCCGGTCACCGCGCCGACCAGCGGCAGCTGCCGGGTGCGGCAGGGGCCGGCCGTCAGCTTCGCGTGCGCGACAGCGGCATCCACCGCGTCCTCGGCCATCCGGCGGTAGGTGGTGAGCTTGCCGCCGACCACCGTGATCAGTCCGGTGGGTGAGGTGAGCACCGCGTGCTCGCGGGAGATGTCGGCGGTGCTGTCCGCGCCGGTGCGCAGCAGCGGCCGCAGCCCGGCGAAGGTGCCGCGAATGTCCTCCCGGCGCAACGGTTCCCGCAGCACCGTATTGACGGTGTCGAGCAGGAAGTCGATCTCGGCCTCGGTCGCGTGCGGCACGTCCGGTACCGGCCCGGGGGCCTCTTCGTCGGTCAGCCCGAGGTAGACGCGCCCGTGCGCGGCGGGGAAGGCGAACACGAAACGGCTGGTGCTGCCCGGAATCGGCACGGTCAGCGAGGCCGTGAGCCCGCCGAAGGCGGCCGCGTCGAACACCAGGTGCGTACCGCGCGAGGGCCGCAACTCGATGCTCGGATCCACCTGATCCGCCCAGACGCCGGTGGCGTTGACGACCGAACGCGCTCGCACGGACAGGGTTTCGCCGGTGAGCTCGTCGCGCAGCGTCGCCGTCGTGCCGGTGACCTCGGTGGCCGCCACCCGGGTCAGCACCGATGCCCCGTGCGCGGCGGCCGTGCGCGCGATCGCCACCACCAGGCGCGCGTCGTCCACCAGCTGCCCGTCCCAGGCGATGAGCCCGCCGCGCAGCCCGGCCCGGCGCACGGTCGGTGCGTAGCGCAGCGCCTCGGCCGCGGCCACCCGCCGCGAGCGCGGCAGCACCGCCGCCGAGGTGCCCGCGGTCCGGCGCAGCACGTCACCGGCGGCGAAACCGACGCGGACCAGGGTCTTCTGCGCCGCGCCGATGGTCGGCAGCAACGGGACCACCTGCGGCAGGGCACGGGTCAGATGCGGTGCGGTGCGGGTGAGCAGGATGTCGCGCTCGACCGCGCTCTCGTGCGCGATGCCCACCCCGCCGCTCGCCAGGTACCGCAGCCCACCGTGGACGAGCTTGGAACTCCACCGGCTGGTGCCGAAGGCCAGGTCGTGCTTCTCCACCAGCACCGTGCGCAGACCGCGCGCGGCCGCGTCCAGGGCGATGCCCACCCCGGTGATCCCGCCGCCGATGACCAGCATGTCGATGGTCTCGCCCGCGCCCAGCGCGAGCAGTTCACGCTCGCGTCGCGCGGCGTTGAGGGCGGAGCCGGGGTGAGCCGAAGTGCCGGTCATGACAGGACCTTTCGATGCGGTGCAGCGGGTGCTGCGGTCGAAGGAAGCCGCCCGGTCGGGCGGCGCTTACGGCGCCGGGGGCGCAAGATATCCGGTGATGGCGTGTGCGAGTTCGATGTCGAGGTGCGCGGAGTCGAGCAGTTCGGCGACCGTGCCCGCGGACTGGACCGCCGACTGCGCCATGAGCAGCAGCATGGTGCCGAGCCGTTCGGGGTCGCCGTCCCGAATGGACCCGTCGCCCTGGCCTTCTCGCACCGCCGCCGCGAACAACTCGATGAGCGCGCGCTGATTGCGGCCCAGTCGTTCGAACACGTAGGTGAGCATGACGTCGGCGTCGGTGCGGAAGATCTTGGCGAACAGCGGATTCCGCCTGATCGTCGACCCGCCGCCGACGATGGCGGCCACCAGCCGGTCGCGGGCCGTTCCGGTGTCGGGCACCGCCCCGGCGATGATCTCGCGCAGTTCGCGCACCAGCAGATCCGCCACCAGCGACCCGGTGTCGGGCCAGCGCCGGTACACCGTCGGCCGGCTCACGCCCGCCCGCCGGGCCACCTCGGTGAGCGTGGTGCGCCGCACCCCGAATTCGGCCACGCAGGCGCGGGCGGCGTCCAGGATCGCGCGATCGACGGCGGAGACGGTCTCGGGGGTGGCGAGATCGCGGGAGGACGGTTCGGTCGAAGCCATGGGTACCACCCTTCCATCACCGGTCCGATCGGCAGTTCTCGTTACTGCTTGACATTCTATGTCAGACTGTAACGCATGGTCGACACACAAGCAGCATTCGCTTCGCCGGGAAACCCGGGCGAGCCGCAGGTCCGCGCGAGTATGGTGTGGGACGCCTGGGGCTCCCCGTCCGGACACAAACCGCTCTCGGAGCAGATTCGGGGCTTGCTCACGCAGGTGTTCGGAGTGTCCGCGGAACCGGCGACCCGTCGCGATGAGGGCGACGTGCCGCTGCGTGACTCGACCCTAACGCCGGAACACCGGGCTGGGCTCGTCGCGGTGGTCGGTGCGGATCACGTCTCTGTCGACCACCGCGATCGCCTGCTGCACGCCGGCGGCAAATCCACCCCCGACCTGCTGCGCCGACGCGCCGACGGCCCGCAGGACGCCCCCGACGCCATCGTCTTCCCGGCCTCGCACGACGAGGTCCAGGCCCTGCTCGAGTACTGCTCCGGCGCGGGCATCGCCGTGGTGCCCTTCGGCGGCGGCACCAGCGTCGTGGGCGGCCTCGACCCCGCGCGCGGCGCCTTCGCCACCGTCATCGCGATCGACCTGGCCCGCCTGGACACCCTCACCGAGGTCGATCCCGTCAGCGGCACCGCGACCCTCGGCGCCGGCCTCTCCGGTCCCCGGGCCGAGGAACTGCTTGCCCGGCACGGTCTTTCGCTGGGGCACTTCCCGCAGAGCTTCGAATACGCGACCATCGGCGGTTTCGCCGCCACCCGTTCCTCGGGGCAGGCCTCGGCGGGCTACGGCCGCTTCGACGACATGATCCAGCGCCTGCGCGTGGCCACCCCCGCGGGCAGTCTCGACCTGGGCCGCGCCCCGGCCTCGGCCGCGGGACCCGATCTGCGCGAACTGTTCTCGGGTTCCGAGGGCGCGCTCGGCATCATCACCACCGTCACCCTGCGCGTGCATCCGGTGCCCGAGACCACCGCCTACCAGGCGTGGTCGTTCCCCGACTTCGCCACCGGCGCGGCCGCGCTGCGCACGGTCATCCAGGCGGGTGCGGCGCCCACCGTCATGCGCCTGTCCGACGAGGCCGAGACCGGCCTGAATCTCGCGCGCGCCGGGGACATCGGCGGCGCGGCGGTCGGCGGCTGCCTCGCGGTCACCACCTTCGAGGGCACCGCGGCCCACGTCGCGGCCCGCAGCGCCGAGGCCATCGATCTGTTGCGCGCCGCCGGCGGCACCGCCCTGGGCGAGACCCCCGCCCGCGAATGGGAGCACGGCCGTTTCTCGGCCCCCTACCTGCGGGACTCCCTGCTGGACGCGGGAATTCTGTGCGAGACCCTCGAAACCGCTACCACCTGGTCCAATCTCGCCAACCTCAAGGCGAAAGTCACCGCCGCCCTGACCGATTCGCTCACCGCGCAGGGCACCCCGGCCCTGGTCATGTGCCACATCTCGCACACGTACCCGACCGGCGCCTCGCTGTACTTCACCATCGTCGCCAAACAGGCCGACGACGCGCTGGCGCAGTGGGCGGTGGCCAAGCGCGCGGCCGGCGACGCCATCGTCGACGCCGCGGGCACCATCACCCACCACCACGCCGTCGGCGCGGACCACCGGCCGTGGATGGGCGCCGAGATCGGCGACCTGGGCGTGCGCGTGCTGCGCGCGGTGAAACGGGAAGTCGACCCCGCAGGCATCCTCAACCCTGGGAAGCTCATTCCGTGAGAGAGATTCGCTCGATTCTGCTCGTGACCAATCCGCTGTCGGGTCACGGCAAAGGCGTGCAGGTGGGCATAGCCGCCGCCGATCGTTTCGCCGCGCGCGGCGTGGCCGTCACCGAGATCCGCGGCGCGTCCGCGGCCGATACCGAGGAACAGGTGCGCGCGGCGCTGGCCGATCCCGCGGCCCGCCCGGACGCCGTCGTCGCCGCCGGCGGCGACGGCCTGACCTGCGTGGTGTTGCAGGCGCTGGTCGGCACCGGCGTCCCGCTGGGCCTGGTGCCCGGCGGGACCGGCAACGACCTGGCCCGCGAGGTGGGAGTGCCCGACGACACCGCCGCGGCCGTGGACGTCGTGCTGGCCGGTAATACCCGCACCATCGACCTGGGCACGGTCCAGGCCGAGGACGCCGCCCGGCCCATGTGGTTCGCCACGGTCACCGGCACCGGCTTCGACGCGCGAGTCACCTTGCGTGCCAACGCTCTGGTCTGGCCCAAGGGCCCGCTGCGCTACACCCTGGCCGCGGTCATCGAACTGGCCGGGAAGCTGGCCGTGCCCTATCGCATCGAGTTGCACGGTTCGCCGGACCACCCGGACGGCACGGTGATCGAACTGGACGCCGTCATGGTGGCGGTCGGCAACACCAGGACCTACGGCGGCGGCATGCTCATCGCGCCCGACGCCGTCATCGACGACGGGCTGCTCGATCTGACCGTGGTGGGCAAGATGTCCCGGCTGGACCTGCTGCGGCTGCTGCCCGCGCTGTCCTCCGGCAAGCGCATCGATCATCCGGCGGCCGGGCAGTACCGGGCGGCGAAAGTGGTGCTGTCGGCGCCGAACGCGCCCGCGACCGCCGACGGCGATCCCGCGGGCATGCTCCCGGCCACCTTCGTGTCCCGGCCCGGCGCGCTCGAGGTGCTCGTGCCCTGAGCGGGCACCGGCACGACCGTGCCGCGCGCCCGACAAGACTGTGCCCCACGCCGGAATGGCATGGGGCACAGTCTTTACCGGAGGGTGCGGTGAAGTCCCGGTCACCCGTGGCCGGTCCGGGGCTACCAGACCTGGAGTACGGCCACGCCCTCCGAATCCACGAGCACATCGACCGACCCACCCGGCCGGGACGCCGCTTCGCGGACGATCTCGTTGATCCCGGCGAACACCCGGTCACCGTCGTGCGGGAGCGTCGAGTCGGGCTGGATGCCGACGCTCAGCGCGGTATGCGGCACATAACGATCGGCGAGCGTGGGCACCGGACTGTCGGCGAGCGACCGCGTTTCACCGGGGCTGAACTCCACCCCGGCCGCGCCGACGTCGGGAATCACGAACGGTGTTGCGGCGGAGGCTGTTCCGGCTACTGCGAAACCGGTGACGGTCGCGGCGCCGAGGAGAACGGCGAGCCGGGTGAATCGCTTCGAGACGCGCATGATGACTCGCTTTCCGGCGTGGGCGCTCGGGCCCGGGGAAATGTGTCGAGTACTGCGTGATGCCGATATGGAAGCGACTGGCGCCAGCCGTATAGCAAGAACACATCACCGCGGCTGATGTGGGCAATAGTTTGCGATCCGGCTCACAGGTTCGAATGTCGGTGACGTGGGTCACGGGGCTTGGAACCCCGCCGTCAGGCCGCGAACGTGACCTCGCCCAGGGCGGTGACCGCCGCCCGATCCAGGATGACCACGGACGTGGGCGCGGGACGCGGTTTGACGCCCGCGCCGGCCAGGCCGATCAGGCGCTGCCAGCGCAGGCAGTGCCAGCGGAAACTCATCCGGCCCACTTCGCGCCCGCGCGAGATCTGCCCGGCCATGGCCAATTCCGCCGGGGCATCGATCATGATCAGGTGCACGGTCCGGCCCGCCGCCCGCGCCCACGTCGCCACCAGCCAGCGCACCCAGTTCCGGGTGCCGCAGTCGTGGATGACGACCGGTCCGGCCGCGCGGAACAGCGCCATCCGGATGCGGAGGTAGTGGGTGACGTGCACGATCGGCAGCCACAGTGGGTACGGGACCGCGTCCAGGCGCGGCTGCCACCAGTTGCGCGAATGCTGGGAATCGAGCAGCAGGGCCCCGTCGGGACTCATCGCCGGGCGCACCGCGTCGGAGGTGCTGCCGAACAGTTTGCGCAGGGCGGTGCTCTTGCCCGCCCCCGGCACCCCGGCGAAAATGACCGCCGCCGTTGCGGGATAACGCAATTGGTGGATCGCGACACCGCGCAGATCGTGCACCTGGTGCGGTGTCACCACGCGCGGTGCGGAAGACAACGGGGTGGAGCCGGGGTCCAGCGGGGGGTTCACATCTCCAGCATCGGCAGCGAAAAGGGTTCCTGCAACCGGGATATCCCTGAAATCACCCCCGAACTCGCGATACGGCCCCGGCTGCCTGCACGGGAACACCCGCTGTGAACCTTTCCGCCGGGTGTCACCACGTGACCGGGAGCGCGGTCAGGCCGCGGGTGAAGACCTCCTCCCGCTGAACCGGCGCCCCCGCGGCGGCGTCCAGCGCCATGGTGGGGAAGCGCGCGGTCAATTGCCCGATCGCCGCCTGCATTTCGATGCGGGCCAGCGGTGCGCCGATGCAGTAGTGACCGCCGAAGCCGAAGGTGACGTGCTGCCCCTGCGCGCGGGCGAAATCGACGCGGGCGGGATCGGGGAACACGGTCGCGTCGTGATTGGCCGAGGTCAGTCCGAGCAGTACGAGATCGCCCGCGGCGACCTGTTCCCCGCGAATCTCCAGGTCGGTGCGGGCGTAGCGCGGCAGGTTGGTCGGCTCGCAGGCCCGCAGCAATTCGTCGACGGCGGCGGGCACCAGCTCCGGGCGCTCGTGCAGGGTCCGCCACAGCTCCGGCTCCGCCAGCAGCATCAGCGCGGCCACCCCGATCTGCACCACCGAGGTTTCGTGGCCGGCGAACAGCAGCACCATGGCGAACATGGCGACATCGTCGTCGGTCAGCTCGGGATCCGCACACAGTCGCGAGGTCACGTCGTCGCCGGGGTGAGCGCGCTTGTGCTCCACCGATTTCCGGCAGTAGCCGAAGATGTCGGCCGCGCCCTGTTCGGCCTTGCCGCGATCGGCCACGTCACCCGCGGCGGCCGTCCATTCCCGGAAGCTGTCCCGATCCTCGAACGGCACCCCGAGCAGCTCGCAGATGATCTGCAACGGCAGCGGCACCGCCAATTCCGCGTGCAGGTCCGCGGACCCGCCGCGGGCCGCCAGGCCATCGAGCAACTCGGCGGTGACCGCCTCGACGCGCGGCCGGAACGCGCGCATGCGACCCGGTGAGAAGTGCGGTTGCAGAATGGATTTCATGCGCGCGTGGTCGTCGAGCTCGGTGTCGAAATTGCCGATCGGGCCGCCGAAGAAGGCGGACTCGCCGATCCGCGCCGCGGTCTCGGGCGTGCGATGCGAGCGTCCCAGCCGGACGTCGGCGAACAATTCGCGTACCAGGTGATAACCGGTGGCCAGCCAGGCGGAATCGCCGGTGGGCGTGAGTATCCGGGTCAGGCCCGCACCGCCGGTCACGGGACAGGTGCCGGGCACGCTCTCCGCGCGCGTCATGCCGCCACCTCGCTGCTCGCCGGTACGCGGGCGCGCACCGCCTCGATGATCCACAGCCGATACATCACGGTGATTCCACCTTTCTGGGTTGTGCGGGTCGGTCGGCACGCCACGCGAGTCGAGGTCGCGTCGAACGAAAGCAGCTGGACGGGCCGGATTCGCCTCGGGGACACAGGAGCCCGGTCCGGTCGGCGAGGCAGCACGGCCGGCGCCGGATCGTGCGCGGGCCTGGAATCCACCTCGGAGGCCGATGCGCTCCGCCGTTTCGGAGGGTCCGTGTTCCGGCGGCGGTACAGTGCTCGGCCCGGCGAATTCGCGCCGCCTTCGTGCGGATCGGCGTGATCAGAAAGCCGTGTTGTTGAAGGGCCGCCGCGCGACGGCCAGCGCCCGGTCCAGCGCCGCGACCGTGCCCGGGGTGAACTCCTCGACGCGGCCGGCGCGGTGCAGTTCGGTGACCGAGTGGGTGCCGAAGTAGACGCTCGTCAGCTCCAGCGGGCCGATGCGCAGATCCGGGGCGGCGACGGGTCCGGCATCGGTCCACGTGCCCGCGCCGTCGCGGACGGTGAGAACGCTGGTGCCCGTGCTCATTCCCCACGGGTCGGCCAGCTCGATCACGCCGTGGAAGTCGGCGGCGAAGGTGCGCGCGGCGATCGCGGCCGGCAGGTCCAGGATCCACATCCACAGGCTCGCGGCGACGCCGGCCACCGCGGCCGTGCGCAGGTCCTCGAGCAGCAGCGGGGTGGGATCGTCCACGGCCGTGGTCATCTCGACGGTGTCGTACTCGCCGTGGCCGAGCAGACAGCGCAGCAGCTCGCGATGGGCGGCGGTGGTGACCGCGCAGAAATCGCGGACCAGCACCGTCGGGCCGGTCAGGTCGTAGATCACGTATCCGTCCGGGTGGGTGATCACGCAGGAGTCGTCGGCGAAGGTGCTCGGCCACCAGAACTCGTTGCGGCTCAGCGCACCCGGCGTCGCGCGCTGCCAGCGGTCGTAGATCTCGCGCAGCAGCGGGATCGACTCGGAGTACCGGCGCTCGCGAGCCGGTCCCGAATCACCGGGCGCGGCACGCAGTTTCGAGCGCCTGCGATCCACGCGCAGCCGGCGGGCGTACGCGCCGACGCCGACGTAGCCGTAGTTCCCGCCCGGGCCCGGCATCGCGGCCAGCACCTGCGAGCCGCCCGACAGCGCGATGGCGGCCAGCTCGCTCTGAATCTTGGCGTAGATACCGCGTTTCTGATGTGTGGTGGCCACCATGCCCTGCGCGCACGCCGCGACGCTCAGTTGCCCGCCGCCGGGTACCGTCACCCGCATGCGGATCACCGAGGCGGTGCCCACGATGAACGGCGCGGCCGGATCGGACACATCCTCGGCCACCGCCACATCAGCCGACCGGAACTGCCGCTTCCAGAGGTCGAAGTCGCGGGTGTGCACGCCGCCGAAGGCGCGGAAGTAGCAGTCCCGCAGCGCATCCCAATCGGCCTCGGTGGCGCGGCGCACCGCGATGTCGTCCAATACCCGGCTGTCCCAGTCCGACAGCAACTCCGAAGTCATACCGCCACTTTCTGTTCCGGGGCCGTATCGCGCGGGGAGTACGCCGCGCGCACCTTGTCCAGCGCGGCCAGCAGATCGTCGATGTCGCCGCGTTCGCCCAGCAGCACGCTGTGATGCAGCAGCAGGGTGTGCTCGCGGTAGTGGTCCGCCCCGGCGAAGGTGCGCCCGGATGTGCTCGCGCCGTCCCAGATCCGGGCGAAGCGCGCCTTGGTCCGCGGGCGCAGCAGGGCGCTGCGATGCAGGGGCGGACGCGGGGGATACACCTTGGTGCCGAGTTCGGCGGTGAGCGCGGCCGCGACCCGCTCGACCGGGGCCGTGCCGAACGCACCGGGCTCGAAGCGAATGCCGAACTCGTAGACGGCCCGCCGATCCACCTGCGCCGGAACGGGAATCGCGCCGAGCCCGGCGCGGGCCGCCAGGCCGGCCTCCAGTTCGCCGGCGCGCACCGCCCGGTGGGCGTGCTGGGCGTCCAACCGGGGGAGCTGATCCAGCAGCACGCCCGCGGTCAGCTCGGACATGCAGTAGTTGCCGCCCATGATCTCGCAGTCCTCGACGAGTTCGTATTCGCCGGGTCGCGGCGCGTCCGCGAGGTAGCCTCGTGAATCCGCGCGCAGCATGAGCATGCGGCGGTACAGGGCCGGATCGTCGGTGACGGCCGCCCCGGCCTCCCCGGCCGCCAGGGTCTTGGCCGCGCCGAGGCTGAAGACCCCGATATCGCCGAAAGTGCCCAGGGCGCGGCCGTTCCACCGCGTTCCGTGCGCCTGCGAGCAGTCCTCGATCAGCGCGACGCCCGTCTCGCCCGCCAGCGCCGCGAGTTCGTCGACGGGCGCCGCGGTGCACGCCAGGTGTACGGCGATGACCGCGCGGGTGCGCTCGGACAGCGCGCCGCGCACGTGATCCGCTGTCAGGCAGCCGGTCCCGGGATCCACGTCCACCAGGACGGGCAGCGCGCCCACCCGCAGGACGGCGGTCGCGGGGGCCACCCAGGTCAGCGCGGGCACGATGACCTCGTCCCCGGGCCCGACGCCCAGTGCTTCCAGGGCGATCACCAGGGCGCTGGAGCCGTGATCGACGCTGACCCCGTACGCCGCCCCGGTGTAGCGTGCGAACTCCTCGGCGAAACGCCGCTCCCGCGATTTGCCACCGTCCGGGGCGTACCAGCTCACCGACCAGCGCGACGAGCGCAGCGCGGCGAGCAACGCGCGTTCGGTGCCTGCGTCGTACTGCGGCCATACCGGCCAGGCTCGCCCGGCGCGAATCGGCGCGCCGCCGTCGACGGCCAGCATCACACGCCCACGGCGCGGACGCTGGCGGCGGGCAGCGCGAGCGCCTCGAGCGCCGCCCGGATCTCGTCCACCGACACGTGCACCAGCGGCAGCGCGCCGGTGCGGGCCGGTGTGCCCAGAGCGTCCAGCAGAACGAAAGGCACCGCGTCCGACCGGGAGTCGAGATAGCCCTTCTTGTTGTCGTCGCCGATCACCGACAGCACATCGGCGATGCGCACCGCGGCGGGCAGTCGCGGTTCCACCCCGAGCCCGGTCACGATCTCGTAGTGCACCCGCAGCTCTCGCTCGGTGAGCCGGCCGCGCGCGTGCGAAACATGCGCCGCCACCAGCATTCCCACCGCGACCGCCGCGCCGTGCGACAGCCCCGCCGCGCCCCGGGCCCGGTGATCGCAGATCTCGATGGCGTGCCCGGCGGTGTGCCCGTACTCCAGCACCAGCCCCGACCCCCGTTCGAAGGTGTCGGCCCGGGTGACCGCCGATTTCGCCGCGATGCTGGCGTCCAGGAGCCAGCGCAGCGCGGCGGGCGTGGCCGACGCGCCGGAATCGATGACGGCGCGCAGCTGTTCGAGCGCGGCCGGATGAATGGCCAGGCAGTTCTTGGCCATCTCGCACAGCCCGGATCGCAGTTCCCGCGCGGTGAGGGTGCCGAAGAACCGCACATCGGTGTAGACGGCCGTGGGCGCGTAATAGGTGCCGATGTGGTTCTTGCCGACCGGGCTGTTGATGGCCTGCTTGAGCGAGAGAACCGAGTCCATGGCCGCGATCGTCGTGGTCGGGATGTGCACCAGCCGCACCCCGCGGAACAGCAGATTCGCCATGAGCCCGGCCAGATTTCCGGGCACCCCGCCGCCGAAGGCCACCACCACCGAACGCCGCGTCACCCCGGCGCGCAGCGCGGTCTCGAGATGCGCGGTCAGGCAGGTCAGGGTCTTCATGGACTCGCCGGCACGGTGGCTGAGCGTGATCGAGGGCGTCGCGCCCGCCAGCCGCGCCGGCGCCCGGCCGTGCAACTCCAGCACGTGATCGTCGGTCACGAAGACCAGGGTGTCCGCGGCCAAACCGGCGATCTCCGCGGCGATCTCGTCGAGGCAGTCCTCACCGAAGGAATACGGAAAGGACTGATCGCCGATCCGAATGGTGCGTGAAGTCATTGCCATGCGGGAAATTTCAAGTGACACAACAACGTTTGGCAAACGGTGAGCTGCCCCAGTCAGAGCCTGCCCGGCGCGCCGGTACCACTGCCCGGATCGCCGCGCGGCCGGGGTACCACCGGCAGGGGTAGCGCCCGCCGCGACTTCGCCGCGAGGGCCGGTTCCCCGCGCGGTACTGTGCAATTCCGGCAGGTCACGAAGGCTGCCCGGGTGAATGGGAGAACTCTTGCCGGACAATGACATCGGGGCGCCGAACGGCAGGGGGACCACCGCGTCCGCACTGCGCGCGCCGTCGCTGGCCGAATTCGTCCGCGAACGCCGCTCGCGCGGCACCGCCAGGCATCCCGCCGGGCTGACCCGCAAACAACTGGCGGAGGCCACCCACGCCAGCCTCGGCTACATCGCCAAGATCGAACAGGGCGACGCGCTCAACCCCGGTCCCGCCATCCTCGATTCGCTCGCCACCGTCCTGGGCCTGGACGCCGCCGAACGCGTACACCTCTATCACCTGGCCCAGCAGCAGCCCACCCGGCGCAATCCCCGGCAACTGCGCCGCGACGACCCCGTCGTCGACACGGTGCGCACCACACTGGACGCCCTGCTCCCGCACCTGGCCGCCGCCCTGGACGACGGCTGGCGGGTGGTGGCCTGCAACAGCGCCTTCGACGCGGCGTTCCCGGGTCTGCTGCGCGGCGGGCACGTGGTGCGCTGGCTGTTCACCGACCCGCGCGCCCGCATCGTCATCGAGGAATGGGAGCACGAGGCCCGGCTCATGGTCGGGCGCTTCCGCGCGTACGCCGCCCAGGCGCACGGCCGCGCGGACATCGACGAACTGCTGCGCGAACTGGGCGAGCACGCGGACTTCCGCAGGCTCTGGGAGGACGCGCACGTCGGCATCGGCCGGCCCGACTCGACCTTCCGGCTGCGGAACCCCAAGACGGCCACCGTCTTCGACGTGGTCGTGCAGCGCTACCGCAGCACCGCGCCGGACACCGCGCACCAGCTGTTCATCGGACTCGTCGGGGCCGCCCCTACCCGGGAAGTCCCGTCAGGAAGTCCCGCAGGATCGCGTTGACCCGATCGGGATGGGTGAGGTTCGGCACCATGGAGGCGCCCGCGATGGTGTGCGCCGCGGCCCGCCCGCCGAAGGCCGCCGCGATGTCCAGCGCGTCCTGCGGGGTCGAGGTCTGATCGCTGGACCCGCGCAGAACCAGTGCGGGACAGTCGATGTCGCCGAGCAGTTCGAACACCGAATCCCTGTTGATCAGGCACTCGGTGGTCGGCCGGACCCGGCCGCGATCGCCGGTCATCCATTTGTCCCACCACGGCAGCTTGTCCTCGAGGGTGCCGCCGATGGTCAGCGCGGACACCATCTTGATGGTCGGGGTGAGCGGTCCGTCGCCGGCCCAGTAGTCCAGCACCTCGCGGTAGCCCACCCGGCGATCGGGCGGCATGGCCTTGGCCGTGCAGCCGATCACCACCACCCCGCGCACCCGCGGCGGCGCCAGCAGCGCCATGCGCAGCGCGGTGGACGCGCCGTCCTCGACGCCGCCCACGACCACCCGGTCGATGCCGAGGTGATCGACCACGGCCCAGGCGTCGCGGGCCAGATCCCAATAGCTGAACGGTGTTCCGTCGTCCGAGCTGGGCCCGTGACCCCGAGAGTCGATGGCGACGATCCGGTACTCCTGCCCCAAAGCGGATCGCTGCGGTTCGAACATCTCGTTGTCCATGAGCATCGAGTGCCCCAGAACTATGGCCTGACCGGCACCTCCCGTATCGGTGTAGTGAATCTTCGTTCCCCCGCGAGCGACGAACGGCATATTTCGGACTCTACGACAGGGTTTCGCGGCGGGAGCCGGATCCTGCGTGGCGGGCAGTTGGTGCGCCCGACGCAACGTGAATGCAACGAAAGACGGTCTAGCCTGGGCGATTTGGCCGAATCCTGAGAATTGCTTATGGATTCGGCAGTCCGACCGAATCCGCCGGTAGTCTGATTCGTGAGGGCGGGGCTTCCGGTGTCCCTCATCCGCCGCAAGTCCCGCCCGCATCTTTTGGCCTCCGCTTCGCTCCGGCGGGTTCGCGGCCCTTCGGGCCCGGTTCTTCCCTCCCTCCGCTCCTCCGCTTCGCTCCCCCGCTCCACTCAGTCCAGAACCGGGCGGTCCGCGAACTGCGAGTTGGAGTTGTCGAGAGTGTCCGGTGGTGAGGCTGCAAAGCTCGGTCGGCGGCCCTGTCAAGCCCTGCGCGGGCCTCCATTAGAATCGCCAGGTGACCAGCACAGCCTCTGAGAACCCGCGTAATCGTGCCGACGCCCTCCCCAAGAGCTGGAACCCCAGCGACGTAGAGAGCGACCTGTACGAGGGCTGGGTACGCGCTGGTTACTTCACCGCCGACGCGAGCAGCGACAAGCCCGCCTACTCGATCGTGCTGCCGCCGCCGAACGTCACCGGCAGCCTGCACATGGGCCACGCCCTGGACCACACCCTCATGGACCTGCTCACCCGCCGCAAGCGGATGCAGGGCTTCGAGGTGCTGTGGCTGCCCGGCATGGACCACGCCGGCATCGCCACCCAGAACGTGGTGGAGAAGCAGCTCGCCGTCGACGGCAAGACCAAGGAAGACTTCGGCCGCGAGCTGTTCATCGACAAGGTCTGGGACTGGAAGCGCGAGTCCGGCGGCGCGATCCAGGGCCAGATGCGCCGCCTCGGCGACGGCGTCGACTGGAGCCGCGACCGCTTCACCATGGACGACGGGCTGTCGCGCGCCGTGCAGACCATCTTCAAGCGCCTCTACGAGGCGGGCCTGATCTACCGGGCCGAGCGCCTGGTCAACTGGTCGCCCGTGCTGCAGACCGGCATCTCCGACCTCGAGGTCGACCACAAGGAGGTCGACGGCGAGCTCGTGTCCATGCGCTTCGGGTCGCTGAACGACGACGAACCGCACGTGATCGTCGCCACCACCCGCGTGGAGACCATGCTCGGCGACACCGCCGTCGCGGTGCACCCCGAGGACGAGCGCTACAAGGCCCTCATCGGCACCACCGTCTACCACCCCATCACCGGCCGCCAGATCCCGATCGTCGCCGACGACTACGTCGACCCCGAATTCGGCTCCGGCGCAGTGAAGATCACCCCCGCGCACGACCCCAACGACTTCGAGCTCGGCCTGCGCCACAACCTGCCCATGCCCACGATCATGGACAAGACCGGCAAGATCGCCGACAGCGGAACCGAATTCGACGGCATGGACCGCTTCGAGGCCCGCGTGAAGATCCGCGAGCGGCTCGAATCCGAGGGCCGCATCGTCGGGCGCGTCTACCCGTACAAGCACCAGGTCGGGCACTCCGAGCGCTCGGGCGAGCCCATCGAACCGCGCCTGTCCATGCAGTGGTGGGTCAAGGTCGAGGGCATCGCCAAGGCCGCCGGTGACGCCGTGCGCAACGGCGAGGTCAAGATCCACCCCGCCAGCCAGGAACCCCGCTGGTTCGAGTGGGTCGACAACATGCACGACTGGAACATCTCCCGCCAGCTCTGGTGGGGCCACCGCATCCCGATCTGGTACGGCCCCGCGGGCGAGATCGTCTGCGTCGGACCGGACGAGCAGGCGCCCGAGGGCTACGTGCAGGACCCCGACGTCCTGGACACCTGGTTCTCCTCGGGCCTGTGGCCCTTCTCCACCATGGGCTGGCCCGACACCACCGCCGAACTCGAGAAGTTCTATCCCACCAGCGTTCTCGTCACCGGCTACGACATCCTGTTCTTCTGGGTGGCGCGCATGATGATGTTCGGCATGTTCGTCTCCGACGACCCGGCCATCACCGCGGGCAAGGACGCCGAGACCGAGCAGGTCCCGTTCCAGGATGTGTTCCTGCACGGCCTGATTCGCGACGAACACGGCAAGAAGATGTCCAAGTCGCGCGGCAACGGCATCGACCCGCTGGACTGGATCGACGAATACGGCGCGGACGCCACGCGATTCACCCTCGCGCGCGGCGCCCAGCCCGGCAGCGACCTGTCCATCGGCACCTCGCACGTCACCGCCTCGCGCAGCTTCATCACCAAGCTGTTCAACGCCACCAAGTTCGCGCTCATGAACGGCGCGCAGCCCGGCGAGCTTCCGGCCCGCGACACCCTCACCGACTCCGATCGCTGGATCCTGGATCGCCTGGACCAGGTGCGCGCCGAGGTGGACGCCAACTTCGACCGCTACGACTTCGGCAAGGCCTGCGAGCAGCTCTACCACTTCGCGTGGGACGAATTCTGTTCCTGGTACCTGGAATTGGCCAAGGTGCAGTTCGCCGAGTCCGAGCAGCGCGCCGCGAGCACCCGCGTCGTGCTCGGCAACGTCCTGGATTCGGTGCTGCGCCTGCTGCATCCGGCCATCCCGTTCGTCACCGAACAGCTCTGGCGCGCGCTCACCGGCGGCGAATCGGTGGTGATCGCGGCGTGGCCGCAGGCCAGTGGCGTTCCCGCCGACGAGGTTTCGGCCCGCCGCATCGCCGACACCCAGCGCCTGATCACCGAGATCCGCCGCTTCCGCAGCGATCAGGGCCTGGCCGACAGCCAGAAGGTCGCCGCCAAGCTCATCGGCCTGGACGCCGCCGACGTGCTCGCCCAGCAGACCGAGATCGCCAACCAGGGCCGGCTCACCGCGCCCGGCGACGACTTCGCCGCCACCGCCTCGCTCGAGGTGCGCCTGAGCACCGCCACCGTGACCGTCGAGATCGACACCTCCGGCACCGTCGACCTCGTCGCCGAGGCCCGTCGCCTGGAGAAGGACCTCGCCGCCGCGCAGAAGGAATTGGCGGGCACCACCGGCAAACTCGGCAACGAGGGGTTCCTGGCCAAGGCGCCCGACGACGTGGTCGCCAAGATCCGGGGACGGCAGGAGATCGCCGCCTCCGAGGTCGAGCGCATCGGCGCGCGCCTGGCCGAGATCGCGAAACTGGCGGACCGCGCATGACCGACGAGCCCGATCACGAGTACGACGAGGAGCCCCGGGCGCAGTACGCGCCCGGGCCGCTCACCGGAACCTCCCCGGTCGACCTGGCCGAAATGGCGCTGGTGGAAGCCGAACTCGACAAGCGCTGGCCGGAAACCAAGATCGAACCGTCGCTGACCCGCATCGCGACCCTGATGGACCTGCTCGGCTCACCCCAGCAGGGCTACCCGGCCATCCACATCGCGGGCACCAACGGCAAGACCTCGGTCACCCGCATGATCGACGCGCTGCTCACCGCGCTGCACCGGCGCACCGGCCGCATCACCAGCCCGCACCTGCAGCTGGCGACCGAGCGCATCGCCATCGACAACGCGCCCATCACGCCCGGGCGGTACGTCGAGCTGTACCACGAACTGCTGCCCTTCCTGGAGATGATCGACAAGCAGTCCGACGCCGCGGGCGGCCCGGCCATGAGCAAGTTCGAGGTGCTCACCGGCATGGCCTACGCGGCCTTCGCCGAGGCACCGGTCGACGTCGCCGTCGTGGAAACCGGGATGGGCGGGCGCTGGGACGCCACCAACGTGATCGACGCGCAGGTCGCGGTCATCACCCCGATCGGCCTGGACCACACCGAATACCTCGGCCCCGACCTCGAGTCCATCGCGGGGGAGAAGGCCGGAATCATCAAGAAGGCCCCCGACGACGGCCTGGTTCCGCGCGACACCGTCACGGTCATCGCGCAGCAGGAACCCGAGGTCATGGACGTGCTGCTGCGCCGGGCCGTGGAGATGGACTCCGCCGTGGCGCGCGAGGGCTCGGAGTTCCGGGTCCTGACCCGCGCGGTCGCGGTCGGCGGCCAAGTGCTCTCGCTGCAGGGCCTCGGCGGCGTCTACGACGACATCTTCCTGCCGCTGCACGGCGAGCACCAGGCGCGCAACGCCGTGCTCGCCCTGGCCGCGGTCGAGGCGTTCTTCGGAGCGGGCGCCTCCCGCCAGCTCGACGTCGACGCCATCCGAGCCGGGTTCGCGAGCGCGGTGAGTCCCGGCCGCATGGAACGCATGCGCAGCGCGCCGACCATCTTCCTGGACGCGGCCCACAACCCGCAGGGCGCGCAGGCCCTGGCCGCGACCCTCACCGGCGAATTCGACTTCCGCAAACTGATCGCGGTGGTCGCCGTGCTCGGCGACAAGGACGCCGGGGGCATCCTCGACGCCCTCGAACCCATCGTCGACGCGGTCGTGGTCACCGAGAACGGGTCCCCGCGCGCGCTGCCCGTCGACGATCTCGCCAACCTGGCCGTGCAGCGGTTCGGCGACGA
This sequence comes from Nocardia sp. NPDC003693, assembly GCF_053981095.1. Lineage (NCBI taxonomy): Bacteria > Bacillati > Actinomycetota > Actinomycetes > Mycobacteriales > Nocardiaceae > Nocardia > Nocardia sp. NPDC003693. Next base: position 45,509 of record NZ_JBSFNO010000016.1, read on the forward strand.
GCGGGTCGCGGTGGCCAACGATCTGGCCGACGCCATCGAAACCGCCATCGCCCTGGCCGAAGAGGGCGAACATGGCGAAATGGTCTCCGGTGCGGGCATTGTGGTGACCGGATCGGTCGCCACCGCCGGTGGGGCCCGCTCGCTGTTCGGAAAGGATCCCGCGTGACCGGATCAGACGCCGCGCCGAACCCGGTGCCCGAACCCGCCACCGACCCGTGGAAGGGCTTCCGCGGGGTGATGGCCGGGACGCTCATCCTCGAGGCCATCACCGTGCTGCTCGCGCTGCCGGTGGTCGCGGCCGTGGGCGGCGGCCTGGAGTGGTGGTCCATCACCTTCCTGGTCGGCCTGGCCGTGGCGATGTTCCTGGGCGCGGGCGTGCAGGGCAAGCCCTGGGCGATGAACTTCAACCTGGCGCTGCAGGTCCTGCTCATCGCCGGCGGCGCCTTCATGCAGCTGTCGATCCTGGTGATCGGCGTGGTCTTCGCCATCGTCTGGGCGTTCATCCTGTTCCTGCGCGCCGACGTCCGCAAGCGGATCGCGGCCGGGCTGCTCCCCAGCCAGCGGATGTCCGGGACTTCCTAGTTTTTTCCCTGGCAACCTGCCCGTTAGGCTTTGCTCGTGACTGAGCAGACGTTGGTACTCATCAAGCCCGACGGCGTGGCCCGGGGCCTGGTCGGGGAGATCATCACCCGTATCGAGCGCAAGGGCCTGAAGATCGCGGCGCTGAAGCTGGTGAACGTTTCCGAAGAGATCGCGGTCGAGCACTACGCCGAGCACCGCGAGCGGTCGTTCTTCGGTTCGCTGATCGAATTCATCACCTCCGGCCCGGTCGTCGCGGCCGTGCTCGAAGGTAACCGGGCGATCCCGGCCTTCCGTCAGATCGCGGGCGGCACCGATCCGGTCGAGAAGGCCGCCACCGGAAGCATCCGCGGCGACTTCGCCCTCGAGACCCAGTTCAACCTGGTGCACGGCTCCGACTCGCCCGACTCCGCCAAGCGTGAAATCGCGCTCTGGTTCCCCGAATTCACCCTCTGATCCGCTTCCGGGCTCCGCATCGTGTGGGCCGAACATCGGCCTCACCGGGTGAGTCCGCTCGAACCTCCGGCATCCCCGGCGACGGGGTGTCGGGGGTTCGTGGGCGCGACGCCCCGAGGTGGTGTGGGATACTGGCATCGGAAGTGACCGCTGCCCGCCATTAGCGGCAGGTGAGGGCCACCTCCGACTGACATCACGGCACGACGGACGATCATCGCTGCCGCCGACGGCTACCGAGACTCGGCTGTCGGGCGGCCCGCTGGATGAACGCTCGTGCCGTGGAGTCGAGCCAAACAGCCAGGCGCCACGTGACCACATTCGCCCGAACGACGACAACATAGGTGATAGCGGGCACGCGGCGCGCAGACCATACGCTCTCGCGCCCGATGGGGTGCGAGACGAGACAGCGCCCCCGCGTCGGCCGCGTCACTCACATCTGAGGGACGCGCCCGGGGGTCCCGAGGAGATTTCGTGGCCGATCAAGAGCCGCAGGACGCATCGCAGGTGAACGCCGGAGAACAGGGCACGGCGGCCGGCTCGGCTGCCGAACAGTTGCCCGAACGCATCCGGGTGCACGCCCTGGCGAAGCTGCTGGGAGTCACCAGCAAACGAATCCTGGCCCACCTGACCGAAATGGGCGCGCAGGCGCGCAGCCCGCAATCCAGCCTGGACCGCACCGTCGCGGAAACCGTGCGCGACGCCTTCGGCCCCGCCGCGGCCGAGACCGCCGCCGAACCGGCCGCCCCCGCCACGGTGGACGAGGCCATCGCGGCCGGTGACGTGCTCGCCGCCGACGAATTCGCGGCCGAAGAGGTCGAGGCCGCCGAGGCCGTCGCCCTCGCCGAGCCCGAGGCCCGCCCCGCGCGCAAACGCGCCCCCAAACTTTTCGCCAGCCCGTTCCAGCAGCCGGAGCTGCCCGTCGGCGAGCCCATCGTCTACCAGCCGTCCGCGCCCGTCGCCGCGCCGCTGTTCCTGTCCCCGGACATGGCCGCCGTCGAGGAGACCCGCCGCAAGCAGCGGGCCGAGCGCAAGCCCAAGAACGAGCCCGCCAAGACCGCGCCCGACGCCGAGGCCGGCCGCAACGACGACCAGGCCAAGGCCGACACCCGCGCCGAGGACAGGTCGCGCGCCGAGTCCAAGGCCAAGGTCGAGGTCGCCGCGGCCGAGGACAAGGCCGTCGAGGACAGCGCCGACGACGCCGAGGACGACCAGGATTGGGACGGCGACGACTCGCGTTCCGAGCGCGGCGACACCGCCTCGCGCCGGCGTCGCCGCGGCCGTCGCGGCCGGGGCCGGGGCCGGGGCGAGCAGGCCGCCGACGGTGACGAGTCGGGCGAGATCGATCCCGAGATCGAGGATCAGCTCCGGGCCGACGCCGAGGAAGAGGCCGAGAACGAGGACGACGCCGACGACGAGATCGTGCCCGAGGGCTCGAGCAGCCGTCGCCGCCGTCGCCGTCGCCGTCGCAAGGGCGGCGAGGACAACGAGCCCGAGAACACCGAGGATGATCCGCCGAACACGGTCGTGCACGAGCGGGAACCGCGCAGCAAGCGCCGCGCCGCCGCTGCCGCTGCGGCCAAGGACGTCGACGAGGTCCAGGGCATCAGCGGTTCCACCCGCCTCGAGGCCAAGCGCCAGCGCCGCCGGGACGGCCGCGAGGCCGGTCGCCGCCGCCCGCCGATCCTGACCGAATCGGAGTTCCTGGCCCGCCGCGAGTCGGTGGACCGGGTAATGGTGGTGCGCGACAAGCACTTCCCCGATCACCCGAGTTCCACCACGCAGGTGGCGGTGCTCGAGGACAACATCCTGGTCGAGCACTTCGTGACCAGCACCGGCTCGGCATCCATGGTGGGCAACGTCTACCTGGGCAAGGTCCAGAACGTGCTGCCGTCCATGGAGGCCGCCTTCGTCGACATCGGCCGCGGCCGCAACGGCGTGCTCTACGCGGGCGAGGTGAACTGGGAGGCGGCCGGTCTCGGCGGCCGCGAGCGCAAGATCGAGCAGGCGCTCAAGCCCGGTGACACCGTGCTGGTCCAGGTCTCCAAGGACCCGGTCGGCCACAAGGGCGCCCGCCTGACCACGCAGATCAGCCTGGCCGGCCGCTTCCTGGTGTACGTGCCCGGCGGCACCTCCACCGGTATCAGCCGCAAGCTGCCCGACACCGAGCGCAAGCGCCTCAAGGAGATCCTGCGCGACATCGTGCCCCAGGACGCCGGGGTCATCATCCGCACCGCGTCCGAGGGCGTGGAGGAATCCGAGCTGGCCCGCGACGTCGAGCGCCTGCAGCAGACGTGGCGGTCGATCGAGGATCAGTCCAAGAACGGCTCGAACGCGCCCAAGACCCTCTACGAAGAGCCCGACCTGCTGGTCAAGGTCGTGCGCGATCTGTTCAACGAGGACTTCTCCAAGCTCGTCATCGAGGGCGAGCGCGCCTGGAGCACGGTCGAGAACTACGTGCGCACCGTGGCCCCGGATCTGCTTGTCCGCGTGGAGAAGTACGAGGCCAACGGCAGCGTCGACGTCTTCGGCAGCCTGCGTATCGACGAGCAGCTGGCCAAGGCCCTCGATCGCAAGGTGTGGCTGCCCTCGGGCGGCACCCTGGTGATCGACCGCACCGAGGCCATGACGGTCGTCGACGTCAACACCGGCAAGTTCACCGGTGCGGGCGGCTCGAACCTGGAAGAGACCGTCACGCGCAACAACCTCGAGGCGGCCGAGGAGATCGTGCGCCAGATGCGGCTGCGCGACATCGGCGGCATGATCGTGGTCGACTTCATCGACATGGTCCTCGAGTCGAACCGGGATCTGGTGCTGCGCAGACTGACCGAGGCCCTGGGCCGCGACCGCACGCGCCATCAGGTGTCCGAGGTGACCTCGCTGGGCCTGGTTCAGATGACCCGCAAGAAGCTGGGAACCGGTCTGGTCGAAGCGTTCTCGACCACCTGCGACACCTGCCACGGCCGCGGTCTCATCGTGCACAACTACCCGGTGGAGTCCGCTCCGGCCGGGGACGAGGGTGTGGGCCGCCGCGAGGGTTCGCGTCGCCGGCGCAAGGATCGCGGCAACGCCGCGGCCGAGTCCGCGCCGCTGACCGGTGTGGTCGAGGCCGCCCCGGCGCCGGAGGAAGAGGTCAAGGAGACCAAGGAGAAGGCCGCCGCCAAGCGCGCCCACCCGGTCGCCCTGGCGATGGCGGCGCATCACGACGACGATGTCGACGTGGCCGACGAGGTGGCCTTCGCCACCGAGGCGGTGGCCGCGGCCGAGGCTGCGGGCGCCGAAGCGGTGTCCGAGGCCGCGGTCCGGGATCCCGAGCCCGCCGCCCGCGCCGCGACCAACGGCACCGGACGGCACACGCCCGCCGCCGAGGCCGCCGCCGACGCGGTGGTCGCCGAGGACGCGGTGGTCGCCGCCGCGGAGGCCGTCGTCACGGTGGCGGATGCCCAGGCCGTGACCGAGGCGCAGACCGCGCCCGCGGAACCGAAGTCCGAACCGAAGCTCGCGGTCGCCGCACCGGAGGTCACCGAGCGGGTGAGCGCGGAGCCCGGTCGCCGCCGGCGCCGTGTCGCACGGTCGGTCTCCACCCCGGCGTCCACCGGCGAGGCCGCGGTGTTCGTGCTCTCGAGCACGGACCAGCCCGCCACCCCGGCCCTGTCCCTGCAGGACCTGGCGCCGGCGGAACTGCCCCCGCGCACCCGTCAGCGGCGTCGTGCCGCCGGTCGCCCCGCCGGGGCGCCGGACGGCGGGAACTAGTCCGGCCGAAGCTGTTTCGCGGTCCGGCCCCGGCGTCATCGCGCCGGGGCCGGACCGTTTCCACGGACCGGATCGGGCGGGCGTGACGTGCGCGACAGCGGCGTCGACGAGGCCCGTTACGGCCCGCTGAGCTGTGGCTTCGGGCCCGATCGCGATGGCACGACCCCGGTTTGGATGGGTTCGGCCGGTCCTGTACTCTTGGACAGTCGCTGCCCCCGGCGACAGCACTCTGCTGTGCTGCTTGATTCGAGCAGATGCTGTGAGAACGAGGGCCAGGTTCCCGAGCGGACCGACCGGCCCCAGGCGGCGTGCAATACCAGACCAGTCGTACGGCGGTTTCCGGTGTGAACCGGAGGATCAGTCGTGTGAGCAAAGTGTTGACACCAGCACTAGTACAGGAAGAAGGGCAGCCGACCGATGGCAACGTACGCAATCGTCAAGACCGGCGGAAAGCAGTACAAGGTCGCGGTTGGTGACCTGGTGAAGGTCGAGAAGATCGAGGGTCTGCCGGGCACTGCCGTGTCCCTGGCGCCGGTGCTGGTCGTTGACGGCGCCGAGCTGACCACCGATGCTGACAAGCTGGCGAAGGTTTCCGTGTCCGCCGAGGTCGTCGAACAGACCAAGGGCCCGAAGATCCGCATCCACAAGTTCAAGAACAAGACCGGCTACCACAAGCGTCAGGGCCACCGTCAGAAGCTGACGGTCCTGAAGGTCACCGGCATCAACTAAGTTTCCGACCAGGGGATCGCTGGTTCGTTCCCCGGCACGAGGAGTTCTGAAATGGCACATAAGAAGGGTGCATCCAGCTCGCGCAATGGTCGCGATTCGAATGCCCAGCGGCTCGGCGTGAAGCGCTTCGGCGGTCAGGTCGTCAAGTCCGGCGAGATCCTGGTTCGCCAGCGTGGCACGCACTTCCACCCCGGCGTCAACGTCGGCCGTGGCGGCGACGACACGCTGTTCGCCCTCGCGGCGGGTTCGGTCGAGTTCGGCACCAAGCGTGGCCGCAAGACCGTCAACATCGTGGTTGCGGAGCCGGTGTCGGCCTGACGCCGTCTCGGAGCTAATCCACAAGCACTTACGCGACGCGGGTCAGGGTTGTAATAGCCCTGGCCCGCGTCGCTGTTTTCATCACTGGTTTCCGATATCCGCGCCCGCTGCGGCGTGCGGTAGCGATTCGACTGTCCTGAAGGAGGATGATCACCGATATGTCCAAATTCATCGACCGTGTCGTGTTGCACGTGCGTGCGGGCAAGGGTGGGCACGGGTGTTCGTCGGTGCGGCGTGAGAAGTTCATGCCCCTGGGTGGACCCGACGGCGGTAACGGCGGGCACGGCGGGGACGTGGTCCTCGAGGTCGACGCCAACGTGCACACGCTGCTCGACTTCCACTTCCACCCGCATGCCAAGGGCGGCAACGGCAAGCCCGGTGAGGGCGGCAACCGCAACGGCAAGCAGGGCGAGGGGCTGCTGCTGAAGGTGCCGGACGGCACGGTCGTGATGACCCCCGAGGGCGATGTGCTGGCCGACCTGGTCGGCGTCGGCACCCGGTTCGTGGCCGCGCTGGGCGGTCGCGGCGGGCTGGGCAACGCGGCGCTGGTGTCCAAGGCGCGCAAGGCTCCCGGTTTCGCGCTGCTCGGTGAGGACGGGCAGGAGCGCGAGCTGGTGCTCGAGCTCAAGTCGGTCGCCGATGTCGGGCTGGTGGGTTTCCCCTCGGCCGGTAAGTCCTCGCTGGTGTCGGTGCTGTCCGCGGCGAAGCCGAAGATCGCCGACTACCCGTTCACCACCCTGGTGCCCAATCTCGGTGTGGTGCTCTCGGGTGAGACGACCTTCACCGTGGCCGATGTGCCGGGTCTGATTCCGGGCGCGAGCGAAGGTCGCGGGCTCGGCCTGGACTTCCTGCGTCATCTCGAGCGCTGCGCCGTGCTGGCCCACGTGGTCGACTGCGCCACCCTGGATCCGGGTCGCGATCCGATTTCCGACGTGGACGCACTCGAGGCCGAGCTGGCCGCGTACCAGCCCGCCCTCAAGGGCGATGCGAGCCTGGGTGATCTGGCCGATCGCCCGCGCGTGGTCATCCTCAACAAGGCCGATGTGCCCGACGCCGCCGAGCTGGCCGAGATGGTCACCCCGGAGTTCACCAAGCGCGGCTGGCCGGTGTTCACGATCTCCGCGGTGAGCCGGGAAGGCTTGCGCCCCTTGACCTTCGCCCTGGCGGCCATGGTCAAGGAGTACCGCGAGTCGCGGCCGGTGGTCGAGGTCAAGCGCCCGGTCATCCGTCCGGTGGTCAAGGGCGACAGCGGATTCCGCATCATCAAGGACCCGGACGAGCCGGGCGGCTTCGTGGTCATCGGCGAACGGCCCGAGCGCTGGGTCGCGCAGACCCCGTTCGACAACCCGGAGGCCATCGGTTACCTGGCCGACCGGCTGGCTCGCCTCGGGGTCGAGGACGAGCTGGTCAAGCTGGGCGCCGAGCCGGGCTGCTCGGTGACCATCGGCGATTACTGCTTCGACTGGGAGCCGCAGATCTCCGCCGGTGTGGAGACCCTGCTCACCCGTCGTGGCGTGGACCCGCGACTGGACCAGACCGACCGCATCGGTGCGGCCGAGCGCAAGCACGCTTCGCGTGCGCGCCGTGGTCTGGTCGGCGACGAGGACCAGTAGGCAACGCCCGCAACCGATTCCACCGCGGTGGAATCGGTCGCGGTGCGAGTTCGAAGCGGCGATACGGTGTATCGCGGACGAAGTGAGGTGTGGTGCGGGTGAGTTCGAGTATCACGCGGGTGGAGACGGGTGCGGAGCCGAGTCCGGCGCGGCAGGCGATCGCGACGGCGCGCAGTGTGGTCGTCAAGATCGGTTCGTCGGCGCTGACCAGTCTCGAGGGCGGTCTGGAGACCGAGCGACTGGATCGGCTGGCCGACGCGGTCGAGGCGCGGATGCGCGCAGGCTCGGACGTGATCGTGGTGTCCTCGGGCGCCATCGGCGCGGGCATCGCGCCGCTCGGATTGTCCAAGCGGCCCACGGATCTGGCGACCAAACAGGCCGCGGCCAGCGTGGGGCAGCTCGCGCTCGCGCACGCGTGGGGCACTTCGTTCTCCCGGTACGGCCGGGTGGTCGGGCAGGTGCTGTTGAGCGCCGGGGACTTCGGCCGCCGCGAGCATCATCGCAACGCCCAGCGCACCCTGGACCGGCTGCGGTCGCTGCACGCGATCGCGGTGGTCAACGAGAACGACACCGTCGCCACCGAGGAGATCCGCTTCGGCGACAACGACCGGCTGGCGGCGCTGGTGGCGCACCTGGTCGGGGCCGATGCCCTGGTGCTGCTGTCCGATGTGGACGGCCTGTACGACGGTGACCCGCGCAAGGGCGCCGCGAATTTCATTCCCGAGGTGCGCAGCAGCGCCGATCTGGACGGTGTGATCGCCGGCAGCGGTGGTGCGCTGGGGACCGGTGGGATGGCCTCGAAGCTGTCCGCCGCGCGCCTGGCCGCCGATGCCGGGGTGCCGGTGCTGCTGGCCGCGGCCTCGGATGCGGCGGCGGCGCTGGACGGCGCGAGCGTGGGCACGGCTTTCGCCGCCCGGCCGGTGCGGCTCTCGGCGCGCAAGTTCTGGGTGCGGCACGCCGCGGACAGCCGGGGCGCGGTGCACATCGACGCCGGCGCGGTGGCGGCGGTGGCCGAACGCCGCCGGTCGCTGCTGGCGGCCGGAATCACGAAGGTGGACGGGCGTTTCCACGGTGGCGACGTCATCGATCTGATCTCGCCGGAGGGTCAGGTCGTGGCGCGCGGGGTCGTGGCCTACGACAGCGACGAGCTCGAAGCCATGAAGGGTCGCTCCTCCAGCGAACTCTCGGAAAGCAATCAGCGGTCCGTGGTGCACGCGGACGATCTCGTCAAGGTCTAGCGCGGCTCTCGAATCCGATCGGTCGGTACTTCACATGTCAAGAACCGGTCGGTCGCGCAGAGTGAAATAGCAACGCGCGTAACTCATCTCGGTGAGCGGTTTTCGCGTGCCATCTCGCCCCAGGGGCACCGAAGGGCCAGAGAAAGGGCAGTGGGAGGACCGCTCGCAGCGGGCATCCTGGTAGTGCACTCGGCGCCGCATCGTGAGATGTGCCCTTCGCCGATAGCGGTTGCCAGGATCCGGCGCGGTCCGCCCTTGCCGCGCCGGGCTCGCGGTCCGGTGACCGCCCGCGGCGTCGGGTGCACCCCCATCGCCGTGGAGGCAGCCATGTACATACGGCAACCGGACAGCACACACCCGTGGCCGACCAGTTTCCGGCACACCGACTTCGAGTTGCACGCACTCCTGCCGGATTGGCACGAACTGCTGGCCGCGTTCTGCGGGCACATCGGGGACCGCTCCGAGGATCACCCGGTCACCAAATTGGCCCGGGCACTGGCCGAATTGCACCTGGAGCGTTTGGAACTGCGGCTCGAGTGCCGGGTGGAGCCCGGCGAGACCGGCCGCATCGACGAGCTGCGCGCCCGGACCGTCGTTCGCATCGACGACTGGGTGGCGAACCGCGCGCGCAGGAGGGGAGCGCGCGCCGAGTCCCTCGGCGCGGCCGTGGACGCTATGGCGGGCGCGCACGTGCACGCGGTGCACCTGCTCAAGACCGCCGAGCGGGTCTCGGACGAGGAGGTACACGCGGCTTGGTACCTCCTCGCCCAGCTCGCCGACGGCTGGACCGATCGCGCCGCCGGTGTCACCGGCCCGGGAATTCGACGGTCCGCGTAGGGAATTCCGGCCGCGGCGGTGCGATCCACCGCCGCCGCCGGAAGGAGGCGCTTCGCCCGGAGCGCCTCGCCCGGGGCGCTCCGGGGTTGGAGCGCGCCGAGTCGGGCGCTCGAGGTTGGGGCGATCCGGTAGGGGTGCTGGGGTGCGGGGTAGGGAGCCCGGGTTCGGTGGCGCGCGCGGCGCCGGCGGGCCCGGGCATTACCCCTGACCCCGCACGTGGTGATCGGTGCACGGGGGCCGATCACCGCACGGGGGTCGGTGTCAGCGCCTGGCGTTCATCGTTCGGCACCGCGCTCGCGAAGGATCTCCTCCGGGCGGCCCGCGCCGGCCAGCTCGCCCGCGCGCAGCAGCAGGCAGTGTTCCGCGTCCAGGGCCTCGGTGCGGTCGTGGGTGGCGATCACGACGGTGGTGCCCGCGGTGACGAACTCGCGCAGAATGCGTGAGATTTCCTGCTGCGCTTCGATATCCAGGCCGGCGGTCGGCTCGTCGAGTAGCAGCAGATCCGATTCCTGTGCCAGGGCTCGCGCCAGCAGCGCGCGCTGGCGCTGGCCGCCGGACAGGGCGCTGAGCCGTCGATGCGCGAGGTCGGTGATCCCCAGGCGTTCCAGGCATTCGGTGACCGTCGCCCGATCCGAGCGGGTGAGTCTGCGCCACGGTCCCCGGTGCGCCCAGCGGCCCATGGCCACGGTCTCGCGGACCGTGATCGGCAGCGTCGCGGGAACCGCGCTCTGCTGCACCACGAACGCGGGTCGCCGCGCGCCCGTGCGCACCACGCGTCCGGACGTGGGTGTGATCACACCCGCTATCGCCCCGAGCAGGGTCGATTTCCCGGACCCGTTGTGCCCGATGATCGCCGTCGCCATCGCGGCCGGAATATCCGCGGTGACCTGCCGGAGTACGTCCCCGGCGCGGTATCCGGCCGTGAGTCCCTCGATGCGCACCGCGGGTGTTCGCTCCATGTCCACCCTGCCACCTAGATTGTATTGATAATCATTTTCATAATATAGTCCGCTCTCATGGATTGGCTGATCGCCCCGTTCGAGGTGACATTCGTGCAGCGTGCGCTGTGGGGCGGGCTGCTCGTCTCCGGTATCTGCGCCCTGGCGGGGACCTGGGTCGTGGTGCGCGGCATGGCTTTTCTGGGCGAGGCCATGGCGCAGGGCCTGCTGCCCGGGGTGGCGGTGGCCGCGCTGCTCGGCTGGAATCCGGTCGTGGGCGCGGCGGTGAGCGCGGGCGCCATGGCGGCCGGGGTCACCGCGCTGGGCCGCAGCCCGCGCTTCGCCGCCGACACCGCGATCGGACTGCTCTTCGCCGGGATGCTCGCGCTGGGTGTGATCATCGTGTCGCGTTCGCAATCGTTCGCGGTCGACGTCACCGGTCTGCTGTTCGGTGACATCCTCGCGATCCGGTCCGCGGACGTGCGCTATCTCGCCGTGGCGCTGGGCATTTCGCTGATCATCGCGATACTCGGGCATCGCGCGTTCGTGGCCCTCGCCTTCGATCCCCGCACCGCGCACACCCTCGGGCTGCGCCCGCGCTGGGCACAGGGCGCGCTGCTGGGCCTGCTGACGCTGGCGATCATCGCCTCGTTCCACATCGTCGGGACGCTGCTCGTCTTCGGGCTGCTCATCGCGCCGCCCGCCGCCGCGACCTATTGGTCGCACCGCATACCGGTGATCATGGCGCTGGCCGCCGCGCTGGGTGGATTCGCCACCGTGGCGGGGCTGCTGGTCTCCTGGCACGCCGGGACGGCGGCGGGAGCCACCATCGCGGCGGTCGCGGTCGGGCTGTTCTTCGCCTCCGCCGCCGCGGCACGGTTGCGGGCGCGCTGGTCCGGTTCGGGCGGGCAGGTGCTGATGTCGCTGCTCGCGCTCGGCGCGGTGCTGCCGCTGGCCAGCTGTGCCACGTCGACCGAGGAAGCGGAGCCCGAACCGGTGCCGCACGGGTACGTGGAGGGCGCGGAAGAGGCCGACGGTCCGCAATCCCGTTTGGTGGCAACGGATTCCGCCGGTGCGGTCCGGATCGTCGATCTGATCACCGGCGGCATCACCGAGCACGGCCGGATCCCGAGCCCGGCGCGCATGGCGGGTGACGGGCGCTTCGCCTACCCCGGCACGGCCGATGGCACCCGTGCGTTGGACGGCGGGACCTGGACCGTCGATCACGGCGATCACATGCACTACTACCGGGCCGAACCCCGCGACGCGGGGACCGTGCCGTACGGCCCGGTGACCGCCGCCCACAGCGACACCGTGCTCACCGCGCTGGTCGTCGAGGACCCGGCGCCCCGGACCGTGCTGCTCGACCGCCCGGCTCTGGAGGGCGGCGCTGTCACCGAAAAGGGGCTCATCGACGGTATTGCACTGCCCTACGCCGAACATCTGGTCGTCGTAACCGCTTCCGGGCGTGCGGAGATCCGTGATCGCGCCGGTGCGGTGGTGACCGCGCTCGCGGACTCCTGCCGGGAACCGCGTGGGTCGGCGATCACCCGGCGCGGCGTGGTATTCGGCTGCGCGGACGGGGCTTTGGTGGTCTCGAACGAGGAGGGCAGCTTCGCCGGGGTGAAAGTCCCTTACCCGCAACCGATCACACTCGCCGAGCGCGCGGTCGAGTTCTCCCACCGCGCGGGCAGCACGGTCCTCGCCGCCCGCGCCGGGGATCGCGGGACCTGGGTGCTCGACAGCCGGGCGCACACCTGGCGGCTGGTCCCGACCGGCTCGGTCGTTGCCGCCAACACCGCCGGCGAGGGCAGCGCGCTGCTGACGCTGACCGGCGACGGCGTGCTGCACGCCTACGACGTCGTGACCGGCGCGGAAAGCGCACGGGTACACCTGCTCTCGGCGATCACACCCGGTGACGCGCCGCCGGTGATCGAGATCGACACCAACCGCGCGTACGTCAACGACGCGGGCGGACGGGTGATCCACGAGATCGACTACCGCGACGATCTGCGCCGCGCACGCACGTTCCCGCTCGATATCGCCCCCGCGCGAATGGTGGAGACAGGTCGATGAAGAAGATGCTCGGCGCGGCCCTGGCCGCCCTGTTCGTACTGCTGCTGCCCGGGTGCGGCGCTTCCGATTCCGGTCGCGTCGACATCGTGGTGACCACCAACATCCTCGGCGACATGACCCGGGTCCTGGTGGGCGACGCCGCGAACGTCCTGGTGCTGATGCCGCACGGCGCCGACCCCCATCGGTTCGCCATCTCCGCCCAGCAGGCGGCGCGCATCGACCGCGCGGGACTGCTCGTCCACAACGGCCTCGGACTGGAAGAGGGCGTGCAGCGCCACGTCGAGGCCGCCGAGGAGAGCGGTGTGCCCGCGCTGTCGGTGGGCGAGCAGGTGAACCCCCTGCCGTATCGCGACAGCGACCGGCCCGACCCGCACTTCTGGACGGACCCGGCCCGCGCGCGGCGAGCCGTCGAGGTGATCGGCGCGCGCCTGCTCGACGTACCGGGCATCGACACCGGCGTGATCCGCGCCAACCTCGAGGGCTACCTGGCCGAACTGGACCGGCTCGACTCGTGGATGACGACCCGCTTCGGCACGCTCGATGCCGGGCAGCGGCGACTGGTCACCAACCATCACGTCTTCGGCTATCTGGCAGCGCGTTTCGGATTCGAGGTGATCGGCGCCATCATTCCCGGCGGCGCGGCCCTGGCCTCTCCGAGCGCCTCGGACATCGCGGAGCTGGCCGGTGCGGTGCGGACCGCCGGGGTGCCCGCGATCTTCGCCGATTCGTCCCAGCCCGATCGGCTGGCCCGCGTTCTCGCCGAGCAGGCCGGTGTGAACGTGAAAGTCATTGCCCTGCACACCGAGTCGCTCACCGAGCCGGGCGGGGGAGCGGCCACCTATTTGGAAATGATGCGCGCGAACACCGACTCGATCGTGAGCGGTCTGGGCGCGCGCTGAGTCGACGGCTTCGCGCAACACCGAGATGAGGAGCACAACCATGTCAATTCGCACCAGAGCGCGCTCGAGCGTCGCGCTCACCGGCCTGCTGGCCGCGACGCTGGCCCTGAGCGGCTGCGGCGCCGAGGACAAGACGGATACGCACGCCGAGATCGCCGAACCGCTCGCTGTCACCTATGACGGCGGCATCTACCTGCTGGACGGACAGAACCTCACGGTCGCGAAGAAGCTGGAGCTGGCGGGCTTCAACCGGCTCAACCCCTCCGGGAACGACACCCACCTGATGGTGTCGACCAAGGAGGGCTTCCAGGTGCTGGACGCCGTGCACGGCGAGTTCACCGGCGTCACCTTCCCCGGCGCCAAGCCCGGCCACGTGGTCCGGCACGCCGATCGCACCGTGCTGTTCACCGACGGCACCGGCGAGGTCACCATCTTCGATCCGCACGATCTCGAACACGGCAGCCCGAAGACCCGGAACTACAGGGCCGCCGCGCCGCACCACGGCGTGGCCGTCGAGCTGTCCAACGGTCAGCTGGTTCTCACCCTCGGCACCGAGGAGAAGCGCACCGGCATCGTCGTGCTGGACAAGGACCGCAAGGAGATCGCGCGCAACGAGGATTGCCCCGGCGTGCACGGTGAGTCCACCGTGGCCGGGGAAGCGGTGGTCATCGGCTGCCAGACCGGCGCGCTGGTCTACCGCGACGGCGTGATCACCAAGGTCACCAGCCCGACCCCGTACGGGCGCATCGGCAACCAGGCCGGCAGCGACGCCTCCCCGATCGCGCTGGGCGACTACAAGCAGGACAAGAACGCCGAACTGGAGCGGCCGCAGCAGGTTTCGCTGATCGACACCCGGGACAACTCGCTGCGCCTGGTCCCGCTCGGCACGAGCTACACCTTCCGTTCCCTGGCGCGCACCGCACAGGGTGACGGCCTGGTGCTCGGCACCGACGGCCGCATCCACGTCATCGATCCGGTGGCGGGCAAGGTGACCCGCAGCGTCCCGGTCATCGGCGCGTGGGAGGAGCCGCTCGAGTGGCAGCAGCCGCGACCGGCGATCTTCGTGCGCGGCGCCGACGTGTTCGTGAGCGATCCCGCCACCAAGCAGATTCACCGGGTCGATCTGGCCGCGGGCAAGATCGTGAATTCGGTGACGCTGGAATCGGTCCCGAACGAGATCAGCGGCGTTCTCGCGCACTGAGTCTGCGGTTCTCCCCGGGCCCCGGCGGTCGCGCCGGGGCCCGGTCGCGTCGGTTGCCGAATTCGGCAGTGGCGCACGATGGTTGTGGAATTCGGTGGTGCGCGGGGTGGTTTGCGCTGATTTCCGCGTTCGAGGGCGGTGCGGGGCCGGTCGCATCGGTGCCGGTGCGAGCCGATGATTCAGCGGGCGTGGTCGCCTGTCAGGGGTTCCAGATTGAGCGTCATCCGTTCGAGGACGGTGACGGCGGTGCGGTATTCATCCGCGGTGATGCCGATCATCGAGTCCTCGCGGAAGCCGGCTACGGCCGCGGCGACCTCGTCGTGCCGGTCGCGCCCGAGAGCGGTGAGAGCGAGTCCGGCGCCGGTGCGCACGGCCCAGCCGGTGGTGAGAACGAGATCCAGTGCGGCCAGCCGGGTTTCGAGGTCGGCGTTTGCCTCGAGTTCGGTGTGGACCCGGCCCTCGGCGATCTCGGGTTCGGCGCGGATGACATTGAGGGCCTGCCAGGCCAGTCGGGTGAGGCCGAACGCGGCCAGGCGTTCGTCGAAATAGGCGGTGATGGCGCGGTCCGCGCGATTGAGCCAGAAGCCGATGGGTTTCACGGGATGGTCTCCTGCGGTGCTAGCGGACCCGGCGCGACATCGCGGTCGGATCCATGTCATCGAACATATACATGCTGTCAGTCATATAATTGATCGTCAACATGCATATTCACCCGGTCACGGATATACGATGGGCGCATGACAGCGCAGGACCCCCGGACCGCCGACGAACTGCTCGACGCGGTGGGCCCGGCCTTCGCGAAGCTGCGCCGCACCGCCGCGCTCCAGGTCCGGAATCCGCTCTCGGCCAAGGACTTCAGCCGGACCCTGGTGCTCAACCAGGTGCTCGAACACAGCCGGGAGCCGGGCGCGGAGGTGACCGTCGGCCGGATCGCCGAACTGCTCGGCGCCGATCCCTCGGTGGCGAGCCGCATGGTCGCGGACAACATCGAGGCGGGGTATCTGATCCGGGCCGCGTCCCAATTGGACGGCCGTCGCACCGTCCTGCGAGTGACGGCGGCGGGCGACGAGCTCATGGCCCGGTTCCGCAGGCATCAGCGCGAAGCCTTCGATCGCGTCACCGCCGAGTGGCCCGAATCCGACCGGCTGACCTTCGCGCGGTTGATGCTGCGCTATGTGGATTCCCTCGAAGCCCTGCGCGATCGCGACCCCGCGGACGATTCCTGACCGTTCGTCCGGCGCACCGTCCGAACGGCGGCCGCTCCGGCGACACTCGGACGTGCGGGTCGTGGAATCGCCCTGCCGTTCGTCGAGCGCGTCGCGTGCGGCGGTGTGGCTGCTGCGGTGAACGACGGGAAGGTCGCGATGCCGCCCGGCGGCGGCATCCTCCGCGAACGAACGTGCCGCGGGAGCCGGTTCGTGCGCGACGGCCCGTCAGGACGGGGTCGCCAGGGCGAACGGGAGGACCGCGTCGGCGCCGGCCGCGCGCAGCGCCCGGGTCGCCATCGTGAAGGTCCAGCCGGAATCGGTGAGGGTGTCGACCAGCAGGATCGGGCCGTCCACCTCGCTGAGATCCGTTGTGTCCCAGGCGTTGTCGAGGGCGGCCACGCGGTGCGCGGAGTTGGCGGCCGACACCGGGGGCAGATCGGGGCGCAGGTGCAGGGTGCCGAGATCGCGCAGGCGGCCCACCTCGGCCAGGCGGGCGGCCAGCGAGGTGGTGAGCAGGCGGTGCCGCGGGGTGTCCATGGCCAGGACCGCGACCGGGCGCTCGGTCCAATTCCATTCGCGCAGTACGACCGTGCAGGCCTTGAACACGTCGTCCGGGACCGGCGCGTCGGGCGCGTCCAGCAGGGCGCGCAGGCGCTGACCCCACCCGAGGTCGCTGAGCCTGCCCAGCACCCGGCCGGTCTCCGCGCCCTGGGAGATCTTGCCGGACAGCGAGATTCCGAGTTTGGCCATGCCCGTCGGCCACTGCTTGCGGGGTGCGAGGTCGATGCCGGGACGATCCAGCCGGGCCCGGATCGCGGCCACGTCGCCGGCGTCCACCGCGATGTCCTGGCGCGTGCCGGTGCAGTTGTCGCAGCGACCGCAGCCGGGCGAATCCGGCAGCAGGCCCGGATCGTCGAGCTGGCCGCGCAGGAAATTCATCCGGCAGGCGTCGGTGGCCTGATAGTCGATCATGGCCTGCTGTTCGGCCTCGCGCGCGATGTTCAGGCGCTCGTAGCGTTCGGTGTCGTACACCCAGGGCTGCCCGGTGCCGATCCAGCCGCCGCGCACCCGCTGTACCGCGCCGTCCACGTCCAGCACCTTGAGCACCATCTCCAGTCGCGAGCGGTTCAACTCGACCAGGGGTTCCAGCGCGGCGGTGGACAGGGCCCGATCGGTGTCGAGCGCGGCCAGCACCGAGCGCACGATGTGCTCGCGCGGGAACGCCACCGAGGCGAAGTAACTCCAGATGGCGCGGTCTTCCGGGCCGGGCAGCAGAACGACCTCGGCGCGCTCGGTGCCGCGCCCGGCACGGCCGACCTGCTGGTAGTAGGAGATGGGCGAGGACGGCGCGCCCACGTGCACGACGAAACCCAGATCGGGCTTGTCGAAACCCATGCCCAGCGCCGAGGTGGCGATGAGCGCCTTCACCTCGTTGTTCAGCAGCGCGGCCTCGAGGGCTTCGCGCTCGGCCGGATCGGTCTGCCCGGTGTAGGCGGCGACGTGGTGGCCGTGCGAATTGAGCACATCGGCCAGATCCTGGGCCGCGGCCACCGTGAGGGCGTAGACGATGCCGGAGCCGGGCAGTTCGTGCAGGCGCCTGCTGAGCCAGGCCGTGCGCGCCACCGCGTCCGGGATGCGCACCACCGACAGGTGCAGCGACTCGCGGTCGAGCCCGCCGCGCAGCACCAGGGTGTCCGTGCCGATCTGGGTGGCCACGTCGGTGACGACGCGGTCGTTGGCGGTGGCGGTGGTGGCCAGCACGGGCACGTCGGAGCCGAGATCGGCGATGAGCGTGCGGATTCGGCGGTAGTCGGGCCGGAAGTCGTGACCCCAGTCCGAGACGCAGTGTGCCTCGTCGATCACCACCAGGCCGGCGTCGGCGGCGAGCTTGGGCAGCACGGCGTCGCGGAAGTCCGGATTGTTCAGCCGTTCCGGGCTGACCAGCAGGACGTCGACCACGCCCTCGGCGACCCGGGCGTGGATCTCGTCCCACTCGGTGACGTTGCCCGAGTTGATGGTGTCCGCCACGACCCCGGCGCGCTCGGCCGCCGCGACCTGGTTGCGCATGAGCGCCAGCAGCGGGGACACGATCACCGTCGGCCCGCGCCCGGCCGCACGCAGCAGCTTGGCGGAGATGAAGTACACCGCCGACTTGCCCCAGCCCGTGCGCTGCACCACCAGTGCCCGCCGCCTGCCCACGACCAGCGCCTCGATCGCGACCCACTGGTCTTCCCGCAACCGGGCCGCGGGCCCGGCCAGCTCTCGCAACAGCCGTTCGGCATCCTCCCGCAGTGCGCCGGAGTTCTGGGTCTGGGTCGCGTCGGTCGAGGTCACCCGGTCCATGGTGCCGCACCGCACCGACACGGTGCACCCCGGCGGCAACCTCGCACCCCCGGCGGTCAGCCCGCCGCGGCGAGGTGGGCCGTGACCAACGTGCGAACCAGCGTGTCCACCGGCGGCCACGGGAAACTCGGCCGATCCTGGCGCAGGGTGATGAGCCCGTGCATGCCCGCCCACAGGCATACGGCGGTGTCCCGCGGATCGGCGGCGGCGCAGGCCGCGGCCGCGTCGACGAGCATCGCGAAGGTGGGCAGCCCGGGTAGCTGCTCCGCGGTCGGCTCCCATCCCGGCTCGCCCGCGGTGCCGAACAGCACCCGGTAGTGGCCCGGATGCGCGAGGCCGTACGCCACATAGGCGTGGCAGATCGCGGAAAGTCGTTCGGCGGGAAGGGTATTCGGGACCGCGTCGCGCGCGTCCGTCAGGACCCGCCGTAGCTCGTCGAACCGGACCGCGTAGACGGCGGTGAGCAGGTCGCGCCGATCGGCGAAGTGCAGGTACACGCTCTGCGGCGCGATACCGGCCGCGCGGGCGACCGCGCGCAGCGACAGCGCCTCCTGGCCGTCGAGCTGCTCGAGCAGGGTGGAGGCGGCATCGATGAGTTCCGCACGCAGCAGCGCGCCCTCGCCGCGGCGGTTTCGGCTGCGCGCTGGTTTGTCCGTCACCTTGACACCATACCAAGACAGCCGTCTACTTACATCCGTAAGCAGACGGCTGTCTTGTTAAGGAATCCCATGCTCACCGTGACCCGCGTAGTCCACGCCAGCGTCCTGCTCGACTTCGGCGGCGCCCGCATCCTCACCGATCCCTGGCTCTCCGAACGCCGCTTCTACCGGCAGGGCGAACCACGCAGCGTCGCCACCGCCGCCGACCTGCCCCCGCTCGCGGGCATCGTCATCAGCCACGACCACTACGACCACTGCGACCTGGACGCCCTGCTGGACTACCCGGACCGGACCGTGCCCTTCGCGGTCGTCCCCGGCTTGGCGGCGAAGGTGCGCGCGGCCGGATTCGGCAGCGTGGTCGAACTCGCGCCGTGGCAGCGCACCCAGCTGGGACCGGTCGAGGTCATCGCGGCCCCGGCCAGCCACGCTGTCCCGGAAGTCACCTTCGTCCTGCGCGCGGACGGGCACACCGTCTACTTCGGGGCCGACACCCTGCGGGTGCCCGAACTCGACGAGGTCGCGCGGCGGTTCCCTGACATCGATCTAGCGCTGCTGCCCATCAACGGGCTGCGCATCCGGCCCGCGCTGAATCGGCAGGTGGTCATGGACGCCGCCGAGGCCGCCGATCTCACTCGGGTGCTGCGCGCCCGCATCGCCGTTCCCATCCACTACGCGTTCTCCAGCGGGCCGATCGGCGACCGCGTCATGACCAAGGCCGAGCGCAATCGGCCGGATCTGTATCGCGACGCCGTGGCGGACCTGGCGGCGGACACGACCGTGCACATCCTGGAACCTGGTCGGCCGCTGCGGATATAGCGGCGGGATCGATCGCGCATCGAGGGGGCGCGAAACGGCGGGCCGGGCGGACAATGGGATACCGGGACCGTGCGGTTTCCGGGGAACAGGGGAGGCGCCCATGCCCGAGAAGTTCCCGCCGCCCACGGGATGGACGCCGCCGGGCGCGCAGTTCCGCAGCGGCGGAACGATTTCGCGGACGCTGACCGGCGTGGGGGTCGGGTTGATCCTCACCCCGATCGGGACGGTGTTCGCCGCGCGCGGGGCTGCCGACACCAGGCGCTGGGTGATTCTGGGGGATCTGGCGGACCGGCTCGGGTCGACGCTGCAGATTCTGCTGGGGGCGCTGCTGCTGTTGGTCGTGGTCGTGTCGGCGGCCTATTCGCCGCTGGGAACCGTTGTGGCGGGGGCAGTCTGGGGCGTGCTGCCGGGGATCCTGCACCTGATCTTTCCGGACGACACCTTCCGGCTCATCGGTGAGCTGCCGTTCTCGGACGAGATGCACGTCGCGTTGTACGAATGGCTGCGGTCCGGGTTCCCGCTCATCGTCGGGATACTGCTCATGGGCGCGGGACTCGCGGTCACCCTCGGGCGGCGGTGAGCGGGCGCGAACCGCCCTGTCGTACGGGTGTGAACAGCGTTGCGGCCCAGCGGTTCCGGTGGCCGCTCATACACCGAGGCGCCGTACCCCCAACAGGTACGACGCCTCGGCCACGGCAGCTCACCCCTTGACGCAGAGCACCTGCCGTAGGGTGGCAACGATATCGACAAGGTCGCGCTGCGGCGCGATCACCTGGTCGATGTCCTTGTAGGCGGCCGGGATCTCGTCCACGACACCGGCGTCCTTGCGGGACTCGACGCCCTCGGTCTGGGCGATCAGGTCCTTGACCGTGAACTGCCGCTTGGCCGCGTTGCGGCTCATCCGCCGCCCGGCCCCGTGCGAGGCCGACTGGAACGACGCGGGATTTCCCCTGCCGCGCACCACGTACGAGCGCGTGCCCATGGATCCCGGGATGAGCGCCAGCTCCCCGGCCCCCGCCCGCACCGCGCCCTTGCGCGTCACGAGCATCGGCATCCCGTCGATGATCTCCTCGGACACGTAGTTGTGGTGGCAGGAGATGGTGTCGTCGAAAACGACGTCCTTCCCCGCGAATTCCTCCCGCACGGCCCGGCACACGAGCGCCAGCATGACGGCCCGGTTCCGCGCCGCGTATTCCTGCGCCCAGCTCAAATCCCGCCGGTAGGCGTCCATTTCGGCGGTCCCCGCCAAAAATACCGCGAGGTCCCGGTCCGGCAGCCCCTCGTTGTGGCTCAGCTTCCGTGCGACCGCCATGTGCCGCTCGGCGAGTTCCTTACCGATGTTCCGGCTCCCGGAGTGCAGCAGAATCCACACCCGACCTTCAGAATCCAGACAAAGTTCGCAGAAGTGGTTGCCACTGCCTAGCGTTCCGATCTGTTTGTGCGCCTTCGATTCGAGCGACTGAACACCCGAATCCAGCGATCCGAAGGCTTTCCAGAACTTCTCCCAGCCCGACCGAAGGACCACGCCCGCACGATGCCCGGACACTTCGTTGTTCAGCCGGTTCACGTTCACCGGATCGCTGTGCGCGGCAAAGCCGACCGGCACCGCAGCCTCGATTCGAGCCCGCAATCCTCGCAGGTCGTCCGGCAGA
This sequence comes from Nocardia sp. NPDC003693, assembly GCF_053981095.1. Classification (NCBI taxonomy): domain Bacteria; kingdom Bacillati; phylum Actinomycetota; class Actinomycetes; order Mycobacteriales; family Nocardiaceae; genus Nocardia; species Nocardia sp. NPDC003693. The sequence goes on from NZ_JBSFNO010000016.1 coordinate 66,821, forward strand.
TGCGATGCGGTGAGCGAGGTTCGGACCGCCTCCATGCCGCAACCGATATCCACCCCGACCGCCGCGGGCGCGACGGCGTCCCGCATGGCGATCACGGAGCCCACGGTGGCGCCTTTGCCGAGGTGTACATCGGGCATAACCCGAACCCCGTGCACCCATTCCAGTTCGGCGATATTGCGCAGCTGTTGGAGCGCGGCCGACTCGATCTCGTGCTCGTGGGCCCACATGAGCGTCTGCGCTCGGGTACCGCGCAGCTCGACGGGAAACATCCGATGTCCTTCCTTTGGATTGCGCTTCACGGTAGGCGTCGAACCTGCGGTCGCGCACCGGATTATTCGGGCGGAGGTGTGCGGCGTCTCAGTCGCCAACGGCGAAGGTTGACGCTTTGTTCGGTCCTCCCCAGCAGCGCAGCCGCTTCTTTGATGGTGTGGTGACCGAGAAGCTCATCCTCCTCCGGGGTCCAGTGCCGCATTGTGTGTCCGAATCTCTGGTGGGGTGCCAGCCATTCGGAGACCGCACGCGCCGCCGCGTACTTACGCGCTATGGATAACGCGCCCACCGGGTAACACCAGTCGGCGAGGCGCACTGCCGCGAGGTTGGCCACCATGATGTTGGGAACGCTGTCCCGCTTGTTCGGCTTTGCTGAGCGTCGGACTCCGCTCACTCCCGCTATCTCGTCGCAGAAGTGCTTCGCCATTGCGGGACTCGCCGTCACGAGGCTGATGAACGGAAAACCTTTGGCGGTGAAACCGATTGAACCGTCCCCGTCGAGGACGCCCCGAAGATAGTCCGATCGACTGAACGTCTCGGTAGGCGGTCCGATGATTTTCGACTTCTTACCGGTCGGGACGCCGAAGCGTTCGAACTCTTTGCGAACGTCTTGGGCGCAGAACTCCAACACCCTGCTGGCATAACCCTGCTTGAAGTTCGTGTCTCTGATTCTGGTCGAAATCAGCGAGTGGCAGGGGAGTAGGCGTTGTAGCTGGAGAAGGATGTCGGCATCCCGTTCGGCCAGTTCGATCGAGATCTTGCCCTTGCCCGTGGTGCTGCCGGAGTGTGTGCCGTCCGTTTGCAGAAGACCAACCATGTAGGACAGCTCAGGGGAACTGAGATCCATCATGAAGATAGACTACGAGTTCTCGAACATAAGTTCGAGAAAGTGCGAAAACCTGTCTGATTCATGGCATTTCATCGAGCCTTGCTGGCGCGCCGACGCTCGGCGCGCCAGGGCTGATTCCTACGGTTCCACGAAGTCGGCGTTCAACGTGCAGAGCTTCCAGGCGCCCTCGCGGCGGATGAGGGTGCCGGTGTAGTTGATGTCCTTGAAGTAGTTGCGGTACTTGTCGGGGACGTCGGTGAAGGTCTCGTGCAGGACGAACGTGGCGGTGTCGGGGTCGGGCTGGGTTACCGCGGTCACCGTGTGGGTGTAGCCGGCGGTCGTCAGCTCGGGGCCGAGGTGGGTGTCGTAGCGGGGGGTGTAGTGGGTGACTATCTCGTCTATGTCGTTGGCGGTCTCGGGGCAGACCAGGGTGCGGAAGCCTTCCCAGTCGCGGGCGTTCGAGGTGGCGGCCACGGCGTTGGTGACGCGGACCAGGTCGGGGTCCAGGGTCGCGGGGTCGGCGGGGGGCACGGGGCGGTCGGGGGCGTTGAAGACGACGGGCGCGGCCTGCGGGCGGAAACCGTTGGCGGTGAGGTGGGTTTCCATGGCGCGGCGCCAGGAGCCGTCGTCGATCATGCTGCGAATGGCGTCGGTGATGCGGGTCTGCAGGGTGACGTCGCCCTTGCGGACGCCGATGCCGTAGCGCTCGCGGGTGAACTGGTGCCCGACCACGCGCAGGGTGCCGTCGTATTTCTTGGCGAATCCGGCCAGGATGACGTCATCGGCGGTCACGGCGTCCACGACGCCGGAGATGAGATCGGCCGCGCATTCGGCGTAGGTGTCGCGGGTGGTGAGTTCGACCGTGCGGGCGAAGCCGCGCCGGATGCGGTCCGCGGCGGTGGATCCCGCGGTGGTGCAGATCGATCGGTCGTGCAGGTCCTCGGGGCGGTCGATGTGCTTTTCGCCGTGGCGGACCAGCAGGTCCTGTCCGGCGATCAGGTAGGGCCCGGCGAACGAGACCTGTTGCTGCCGTGCGGCGGTGATGGAATACGAGGCGGCGATGAAATCGACGCTGCCGGAGTTCAGCAGCGCTTCGCGCTGGTCGGGTCTCGCTTCGCGCCAGGTGATGTGCTCGGGTTCCACCCCGAGTTGCCCGGCGATGTAGACGGCGGTGTCCACGTCGAAGCCCCGGGGTCTTCCGTCCGGACCTCGGGTCGATAGTCCGGGCTGGTCGTCGGAGATGCCGATGGTGAGGGTGCGCGCGGGCGGCCGGGGCGCTTCCGGCTTCGGGGCGGCTTGCAGCGCGCATGCGGCGAGGACGAGAACGGTCGCAATCGAACCGGTGTAGAACACGCGCTTCATCGGTGACTTATCTCCTTTTCACAGGCTAGCAACCATTCAGCTTATCGAGCATCCAAGCATTGGTGTGACCAAAAGTCGCGGATATCAACCGTCTGAAATTGCGATTCGTCAGAATATTCGGCGGGGAATAATCTCTGTCATTTTCGGAGTACCCGGGAAACGCCAAGAATGGCAAATTGTTAGCAAATAGAATTCTCGACAGCGGTGCCCGCTCGGCTTCCCGGCCGCTCGCCGGGTGGGTGTGACGTGGAATACGCACCGATCGCGTGCCAATAGTTAGTGCGTTAACTATTCTGACACTAACGATAGGACGATCGAGGAGGGCGGAACGATGGAAGCCGACGACCCGCTGCGGCTGGACCGGCAGGTGTGCTTCGCGCTGGCGGTCGCCAATCGCGCGGTGCTCGCGGTGTACCGCCCGCTCCTGGAACCCATGGGCCTGACTCACCCGCAGTACCTGGTGATGCTCGCGCTCTGGGGTGAGGCCCCGATGTCGGTCAAGGACATCGGCGACGCCATTCAGCTCGATTCGCCCACGCTGTCCCCGCTGCTCAAGAGACTCGAGGCCGCGGGCCTGATCACCCGCCGCCGCGACGATCGCGACGAGCGCACCCTGGTGGTCGATCTGACCGAGTCCGGCCGGGCGCTGCGCGCGCGGGCCGAGTTGATACCGCCGGCGGTGGTGGAACGGCTCGGGGTGGGCCTGTCCGATCTGGAGGAACTGCGCGATGTGCTCAACCGCGTCAACGCGGCCGCGCGCGCGGCCGACAAGGGAGTCCGATGATGAAGCGCCCCAACCCGATACAGTGGCTCGGCTACGCCTGCGGCCGCCGCCTGCCCGACTCCATGCTGGACTGGGTTCGCAACGACCTCACCGGCAGGTGGGCGGGCCCCCGGCATCTGGTGCGCGGCCTGGTACCGATGATTCCGGTCTTCGCGCTGTTCCTGCTCTTTCCGGGTGAGCTGTGGCTGCGCGCCTCGATGATTCTGCTGGCGCTGCTGCTCGCGATGTTCTACATCGTGGCCTACATGCCGATGAATCGCGCGCATCGGCTGCGCAAGCACGGCCTGCCGGAGGATCTGGAGAATCCGGCCCGCCGCGATCGCCGCGCCGCCGAGCGCGCCGCGTACGAGGCGCGCTACGGCGGTCTGCGCTAGCCCGCGTTTCTGGTGCAGGCCGAGGTGATCACCTGGGCCGGGCGCGGTGACGCGCTGCCGAGGTCCGGGAAGGGCGGGTTGCTCTCCCCGAGCGAGCCGACCGCGATGGCCTCGGCTTCGGCGCGATTGCCCGCCGCCGCCCAGCCCCAGCGCCCGTCCGCGCCGCGGGCGACGGCGCCGCAGCCGTCGCTGAAGCGCAGCACGATCTCGCAGTCGTAGTTGGCGCAGTCGCGGATGGCGGCCGCGTCCGCGGAGACCTTTCCGGGCGCGTCGGTCGAGATCACCGCGGCGTTCTTCAGCCGCGACAGTGCGATCGTGCCGTAGTACTGCGCTGCGGCGGAGGCGTTTCCGGCGCCCGCCAGGGCGCAGGAGACCGTCATGGCCGCGGTGACCGCGGTGAGGCGTGCAACCGACAAGAGAATCCCCGATATTTCAGAAGCGGACGAACGAGGCCGATGCTAGACGATCGGCACCGCCGCGCGGGCCGCCTTGGAATTACCGGTTCTTTACTCACCGGTGAACCGATCGCAACATCACCGACCGCCGATCCGGCTGCGGCCGACGGGATTTCCGCGCCGGCTACCGCGAGGCCTGCAGCGGGCGCGCCAGCGCGGTCCGCAGCGCGTCGAAGGCGGCGGCGTTGGCCCGCTGGGTCTCGGGCAGGTGGAAGGCCATGGACATGAACCCGTGCACGGTGCCGTCCCAGCGCTGCACCTGCACCCGCACCCCCGCCTCGTGCAGCAGCCTACCGTAGGTTTCGCCCTCGTCGCGCAGCGGATCGAACTCCGCGGTGGCGATGTACGCGGGCGGCAGGCCGGTGAGGTCGGCGCGCAGCGGGGCGGCGTCCGGCTGTTCGGCGTCGGCGTCCGTGCGCAGGTATTGCCGCCAGTACCAGCGCAAATGGGCCGCGGTGGTGAAGTAGCCGGTGGCGTTCTCGGTGTAGGACTCGCTGTCGGTGGCAGGGTCGAGCATCGGGTACAGCAGCAGCTGGAAGGCGATGTCCGGTCCGCCGTTGTCCCGGGCTCGCAGCGCGGCGACGGTGGCGAGGTTGCCGCCGGCGCTGTCCCCGGCGACCGCGACCCGCGCCGGATCGCCGCCGAGTGATTCGGCGTTGTCGGCGACCCAGCGCAGTACCGCGTACGCGTCGTCGGCCGCGGCGGGGAACCGGTCGTCCGGGGCACGGCGGTAGTCGACCGAGATCACGATGACGCCGGCCTCGTTGGCCATGGTCCGGCAGAAGCGGTCGTGACTGTCCAGGCCGCACAGCACGAAACCGCCACCGTGATAGAACACCACGACGCCGGGGACGGCCTCGGCCGCGAGCGGCCGGTACAGGCGCACCGGTACCTCGGGGGCGTCGATCGGTCCCGGCACGAGCCATTCCTCCACCGCCGCAACCGGAATCGGCGGCGCCGCGGGCGCGGGCCGGGCGGCCAGGAAGGCGCGCGCCGCGTGGGCGTCCGTCACCTCGGTGCCCAGGGCGGGGAAGGCGGCGGCGGCCGCGTCGACGAAGACTTGCCATTCGGGCGACAGGGACATCGCGGACTCCTGCGGTGGTCGGGGTGATCTCGGAACGGATTCGCGTGGAACGGATTACATCTGCATGCCGCGCGGGATGAACTTGCCCGCCGCCAGCCCGCCGTCGACGGTGATCTCCGCGCCCGTGATGTAGGCCGAGGCGTCCGAGGCCAGGAAGGCGACGAGTTCGGCGACCTCCTCGGGGTGCCCGGTGCGCTCGAGCGGCAGGGTGGGGAAGCTGCCGGGGCCGGTGGTCAGGTACGGAACCATCGGCGTGGCAATGGGTCCGGGGTGCACGGAGTTGACGCGGATCTGCGCCGGGCCGAGTTCGAGGGCGGAGATCTTGGACAGCCCGCGCAGGCCCCACTTGGACGAACCGTAGGCGGAGTGGTTCATCAGGCCCTCGAGCCCGGCCTGCGAGGAGATGTTCACGATGGAACCGCCCCCCGCCGCGGTCATGGCCGGGATGACGGCCTTGATCCCGTTGAACGCGCCGATGAGGTTGACCCGCAGAATGCGTTCCAGCTCTTGCGAACTGGTCTCCACCAGCGGCTTCATGATGTAGATGGCGGCGTTGTTGACCAGCACGTCGAGCCTGCCGAAGGTGGACACGGCGACCTCGACCGCGGCGGCCCAGCTGTCCTCGTCGGTCACGTCGTGCCGGACGAATCGCGCTGCGTCACCGAGGGATTCGGCGAGTTCCTTGCCTTCGGTCTCGAGCACGTCGGTGATGACGACCTTCGCGCCGCGCTCGGCGAACAGCCGCGCCTCGGCCGCGCCCTGCCCGCGAGCGGCTCCGGTGATGATGGCGACTTTGCCGTTCAGGTCGGTCATTGCTGTGTCCTAACTGTGTGTGACGGTGGGGATGTCGATGGTTCGCGTGGTCAGCGGAAGTGGGGGATGACCTTCTCGCCCCACTGCCGGATGGTCTCCAGGCACGCCTCCTGCGGGACGGTGCCCATCTGGATGAGGCACAGGATCTCGTCGGCTCCCGCGGCGGCGAGGCGTTCGACGTAGGCGATGGCGTCGTCGGCGGTGCCGTAGGCGTGTTCGGCGTTGAAGATCGCGGCCGACCCGGACTTCACCGGGATCTTGGCCTCGTGCAGATAGGCGATGTGCTCGGCGCCGGCCGCCCCGATCCGGGCCATCTCGTCGGCGGCGGGATCCACGGCTTCGTCGGGCGCGGGCCCCATGCCGTAGTAGTGCTTGATCGCCTGGGCGAAGAAGCGCTGCCCGCGCGCGCCGATCTGCCGGGCGCGTTCGCGATCGTCCAGGACGATGGTCGGGCACAGCGCCGCGAAATGGTCGTTGACCACGGTGGAGACGAGTCGCTCGCCGCTGCGTTCGGCGATGGCGCGGTCGTAGATGCCGCGCAGTTCGGCGATCTCCTCGATCCCGGCGAAGCCCAGGACGAGCGCCCCGACGCCGTAGTCGGCGGCCTGCCGCAGGGTGTCCTTGCGCGTGCACGCCATGAACAGCGGGGGATGCGGGCGCTGCACCGGCCGGGGCAGCAGATGGTGCGGCTCTATGGTCAGAAGTTCACCGCGATAGGAGAATTCGCCGTCCGGGTCCTGCCAGGCGGCGGCGATCACGCGCAGCGACTCCTCGACCTCGGCGGTGGTGCGCGCGGGGTCGACCCCGCACATCGAGGTCTCCACGGCGGTCGCGCCGCGGCCGCCGCCCAGGTTCAGCCGCCCGTTCGAGAGCACGTCCAGCATGGCGGCGCGTTCGGCGACGCGCACCGGGTGATTGAAGTTGAACGGCATGCACACCACGCCGTGCCCGATGCGGATGCGCTCGGTCCGGGCCGCCACCCAGGTCAGGAAGATCTCCGGCGCGCTCATGTGCGCGTACCACTTGAGCCCGTGGTGCTCGACCGCCCACACGGTGTCGAAGCCGACCCGATCGGCCAGCACCGCCTGTTCGACGCAGTCGTGCAGCACCCGGGCCTCGTGCGCGGCGGTGGGATCCGCCATCTGTGCTTCGAAGATCATCGAGAACTTCATTCGGGGTGCTCCTCAGCTCGCCGGCTTACCCGAGGCGGCCTGTTCGGGCAAGGTCCGGCCGCTATGCCTAACCGAAATAGTTCAGTACTCAAACCATCAGGTCATTCGGTTGTCTCAGTGGCCGGGACCACACCTGCCCGGTCCCGCGGGACCGCCTTAGCGTCGGTTTCAACGCTGAGGAAGGACGGGAACCTGTGGGACAGTTGGACGGGAAAGTCGCGCTGATCACCGGCGGTGCGCGCGGTATGGGAGCGGAGCACGTGCGCCGTTTCGCCGCCGAGGGCGCGCGCGTGGTGTTCGGCGATGTGCTCGACGACGAGGGTAAGGCGCTGGCCGCCGAGCTCGGTGCGGACGTCCACTACGTACACCACGATGTCACCAGTGAAAGTGACTGGCAGGCAGCGGTTTCCGAGACCGTCGAGCGTTTCGGCCGGCTCACCACGCTGGTCAACAATGCGGGCATCCTGCGATTCAAGCGGTTGCTCGACATGAGCCTGGACGAGTGGAACACCATGCAGGCGATCAACGTGACGGGCAGTTTCCTCGGCATCAGAGCCGCCGCGCCCGCCATGATCGACGCCGGTGGCGGTTCCATCGTCAACGTGTCCTCGGTGGAGGGTTTCGTCGGCGCTGCCGGGTTGTCCGCCTACAGCGCGAGCAAGTTCGCGCTGCGCGGACTCACCAAGTCCGCCGCCCGGGAGCTGGGTCATTCGGGTATCCGGGTGAACTCGGTGCACCCCGGCGGTATCGCCACGCCCATGACCGCGTCCGTGGCGGGCGCGAGCGGTGTGGACGGCAAGAGTTTCTTCTCCGAACTGCCCATCCCGCGCTGGGGTCAGCCGGTCGAGGTCTCCGAGGTGGCGCTGTTCCTGGCGTCCGAGGCCTCGAGCTATTGCACCGGCGGCGAGTTCGTCGTCGACGGCGGCATGCTCACCAGTTGCGGCTACTAGAGGACAGACACCACCCATGGAATTCGAATTCGACGTCGTCGTCGTAGGTTCCGGAGCGGCCGGTATGACCGCCGCCCTGACCGCCGCCTATCGCGGCCTGTCGGTCACCCTGATCGAGAAATCGCGCCTGTTCGGCGGTTCCACCGCGCGCTCGGGCGGCGGCATCTGGGTGCCGAACAACCCGGTGCTTAAGGCCGCGGGCGTGCCGGACAGCCCGACCATGGCGCGGACGTACCTGAAAGCCGTTGTCGGCGACCGTGTTCCCGATGCCAAGCAGCGGGCCTTCCTGGACGAGGGCCCGAAGATGTTCGACTACCTCGGCGCGCGCTCGCGCTACTGGGAATTCGATTACGACCGCGGCTATTCCGACTACCACCCGGAGTACCCGGGCGGTCTGGCACAGGGCCGGTCCATCGAGCCCAAGGTGATCGACGGCCGGCTGCTCGGCGGTGATCTGCACAAGATCAACCAGCCGACCATGTCCGCGCCGGGCGGGCTGGCCATCACGGTCAGCGATTTCCACGACCTGAACATGATCGCGCGCACCTGGACCGCCAAGAAGACCGCGGTCAAGGTCGGCGCGCGCACCGCGCTGGCCCTGGTCAAGGGCGCCAAGCCGCTGAGCCTGGGCAAGGCGCTGGCCGCGCGGCTGTGGCTGTCGCTGCGCGACGCGGGCGTGCCGGTGTGGCTGAACACCCCGCTGTCCGAGCTGATCGTGCAGGACGGCGTCGTGGTCGGCGTGCGCGCCGAGCACGAGGGCGCCCCGGTGGTCATCAAGGCCAAGTACGGCGTGGTGCTGGCGGCCGGCGGGTTCGAGCACAACCTGGAAATGCGTGAGAAGTACATCTCCGGCCCGCAGTCCACCGCGTGGACCGTCGGCGCCGTCGAGAATGTCGGCGACGGCATCGTCGCGGGCCAGAACGTCGGCGCGGCAACCGATCTCATGGACGACGCGTGGTGGGGTCCGTCGGTGCGCAGCGGCGGCGACCGCCCGCCGTTCTTCTGCCTGGCCGAGCGCGCGCAGCCCGGCGCGATCATGGTCAACGACGAGGGCGAGCGTTTCGTCAACGAATCGGCGCCGTACGTCAACGTCGTGCACAAGATGTACGAGGAGGCCGCGGCCGGGCGCAGCAGCGGGCCGTCGCACTTCATCTTCGATCAGAACTTCCGCGACCACTACCTGTTCCTGGGCAACTTCCCCAAACGTCCACTGCCCCAGGCGTATTTCGACAAGGGCATCATCAAGCAGGCCGATACCCTGGCCGAGTTGGCCGCGCAGCTGGACATCCCGGCCGCCAAGCTCGCCGCCACGGTGGAGCGTTTCAACGGCTTCGCCAGGGCGGGCCGCGACGAGGACTTCCAGCGCGGCGATTCGGCCTACGACCGCTACTACGGTGACCCGACCGTGAAGCCGAACCCGAACCTCGCGCCGATCGAGCGCGGCCCGTTCTACGCGGTGGAAATGGTCCCCGGCGACCTGGGCACCAAGGGCGGCCTGGTCACCGACGAGCACGCGCGCGTGCTGGACGAGCGCGGCGAGGTCATCGCGGGCCTGTACTCGGCGGGCAACAACTCCGCGGCGGTCATGGGCAACGACTACGCCGGCGCGGGCGCGACGATCGGCCCCGCCATGGTGTTCGGCTACATCGCCGCCAACCACATGGCCGACCGGGACGACGCGGAAGCGGATGCGGCGCAGGCCGATTCGGCCGCGTCCGAGCGGTCCGAGCCCGCACAGCCCAAGCGGAACGCCAAGCGCGGCGCGGCCCCGGCCGGCGCGGCCCGGAACTGAGGAGCGGCGACATGGGACGGGTAAGCACCAAGAACGTCATCGTCACCGGCGGCGCGCGCGGCATGGGCGCGGCCTTCGCGCGCAGGCTCGTCGAGGAGGGCGCGAGCGTCGTCATCACCGACGTCCTCGAGCGGGAGGGCGCCGGCCTGGCCGCCGAACTCGGCGAGCGGGCTCTGTTCCTGCCGCTGGACGTCACCGACGAGGCGGCCTGGAACGCCGTGGTCGCGCGGGCCGAGGCGGCGTTCGGCCCGGTCTCGGGCCTGGTCAACAACGCGGGCATCGTGCACGTGGACCCCATCGAGAAGCTGTCCGAGGCCGACTACCGCCGGGTCATCGACGTGAACCAGGTCGGTGTCTTCCTGGGTATGAAGGCCGTGGTCGGCTCCATGCGCGCCGCGGGCGCCGGCTCGATCGTGAACATCTCCTCGACCGGCGGGCTCATCGGCTACTCGAACATCCTCGGGTACGTGGCCTCCAAGTGGGCGGTGCGCGGGATGTCCAAGACCGCCGCTCAGGAGTTCGCGCCGGACAACATTCGCGTCAACTCCGTGCACCCCGGGATCGTCGCCACCGAGATGGTCGCCACCTCCGATCGTTCGGCGTCCATCGCGGCAAATCAGCCCATCGCCCGTCCGGGAACCCCGGGGGAGCTCGCCAATCTGGTGCTGTTCCTCATCTCCGACGAGTCCTCCTACAGCACCGGGTCGGAATTCATCGCCGACGGTGGCTTCACCACGCAGTAAGGGAAAGATCATGAAGGACTTCCACGGCAAGGTCGCCGTCATCACCGGTGCGGGCGCGGGCATCGGCCGCGCGCTGGCGGTCGAGCTGGCCAAGAACGGTGCGCACCTGGCACTGTCGGGCCGCAATCTCGAGAGTGTCGCCGAGACGGCGGCGCTGTGCGAGAAGGAGGGCGTCAAGGCCCGCGCGTACAAGCTCGACGTCACCGATCGCGCGGCGGTGTACGAGCACGCGGACGAGGTGGTCTCGGACTTCGGCAAGGTCAATATCGTCATCAACAACGCCGGCGTCTCGCTGACCGCCAACGTCGAGGACGTGACCTGGGAAGACTTCGAATGGATCTTCAACATCAATTTCTGGGGCACCGCGCACGGCACGAAGGCGTTCCTGCCGCACGTCGTCGCCTCCGGTGACGGCCACATCGCCAACGTGTCCAGCATGTTCGGCCTGGTGGCCTGCCCGAGCCAGAGCGGCTACAGCTCGTCGAAGTTCGCCATGCGCGCCTTCACCGACGCGCTGCGCCAGGAAATGATCATCGCGGGCAACAACGTCGGCGTCTCCAGCGTGCACCCCGGCATGATCAAGACCGAGATCGCCTGGAAGGCACGGGCTTCGGCCAACCGCGATCGGGACGCACTGGCCAAGAACTTCGACGGCCTGGCCAAGACCACGCCCGAGCAGTGCGCGCAGACCATTCTCAAGGGCATCCGGAAGAACGACCCGCTCATCCTGATCGGCACCGACGCCAAGGCGATGAACTGGATGCAGCGCCTGCTCGGCTCGGGCTACATGAAGCCGCTCACCGCGCAGATGCGCAAGGAGATCTGACCTCCGCCGCACGACCGCGCCCGCGCGGCCGGACGACCGTTGGCCGCACGCCCTTTCGGTGTGCGGCTAACGGTCGTTGTGCCGTTTGGGCAGCCCTGACCTGCGCATATCGCCGGTCTCGCTGATCGAGACCGGTCCTGTGTTGTGACGCCGGTAACACGGGAGCCTCGAAGAACGGCCCCGCTGGGAGGCCGGATTCTCGAACAACGGAGGCGGCTGATGCGCATCGGCATGCTCATGCCCTATCTCGACGGCCTGGTGACCTCGGGCGGATTCCTGCGCGAATTCGCTTCGGCCGCAGAGGAATGCGGGCTGGAATCGATCTGGACCGTGGAACACGTGGTGGTGGCCCAGGATTACGAGCCGCTCTACCCGTACTCCCCGGACGGCCGGATGCCCGGCGGCGATCTCGGAACGCCGATGACCGATCCGCTCGAGACCCTGGCGTTCGTGGCCGCGGCCTCGACGACCCTGCGGCTCGGCACCGCCATGGTGGTCGCGCCCCTGCACAGTCCCGTGGTGCTGGCCAAACGCGCCGCCATCCTGGACCGGTTGTCGGACGGCCGGTTGCTGCTCGGGCTCGGAACCGGCTGGCAGAAAGAGGAATACGCGGCGGTCGGCGTGCCCTTCGCCGATCGGGGCGGCCGCCTCGACGAGTGCATCGGCGCGATGCGGGCGCTGTGGACCCAGCATCCGGCCACCTATTCCGGCAAGCACGTGTCCTTCGAACGGCAGTTCTGCCTGCCCCGGCCCGAGCGGTCCATCCCGATCGTGCTGGGCGGCAACAGTCTTCCGGCCGTGCGGCGCGCGGCCCAGGTCGGCGACGGCTGGTTCCCGTACACCATCGGCGCGGACGACTTCGCGCGCGGCGCCGACCGGATTCGCGAGATCGCCACCGCCGCCGGACGTTCCGAGGACGCGGTGGAGATGACGATCTGGCCCGGGTCGTTCGACTTCACCCGGGAGTTCGACGCCGACTACGCGCGGCCCTATGTCGCGGCGGGGGCGAGCCGCCTCGTGCTCACCCCGCCCATGTTCGGCCCGGAATCGCTGCTGAACGGCGTGGAATCGCTTGCCGGATACGTGGATCGCTACCGCAACGACGTGGTGGCGGCGCTGTGAGCGCCGAGGCCGGGGTCCGGGTACTGGACCGGGTCGTCCTGCCCGCCGACCGGGTCGAGGACTGGCTCGCCGGCTGGCGCGCGGACTACGTGCCGGGCGCCTTCACCCGGGGGCTGCGCGCACCGCACGTCTGGCGCGCACACCTGGGCGCCGACGCGGTCGCCCTGCACATCGTCTGGGAACTGCCCGGCATCTACGACTTCTACGGCATGCGCGCGGCGGCCGGGGCGGATCCGGCGGTCGCCGAGTTCTGGGCGCGGACCGACGCGCTGGCGCTGGAACGGCAGCGGCACGTGCTGGCCGCGGGCGCGGAATCGGTCTCCGGAAGGGAAACGGCATGAGCCGCTGGATAATTCTGAGCGACGCGCCGACTACCGAACGCGACATCACAGAGCGTGCGGCGGCGGCCGCCGCGCTGCCCGGGGTGCGGCACTGCTCGGGCGGGGTGGACCTGCCCGGCAGCGCCGGTGGCCGCGGCGCGGTATGGGATCTGCACGCCGACCGCACGCCCGAGCAAGCCCTGCCCGGTCTGGACGGCGACGCGGTGCGGCTGGAACCGCTTCGCGCGCTGACGGTTCCACTCGGTGCGCCGGGCCGGATCAAGCGCACCCTGCTGCTCACGGTGCGCGCGGGCACGCCCGCCGCGGTGATCGCGCGCTTCGAAGCCGATCTCACGGCGATGCCCGGTCATATCGCCGCCATCAAATCCTGGTCGCTGAGCCGGGTGTCGGGCCACCCGCGCTGGACGCACGCCTGGGAGCAGGAGTTCGCCGACGCCGACGGGCTCAACGGCGACTATCTGCTGCACCCGTACCACTGGACGCACGTCGATCGCTGGTTCGACAGCGAGATCCCGGGCTCGATCGTGACCCCGGAGATCGCGCACCTGTATCGCCGGGCGGACGGGGCGGTGCTGGGGCAGTGAGCGCCCGCGGCCGCCGCCGCTCAGCGGGGGCCGCGCAACTGCTCCTTGAGGACCTTGCCGCCGGTGTTGCGGGGCAGGGCGCCGGTGAACACCACCTCGCGCGGAACCTTGTACCCGGCCAAGCGTTTCCGGGACCACTCGACGATCGCCGCCGCGTCGGCGGCCGCGGGATCGGCGGGCACCACCACGGCCCGGCCCACCTCGCCGAGCCTGCTGTCGGGGATGCCGACGACGGCTACGTCGCGAATCTGCGGGTGCCCGAGCAGGACCCGCTCTATCTCGGCCGGATAGGCGTTGAAACCGCCGACGATGAACATGTCCTTGAGGCGATCGGTGATGCGCAGGTACCCGTCGGCGCCGAGGTACCCGGCGTCGCCGGTGTGCAGGTACCCGTTGACGTCGATGACCGCCGCGGTCGCCGCGGGATCGTCGAGGTAGCCGAGCATCACGTTGGGACCCTTGACCAGGATCTCCCCGGGCTCACCCGGCGCGGTGTTGCCGCCGTCGGGGTTCACGATGCGAACGTGGGTGCCGGACAACGGCTTTCCCACCGTCTCGGTCAGCAATTCGATCGGCGCACCGGGCGGGCAGACCGAGACCACGCCCACCGATTCGGTGAGGCCGTAGGCGGTGAACACCGACGGCACCCCGAGTTCGGTGCGGACGCGCTCGACGAGTTCGGCGGGGATCGTCGCGCCCCCGGTGCCGGCCAGGCGCACCGAACCCAGCAGATAGTCACCGTGATCGCTGTTCAGCAGATCGGTGAAAAGCGTCGGTGGACCGGCGAGCACGCTGATGCGCTCGCTCTCGATGAGGCGCAGCGCCGGCTCCGGTTCGAACCGGGCCAGCGGCACCATGGTGGCGGTGCACAGCAGACAGGCGATGATCCCGGCCTTGTAGCCGAAGGTGTGCGAGAACGGATTCACCAGCAGGTAGCGATCGCGCGGCCGCAGCGTCACCGCCTCGGCCCACGCGGTGAACACCGCCAGGGTCTGCCCGTGGGTGGCCAGGACGCCCTTGGGTGCGCCGGTGGTGCCGGAGGTGAACAGGATGTCCGAGATCGAATCCGGGGTCACCTCCGCCACCCGGTCCTTCGCGGCCGAGGCGGGGATCACCTGGCCCGGGGCCAGGAAACCGGCCCACGAGCTGGTGTCCCAGTCCGCGGCGGTGTCGCCCGGAGCGTCGTCGAGCAGGATGAGGTGTTCGAGGTCGGGCAGCGGCCCGGCCGCGGCGAGCATGCCCGGGTAGTCGTTGCCCAGGAACTCCTGCACCGTGCAGACGGCCTTGGCCCGGGCGCGGGCCAGGATGTCGGCGGCCTCGGGACCCTTGAACCGGGTGCTGATCGGCACCAGCGTGGCCCCGGCCCCGAGCAGCCCGAGCGCGGCGACGATCCAGCGGTCGGTGTTGGGCGCCCACATCCCGACGCGGTCGCCGGTCTCGAGCCCCGAGGCGATGGCCGCGCGCGTGACCGCCGCCGCCTGTTCGGCCAATTCCGCGTAGGTCACTCGCCCCGTGGGCCCGGCTATCGCGACGGCGTCCGGATACCGCCGGGCACGGTCCGCCACGAGGGCCGGAATGGTGCTGATCGGGCCGGACGCCGAGCTTCCGCCGATGGATGCCGCATGCCGCCGATCCATTCGCCCATCCTGCCGCACCGCCCCCACCCGAATGCCCGTTTTTCGCGTGCCATCCCGGTGACCGGGCGTGCCATCGGCCCGCGTCGCGGGATTCCGCTGATCGGGATGCGGGTTGGGGGTGAGGGCGATCACCCGGCACGCTCGATGACAGGGATATTTCCGGTCGGCATATGCCCGATAGGCCGCGTTCGAGCGGTGAGCGCTGGAGTGCTGATGAATTCCGAACATCGAAGGAGTGACATGACCGCGGGAGCCGAGCTCGAGCAGCGACCCGACGTGGCCGAGCCGATCGCCGGCCCGGCCGGTGCCGCCGTGACCGTCGCCGAACTCGACGGCGCCTGCGGGTTGTCCCGCGAGCGCATCGGCGGCAAGGCGTGGAGCATCGACCACATGCGGGCCCTCGGCTTGCCGGTCCCGCCCGCCTTCGTCATCACCACCGACGCCTGGGCGGACTACACCCGGCGCGGGGTCATCGCCGACGAGATCTGGGAGCGGGTGCGCGCCGGCATCGCCATGATCGAGCGCGGGACCGGGCGCTCCTTCGGCGGCGCGCGGCGGCCGCTGCTGGTGTCGGTGCGCTCGGGTTCGGCCGTGTCCATGCCCGGCATGATGGACACGGTGCTCAACCTCGGCATGACCGACGAGGTGCAGGCCGCGCTCGCAGCCGAGACCTCGAATCCGGTGTACGCCAACGACACCCGCGATCGCTTCGTGCACCAGTACCGCGAGACCGTACTCGGCGCGGCGGACGGCGTCGTGCCCGCGGACCCGTGGCAGCAGCTGCGCGGCGCCATCGAGGCGGTGTTCCGGTCGTGGGATTCCGCGCGCGCCAAGACCTATCGCCGCAATCGCGGGGTGCCCGACGCGCTCGGCACCGCGGTCACGGTGCAGGCCATGGTGTTCGGCAACCTCGACGAGCGCTCCGGCACCGGCGTGCTGTTCAGCCGCAACCCCAACACCGGCGACGGCCCGGTCTACGGCGAGTGGCTGGTGGGCGGACAGGGTGAGGACGTGGTCTCGGGCCGCCTGACCCCGCGCCCGCTCGCCGACCTGGCCGCGACCCAGCCCGCGGTGCACGCGCGCCTGATCGCCGCCACCGAACTGCTCGAACGCGACGGCCGCGATATGCAGGACATCGAGTTCACCGTGGAATCGGGCACGCTGTGGATGCTGCAGTCGCGCCCGGCCAAGCGGACCGCGCGGGCCGCCACGCGTGCGGCCGTGGCCATGGTCGCGGAGGGCCTGATCGATGCCGGGGAGGCCCTGGATCGGGTCACCGCCGACCAGGTGCGCGAGGTGCTGCGCCCGGCCACGGGTGACACCGCCGGGCACGAGCCGCTCGCGCGCGGTGAATCCGCCTGTCCCGGACTGGCTTCGGGTGTGGTCGTGGTCGATCCCGACGAGGCCGAGGCGCGCGCCGAGGCCGGCGAGGACGTCATCCTGGTGCGCCCCACCACCAGCCCGGACGATCTGCACGGCATGATCGCCGCGCGCGCGATCGTCACCGAGCTGGGCGGGACCACCTCGCACGCCGCGCTGGTGAGCCGGGAACTGGGACGGCCCTGCGTGGTCGGCTGCGGTCCGGGCGTCGTGGCCGCGCTGGCCGGCCGGACCGTCACCGTCGACGGCGGTGCGGGACTGGTGCTTTCGGGTCAGATCACCGCCAAGCCCGTCGAGCAGAGCGTGCTCGACGACGTGGCGCGGCTGGCCGAGTGGGCGGGCGTGGAGCCTGCGGCGCTGGCCGACCGGCTCGAACAGCGTTCCGGCGCAACGGAAGACATCGGCACCGACGGCGCGCCGGGCGCGGCT
Source organism: Nocardia sp. NPDC003693 (assembly GCF_053981095.1). NCBI lineage: Bacteria > Bacillati > Actinomycetota > Actinomycetes > Mycobacteriales > Nocardiaceae > Nocardia > Nocardia sp. NPDC003693. Next base: position 83,768 of record NZ_JBSFNO010000016.1, read on the forward strand.
CCGGTGGACGTGCCCGTCACCGAGCTGGCACTGCTGCGGCTCGTCGGCATCAAGGGCCGGGTGAGCGCGGAGAACCTGGCCGCGAGCCTGGGCGCGGACGCCGCCGACATCATCGCGCACTGCGAGGGCCTGGTCGCCGCCGGACTGTGCGCGACCACCCCGGCCGGTTTCCGGCTCACCCCCGAGGGGCGTCCCCGGCTGGCGGAGCTGCTCGAGGCCGAGCGCGCGAGCGTCGACCACGCCGCGCTCACCGCCGCCTACGACGAATTCTGCGGCTACAACGCCGATCTCAAGGTGGTCATCACCGACTGGCAGATGAAGGATCCGGCGACGGTCAACGATCACGCCGACGCCGACTACGACGCGGCGGTGCTGGCGCGCCTGGCCGCCACCCACCGGGCCCTGCGCCCGCTGGTGCACCGGCTCGGTGGCCTGGCGCCGCGCCTGGTCCGCTACACCGATCGCCTGGACCGGGCCGTCGAGCGCATCGCCGAGGGCGACCTCACCTACGTCGCCCGGCCCATCATGGACAGCTATCACACCGTGTGGTTCGAATTGCACGAGGATCTGATCGGCCTGTGCGGTCTGACCCGCGCCGAGGAAGCGGCGGCCGGCCGTGCCCACTGATCCCGTACTCGCGCCGTCGGTATCCACCGACCCCGTGCCCACCGACTCCGCCGCCCGCCATTCCCCAGCGTCCCCTGCCGCGGCGGACCGGCGATGGGTGGAGTTCGCCCAGATCGACAACGTGCGCGATCTGGGCGGACTCCCCGTAACCGGGGGCGGGACAACCCGTTTCGGCATGGTCTTCCGCTCCAGCACCCTGCAGCAGGCCACCGAGTCGGACCTGGCGCGCCTGCTCGGCCCGCTGGGGCTGCGCACGGTCATCGACCTGCGCCTGCCCGACGAGGTCGACCGCGAGGGCTACGGCCCGATCGCGGGCACCGAGATCCGCATCGCGGGACTGCCCATCCGCAAGTCGCCGCAATCCTCGCTGGCGGCACGGGATCTGGTGCCCGACAAGACGCGCGTCGATCTGACCGACCTGTACGGTCAGCTGCTGGCGGGCAGCGCCGAGCACATCGTCGAAGCGGTCCGCCTCATCATCGATCCCGAGCGCCGCTCGGTGCTGTTCCACTGCGCCGCGGGCAAGGACCGCACGGGCGTGCTGGCCGCGGTGCTGCTGGACGCCGTCGGCGTGGACCACGAGGCCATCGCACACGACTACGTCCTGACCAACGAGCGGATGCAGCGGGTGCGGGACCGCCTGAACGCGCTGCCCTCCTACACCGGCCTGCCCCCGGCCAATACCGGGATCCTGGCCATCACCCCCGAGGTTATGCTCGGTTTCCTGCGCAATCTGCACGCCGACCACGGCGGCGCCGCGGCCTGGCTGCTGGCCAACGGCCTGACGACGGAGGAACTCGCGAGCCTGCGCGAAACCCTTGTGGTGCAACCGAACTGACCTGCGGCGGGTAGCGGCCTATCGCGGTTCGACGACGACCTTGCCTTCTTCCCCCAAGGCGATCGTCGGCAGCAGGGCGTGGGCCTCGGCCTCCACCTGTTCGCGGGCGCCGGGGGCGAAGGGGTGCCACGGCGTGATGCGAACGGTCGAGCCCTCCACCGCCCACGAGCCGTGCACGAAACCGTCCACCAGGTACATCGGCACGCCCGCCGAGGCGATCCGGTTGATCCGGGCGCGGTCCGCGTCGCTGATGATCCGGCGGCGATCCTTGTGCCCGAGGGCGGCGTTGTCGAACGCGGGCAGCAGCCGGACCGGAACCGGCAGGTCCGCGTCGGCCAGCGGCGCGTCCGGCAGATCGAAGAGTTCGCGGCCGGTGTCGTCGCGGTACACCCGCAGGCCCGGCCGCAGACGGGCGACGACCGCCGCGAGGCGGGTCACCCCCGACCACGCCTGCATGTCGGCGACGCTCGCGGGTCCGAAGGCGGCCAGGTAGCGCCGGATCAGGGTCTCCGGATCCGGCGCGTCGTGCACGGGCTCGCCGGTCCAGTCCTGTGCGAGCGTGACCGAGACGTACCGGTTGCGCCACGCGCCCCACACCCCGGCGGTGTGGTCGTGGACGAGCGGCAGGACCAGCCCCAGTGCCTGGGCGAGCCGTCCGGGATGCGGGCTCGGGAAGTGCTCGGCGAGTTCGCGCCCCAGCTCGCGGCGCGAGAGCGTGCGCCCGGCGAGCAATCGCGCTCCCACGGAACGGAATTCGTCGCGGTCCGTCGCGCCCAGCGCCTCCTGGAAGTACGCGGCGGTGTACAGCTGTTCGACGGCCGGGCGCACCGTCGGGTACAGCCACCGGTAGTCCGCCGCGTCGGCGAGATGCACCGTGCGCCGGATCATGGTGGAGCGCACCACGGTTCGATCGCGCAGCAACCCCTCCAGCTCGTCGTTGCGGAAGTCGGTGAGCCGGGACCACAGTCCGACGTACGGCCAGTTCGGTTCCTGGCCCTGCACCGCGACCAGCCGGCGGACGAGGTCGGCGGCGGACATGTCGGCGCGCTCGACGAGCGACTGGCGCAGCAGCAGGGTCCGGTTCAGTGTGCGGAGCGAGATTTCCGTCATGGGATCAGTGTCTCCGGGGATTAGGACAGGGTGTGTCCTATCTCGGCGGAGCAGACCGATCTTCCGGATTCGGGCATGTCACGGGGACGGAGCTGGGATTCTGAGGGGGAGTCGAGAGTCCACCCACCGCGGGGAGGCAAGGCATTGGCCCGAATCGGCACCACCCTCGTCACCGATCATCCCCGCCCGGCGGCGGACAGCCGCCCGGGCGAGATCCCGGACAGCGGTCGTCGTCCGACCCGCCCGTGGCGATCATGCTGCTCGGCATAGACATCGGCACCTCGGCGTCGAAGGGCGTCCTGGCCGACCATCGCGGCCGCGTCGTGCGGCGCTCCGAGCGTTCGCACGCGGTGTCCATGCCCCGGCCCGGCTGGGTCGAGCACGACGCCGAGGCCGTGTGGTGGGCGGACTTCCGGTCGATCGCGCGCGAGCTGACCGAGGACGGCCCGCCCGTCGACGCCCTCGCGGTGAGCGGTATCGGGCCCTGCCTGCTGCCCGCCGACGAGCACGGGCTGCCGCTGCGCCCGGCCATCCTGTACGGCGTCGACACCCGCGCCGGCATCGAAATAGCCGAGCTGACCGACGAACTGGGCGCGGACACCGTGCTCGAGCGCTCCGGCTCGCCGCTGACCAGCCAGGCCGTCGGGCCCAAACTGCGCTGGCTGGCCCGGCACGAACCGCAGGTCTGGAAAGACACGCGCATGCTGCTGATGGCGAGTTCCTTTCTGGTGCACCGGCTCACCGGCCGCTATGTCCTGGATCACCAGTCGGCGAGCCAGTGCGTGCCCATGTACGACCTGGCGGCCCGCGACTGGGCCCGGGACTGGGCCGATTCGGTCGCTCCCGGCCTGCCGCTGCCCGAATTGGCCTGGCCCACCGAGATCGTCGGCCACCTCACCGCGCGGGCCGCGGCCGAAACCGGTCTGCCCGCCGGACTGCCGGTCACCACCGGCACCATCGACGCCTGGGCCGAGGCGGCGGGCATCGGCGCCCGCGATCCCGGCGACACCATGATCATGTACGGCACCACGCTGTTCCTGACCCAGGTGCTGACCGCGCCGCGACCGCATCCCGGACTGTGGACCACCTGCGGAACCCGCCCCGGCACATACACTTCCGCCGCGGGCATGGCGACCTCCGGCGCGGTCACCGACTGGTTGCGCACCCTCGTCGGCGGGGTGTTCGGCGAACTCACCGCCGACGCGGCCGCGGTGCCACCCGGTAGCCGCGGGCTGCTGGTGCTGCCCTACTTCGCCGGCGAGCGCACGCCGCTGTTCGATCCCAGCGCGCGCGGGGTGATCGCCGGGCTCACCCTGAGCCACGGTCGCGCCGAGCTCTATCGCGCGGTGCTGGAGGGCATCGGCTACGGCGTCCGCCACAACCTCGAGGCCATGACCGACGCGGGCGGTCGGGCGACCCGATTGATCGCGGTGGGCGGCGGCACCCGGGGCGGGCTGTGGACCCGCATCGTCTCCGATATCACCGGTCTGCCTCAGCAATTGCCGGCCGAGACCATCGGCGCGGCGCTGGGCGACGCTCTGCTCGCGGCCGAGGCCCTGGGCCTGCCCACCGCCGACTGGAACCCGATCGTCGCCACCGTCGATCCCGACCCGGCGCACACCGCGCAGTACGACAGGTACTACCGGCACTACCGCACCCTCTACGAAACCACCCGCGCCACCGCTCATTTCCTGGCCGCCGAACAGCACCGCGCGTCCTGACCGCCGCCGCGAGACGTGTCCGATTTATTCCTTTTCGGCATGGTGCGCGGTGGGTTGCTCCGCGATCGCGGAACGCAGGACAGCGGGACCCGGAGGTGATACAACTTGCGCCGTGGCATGGACGTTGCGGCTCAACGCTGATCAAGAAGCTGCGCTGAGCGCGCAGGCGGTAGTCGAAGGGCGGTCGAAACAGGAGATCGCCCGGGATGCCGTGCGCACCTACCTGGAACGGCATGGCACCTGGGACGAATTCCTCTCCGACGACCCGGTGGTCTTCGGCTGAGCACGGTGTGATCCGGCCCGGCTCACGGGTAGTACTGATTGCGTATCTCGGCGTAGCGCTCGCGCACGGCCGCCCCCAGCCCCGCGGCGGGAGCGTGGAACTCGGTCGCCTGCGGTGCGGGCCACCGCGGCGGTCGCGGACCACCGCGCAGCGCCCAGGCCGCCTGCCGGGCGGCACCCAGGGCCACGTACTCGTTGGCGTGCGGGACCGTCACGGTGCGGCCGAAGATCGTCGCGGCCGCGTGCGCGATCAGCCGCGAGCGCGCCGCGCCGCCGATCAGCAGAACGCGCCGCGGCGTGGTGGGTAGCCGGTCGAAGGCCTCGGCGATGTTGCACAGCATGCCCTCGATGGCCGCGCGCGCCAGATGGTGCGGGCGCATGGTGGCCGGGCGCAGCCCGTGCAGACTCGCGGTGGCGTGCGGCAGATTCGGCGTCCGCTCCCCGGCCAGATACGGCAGCAGCGTGAGACCGTCGGCGCCCGCGGGTGATTGCGCCGCCAGCACCTCCAGCCCGGAGATGTCGGTGCCCAGCAGCGTCGCGGTGGCGTCCAGCACCCGGGCCGCGTTGAGCGTGCAGACCAGCGGCAGGAACGCGCCGGTGGCGTCGGCGAAGCCGTTGACCGCCCCCGACGGGTCGATGCTCGGCGCGGCGGACCGGGTGAACACCGTGCCGCTGGTGCCGAGCGAGACCACCACGTCCCCGTCCGCGATGCCCAAACCCAGTGCGGCGGCGGCATTGTCGCCGGTGCCCGCCGCCACCACGCGCCCGCCGGGCGTGTGCCCGGCGACCCCGGCGGGTTCCAGTACACGCGGCACCTCGGGGGTGCGCCCCCGGAATGCCAGCGACAGCAGATCGGGCCGGTAGCTGCCCGCGCCCGGGGACCAGTAGCCCGTTCCGGAGGCGTCGCCGCGATCGGTGGTCGGCGCGTGCGCGGGATCACCGCCGCGCAGTCGCCAGGTCAGATAGTCGTGCGGCAGCAGTACGCGCACGGTCCGATCGGCGAGGTCGGGCTCGTTGTCGGCGAACCAGCGCAGTTTGGCGACGGTGTGCGCGGCCAGCGGTACGCTGCCCACCGCGTCGGCCCAGGCCTGCGGCCCGCCGAGTTCGCGGACCAGCTGACCCGCGGCCTCGGCCGAGCGAGTGTCGTTCCACAGCAGGGCGTCCCGCACCGGATGCCCGGCGGCGTCCAGGACGACCAGCCCGTGCTGCTGGCCCGCGACGGCGATCGCCTCCACGTCGCGCATCATGCGATCGCAGGCGGATCTGAGCGCCTCCCACCACAGCGCGGGCGCGACCTCGGTGCCGTCGGGATGCGCGATCTGCCGCTGCCGCAATACCGTTCCGGTATCGGCGTCGCACACCACGATTGTGCAGGATTGCGTCGAAGAGTCCACTCCGGCAACGACCGTCATTGGTCCCTACCCGTCTCTATCGCGCCGGGCCCCGTCCGGGACGCAGCTGGATCTTACGGCCCGTGCCGGCGCGGAAAGCGCGCAGCGCGTCACCGAATTCGTCGAGCGCGAAATCGTGGGTGATCATGGTGTCGGCGTCGATGACGCCTTCGCCCATGAGATCCACGGCCCGCCCGAAACTGTGCAGGACCGCCATCGAACCGACGATGGTGATCTCGTCGTTGTAGATGCGAAAGGGCGAGACACTCGCTCGCGCGTCCGCAGGTGCAACCCCGAATTGCTGATAGGTGCCGCCACGCCGCACCCGGGACAAGCCATCCTCCATGGCGGAAACCGTTCCGCTGCACTCGATGACGACCTCCCAGCCCTCGGGCCGGTCCATGTCGTCCGCGTCCGTGGTCGCCGCGTCCGCGCCGAGCCGGCGGGCCACCGCGAGCCGGTCGACGTTGGTGTCGACCATCGACACCGACCCCGCGCCCGCCGCGCCGGCCAACTGCAGCATGAGCAGGCCCATGGTGCCCGCGCCGTAGATCAGATAGTGCGCGCCGAGCCGCCTCGGCAACACGTCGAATCCGTGCACCGCGCACGAGAGCGGTTCCGCCAGTGCGCCCTGCACGGCGGAGATGTGCCCGGGTAGCCGATAACAGTTGGCGGCGGGCACTTTCACGTACTCGGCCATGGCGCCGTCGACGGTATCGCCGATCGCGCCCCAGTTTTCGCAGAGATTTCCGCGACCGATCGCGCAGTAATGACAACGCCCGCAGAACAGCGAGGGATCGACCGCGACCCGATCACCGATCCGGACCCCGACGGTATCGGCACCGAGTGCCACTACCTCCCCGGCGAATTCGTGCCCGGGGATGATGGGATAGGGCGTCGGCGGGAATTCGCCCGCCACGATATGGATATCGGTTCCGCATATCCCGACCGCGTCCACCCGCACGACCGCTTCCCCCGCGCCGGGCGTGGGATCCGGCACCGTTTCGACCGAGAACTGTCCGGGCTTCTCGACCAGCAACGCGCGCATAGCAATACCATGCACCCGATCACCGTGAGTTCGACGCGTTTTACGCAATAGCAATCGTATTCGTGACTGGGTTTCGACGCGATTACGAGCGGGCGGAGGTGAATGGGTGTCGCGGGGTGTGTTCGATACCGGTGGACAGCGACGCCGAAATGTCGAGTGCCGCCGGAAAATGCGCCGGGCACGCGAATGCCGGCGCCGTTCCGGGAGGACGACGCCGGCATTCGGTGGCACCACCCGCGCGCCCGGCCGGTCCCGGGGGAACCGGCCGCGGCGCACGATCGGCGAACGCCCGGCACGAGCCCGCGCCGGGCGAGCGGTCGCTACTCGGCGTCGGCGAGCAGGGTGATGGTGCCGGCCGCGCCGTCCACCCGGACGCGCTGGCCGTCCCGCAGCGCGGTGCTCGCGGTCTTGGTGTCCACGACGCACGGAACGCCGAACTCGCGCGCCACGATCGCGGCATGCGAAGCGGCGCCGCCGATGTCGGTGACCACCGCGCCCGCGTAGCCGAACATCGCGGTGTGCCCGGTATCGGTGACCGAGGCGACCAGAATGTCGCCGGGCTCGATGTCGTCGTCGATCGAGAGGACGAGCTTGACCGTGCCCTCGACCACGCCGGGGCTCACGCCGAGCCCGGACAGGCTCTCGCCGACCGGCAGCGCGCCCGAGATCTCCTCCGGCTCCCAGTCGCCGTTGATCACGTCGGGCATGCGCACGCCCTGGTAGCGAATGCGCTCGGCGCGCCGGCGGGCCACGCGCTCGGCCATATCCGCCGGGGCCCAGAGGATTTCGTCGAGGGTCAGGAACGCGGAGTCCTCGATCTCGGTCAGCCTGCCCGCCTTGACCAGCCGGGCCGCGCGTTCCTGGGTGACCAGGCGCAGGCAGTGGGTCACCCGGACCACCGCGTCGCGGGCGCGCTCGCGGTAGACCGTCGCGCCGACCGCCATCTTGGCGGTGCGGCTCGTCGGCTCGGCGACCGGTTCCCGCTGCGGCGCGGGCATTTCCGCGGCGCGACCGGCCGCGGTCACCAGGAGTTCGGGGCGATCGCCGAAGGTGGCGTTGATCAGCTCGCACTCACCCGGGCCGCGATGGCCGATGCGGGCGAGTTCCTCGTCCAGGGCGCGGGCGAACTCCGCCGACTTCTCCCGGGCGGCGGCCACGTCACCGCTCTTGGCCACACCCTGCAGCCCGGAATCCTTGCGGCACAGCGCCGCCAGGCGTTCCACGGCCAGCATGGTCCGGGCGGACTCGAGGCGCTCGAGGTTGATCTTCACCTCGCCCTTGTGCGCGGCGGTGGCCGCGCCGGTCATCATGACGCCGATGGAGGCGGCCATCCAGCCCTGGTTCAGGCGGTCCCGCCACAGCAGCGCGCGGGCGTGCAGCTGCTCGTCGGTGAGCTCGGAGATCGCGTCCCGGTCCAGGGCCTCCGTGCGCGCGGCGGCGTTGATGAGCTCGGCGGTCTTGCTGTAGCTCAGCGCGGTCGAGGCCACGCGGCCCAGCGCCTTGAAGGTGCCCAGCCGGGCGCCGAGACCGCTCGACATGGCCGGGCGGCCCTTGGGATGCAGCTCCACGTCGCCGATCGCGCCGTACACGTCGCGGCGCACGCTCTCCTCGTCCCAGCCCGGCATGTTCTCCGCGGAGAAGACGCCGATCGAGGCGTTGATGTACATGTGGTGGCCCATGACGCCGGTGACCCGGGAAACCCAGTGCTCGAGCGCGACGCCCTCGATGGCGATCATGTGGCCCATGGCCTCGTTGCCGAGCCGGATCGCGCCCGCCTGCAGATCGATGGTGAGCGGGGTCAGCGGGCCGGGCAGCGCCTCGGAAGTGTTGGTGGCGGTGAACACCGGGATGCGATCGTCGAGCAGATCGTCGAACTCGCCCTGCAGGCCCGCCGGCGCGGAGGCCCGGAGCTGATACCCGTCCGAGGTGGGGGCGTTCTGCGGCACCACGTGCGCGGGCAGCGGGATCGCGCCGCGCCGGTTCTTCATGCCCGAACTGCTCGACACCCGCCCGTGCAGACCGCGCGCCACGTCCTCGACGGTCTCGCGGGCGGTCCAGCCGTAGCGGAAGCCCCAGTCGTCCCGGGCGGCAGCGGTGTCCACGACCGCGCGGCCCGCGGCCGAACGGCCCAGCCACGCGGTGTATTTCACGCCCGCGTCCTTCAGCGTGCGGCGCACGTCGTCGCCGGACACCTCACCGGGCGCGGCCAATCCGACCGTGCCGCCGCGCTGGGACAGCGCGGCCAGCACCAGGAAGCGTTCGAAGTCGTCGTAGTGCAGAACCTGCATGGCCCCCGCGCCGCGCGCACCCGCGAGGCTTTCCAGTACCCGCCAGCTGCCGCCGTCGATACGGCGCCCGGCGATCAGCGCGGTACGCACGATCAGCGCGTCCGCGCCGCTGGCGGCCACGGCCCGCTCGACCGTCGAATTCGATTCCGCCACAACCGGAACCACGAGCCGGACGCCGGCGTCACGCGCCGCGGTGGCGATCGCGCCGACCGGGGCCTGCGCCAGGTGGAGCACCGCGTCGGTCCCGGCGACGGCGCGCGCGGCGAGTTGCGCGTCGGCCGGATCACCGGCGATCTGCTCCACGCGCGGGTCCACGTAGCGATTGCGCTGCCGGTCCAGGCCGATGACCTCGTGCCCGGCCGCCAGCAGCATGCGCGCTACGGAACGACCGCTCGGCTCGGTGACTCCGGTGACCAGAATCCGCATTGACTCTCCTCCTCGTGAGGCGTCCCCAACCAACGTGACGCCGTTCACACACCGTCCCTGCTGCCAGGCCCGGGACAGGCTCGCAGTCCCGTTCAACGGGATACCGGAATCGGTCAGCAAGATGCCGCGCTATATCCCGGGGGTGCGAGCGGGCACCGTCGAGACATGACAGTGCGTGATTCGGTGCGGCCGCTGGCCGCGAGCGAGGTTGGCGAGTACGACGTCGAGACCGAGGTGCTGGTCGTCGGCTACGGCGCGGCGGGCGCGTCGGCGGCGTTCGAGGCCGCGCGGGCGGGTGCGCGGGTCCTGGTGCTCGATCGCGCCGGCGGGCCGGGCGGGGCCTCGGCCATGTCCGGCGGCGAGATCTATCTCGGCGGCGGCACGCCGATCCAGCGCGCGTGCGGCTTCGAGGACACCCCCGAGGCGATGGCGGCCTTCCTGACCGCGGCCCTGGGCGCGGGCGCGGACGCGGCCAAGATCGAGGCGTACTGCGCGGGCAGCGTCGAGCATTTCGGCTGGCTCGTCGATCGCGGCGTGCCGTTCAAGCCGACCCTGTGGGACGCCCCGACCTGGGTGCCGCCCACCGACGACGGGCTCATGTGGCTGGGCGAGAACAGCTGGCCCTTCACCGAACTCGCGACCCCGGCCCCGCGCGGGCACCGGCCCACCGCCAACGACTTCGGCGGCAGGCTGCTCATGGACTGCCTGACCGAGGCGGCCGAAACCGCCGGCGCCACAGCGCTGTTCGACGTGCACGCCGACGCGCTCATCGTCGAAGACACCGGCGCCGTGGTCGGTGTCGTCGCGCGCCGCTACGGTCGGGAACTGCGAATCCGCGCCCACCGCGGGGTCGTGCTCACCACCGGCGGCTTCGTCGACAACGACGACATGCTCGCCGCGCACGCCCCGCAACTGCTCGGGCACACCAGGGTCAGCGCGGGCACCGACGACGGCAGCGGCATCCGCATGGCGCAGGCCCTGGGCGCGGCCGTGCGGCACATGTCGGCGGGCCAGGTCGGCATGTCGCTGATCCCGGGACTGGCCGCGCGCGGCATGGTCGTCAACGCGCGCGGGCAGCGCTTCATGAACGAGGACACCTATCCGGGCCGCATCGGCCAGGCCGCGCTGTACCGCCAGAACATGGGCGGCGCGTGGGCGGGCGGTGACACCGCGGTGTGGGTCATCGTCGACGAGGAAGGCTTCGAGGCCGTTCCCGAATCCCAGCGCTGGGGCGTGCGACCGCACCAGGTCGCCGAAACCCCCGAGGAGCTGGCGGAACTCACCGGCCTGCCGGTCGGCTCGCTGACCGACACCATCCGCCGCTACAACGAATTCGCCGAGCGCGGAACGGATCTCGACCACCACAAGGCGGCCCGCTGGCTCCGCCCGCTCACCCCGCCGTTCGCCGCCATCGACGTCAAGGCGGGCGTGCGCCCGCCGTCCGAGTCCGGAAACCGCAGGGGCACCGGCGCGTCGGTCTTCACCCTCGGCGGTCTGCACACCGACCTCGACGGCCACGTCCTGAACCTGGACGGCACGCCGATCCCGGGCCTGTACGCCGCCGGCCGCGCCGCCAACGGCCTGCACGGGTTCGGCTACATCTCCGGCACCTCCCTGGGCGACGGCACCTTCTTCGGCCGTCGCGCGGGAGTGGCGGCCGCCGCCCGGGCCTGAACCCGACGGGTCGAGTCGGACGTATGTCCGGCAGTAGCTGATCGGTTGCGTGTCGCGGGGCCGAATTCGTGCGGGCGGCGGGAAGACTCGGGTCATGACGACCGTGCCTCAGTCGAGTCCGTCGCTGCCGCAGCGCCTGCTGGGCGTGCTCAGCGCGGCCGAGCACGCCATCAGGCCGAACTACACCGGGGTGGTGATCGGCGCGATCTTCTTCGCCTGGTCGGTCTCGCCCTCGCTGCTGCCGCGCAGCTGGATCTTCCAGGGCCTGGTCAGCGGTATCAGCGCGGTGATCGGTTACGGGGTCGGCTGCGTGCTCGAGTGGGCGTTCCGCAAATGGGCCTGGCCGCGCATCCCCGCCCGCACCCGCGCCCGGGTGCGACTGGCCCAGCCCGGCGACCGGATCCGCCAGATCGTCAAACTGGTGATCGTGCTCGGCGCGGCCCTGGGCGCGGCCGCGATCCTGGCGCGGTCGGCGCGCTGGCAGCGGGATCTGGAAGTCCTCATGGGCATGGAACCGACCGAGACCTCCAGCTATCTGCGCACGGAACTGGTGGCCGCGGCGACCGTCGCGTTCGTCATCGCGCTGTTTCGCCTGGTGCGCTGGCTGATTCGCACCATCGTGCGGGTGCTGAACATCGACTGGCACATCCCGCGCGCGATCGCGCTGCCCGCCGGCGTCGTGGTCGTGGTCGTCCTCAGCGTGCTGCTGTTCCAGGGCGTGCTGGCCAAAGGCTTCTTCTCCGTGGCGAATTCGGCGTTCAGCGTGCGCAACAGCAACACCTCACCGGCCGCGGTGCAGCCCACGCAGCCCGAACGCTCGGGCAGCCCGGGCTCGCTCGCGCCGTGGGACACCCTCGGCTCGGAGGGGCGCTGGTTCGTCTCCTTCGTCCCGACCGCCGAGCGCATCGCCCAGGTCACCGGTGCGCCCGCGCGCGAGCCCATTCGCGTCTACGCCGGACTCGAATCCGCCGAGGATCCCGAGGCCATCGCCGACCTCGTGGTCAAGGAGCTGGACCGGACCCGAGCGTGGGAGCGCAAGGTGCTGGTCATGGTGACCACCACCGGCACCGGCTGGGTGGACTCCACCACCGCCGAATCCATCGAGTACATGTACGGCGGCGACTCCGCCATCGCCGCCACCCAGTACTCGTACCTGCCCAGCGTGCTGTCGTTCCTGTCGGACAAGTCCAAGGCCGCCGAGGCCGGCCGCCTGCTCGTGCACGCGGTCCACGAGCGCTGGGCGCAGCTGCCGCCGGACGCCCGGCCGAAACTGCTGGTCTACGGCGAGAGCCTGGGCTCGCAGGGTTCCGAGGCCGCCTTCACCGGACTCGACGACATCCGCACCCTGGTGGACGGCGTGCTGTGGGTGGGCCCGCCGAACTCCAACCGCATCTGGAGTCAGCTCACCACCCGCCGCGATCCCGGCACCCCCGAGATCCTGCCCATCTACGCCGACGGACTCATCGTGCGCTTCGCCGCCGACGCCGCGAATCTGAATCGCCCGGGCGGGCCGTGGGTCGATCCCCGCATCGCCTACCTGCAGCACGCGTCGGATCCCATCGTCTGGTGGTCGCCGGATCTGCTGTTCGAGCAACCGGATTGGCTGAAGGAGCCGCGCGGCTCGGATGTCTCCAAATCCATCCGGTGGTGGCCGGTGGTGACCTTCTGGCAGGTCAGCGCGGATCTGGCGCACGCGCAGAAGGTGCCGTCCGGGCACGGTCACCGCTACGGCACCCTGGTGCTGGACGGCTGGACCGCGGTGACCCAGCCCGAGAACTGGAATCCCGAGCTCGAGGCCCGCATCCGCCAGGCCCTGAACGAGGACTCCGACTGGGAGATCGAGCACAAGTAGCCGGGCGATCGCTGACAGCCTTCCGAGCGCGCCGCGTCCGATTCCGCCCACCGGGACTTTTCCGGTCGGCGGGGTCCGGACGCCATAGCGTCGAGTGCAGGAACCACTGCACGAGGAGGAATCACCCGCATGACCAACAAGGTGCTCGATCAGGTTCGGGATCTGCTGCCCTCGATCCGCGAACGGGCGGTGGAAGCCGAAGAGCAGCGGCGGGTGCCCGATGCCAGTATCGCGGAGCTGACCGAGGCCGGTGCGTTCCGCATGTTGCAGCCCAAGCGTTTCGGCGGCGCGGAGGACTCGCCGGTCGACTTCTACCGGGTGGTGCGCGCGGTCGCGTCCGCGTGCCCGTCCACCGCGTGGGTGACCTCGGTGCTCGGCGCGCACCCCTGGCAGCTGGCGCTGTTCGACGATCGCGCCCAGCAGGACGTGTGGTCGCAGAACCCGGACACGCTGGTGTCGTCCTCCTACGCGCCGACCGGCAAGCTCAGCAGGGTCGAGGGCGGCTTCGAGATGTCCGGCCGCTGGAGCTTCTCCTCGGGCTGCGATCACGCGCAGTGGGTGTTCCTGGGCGCGCTGCTGCCCTCGGAGACCGGTATGGACTACTACACGGTCCTGGTGCCGCGCACCGACTATCGCATCGAGGACGTGTGGCACGTGTCCGGCCTGTCCGGCACCGGCTCCAACGACATCGTCATCGACAAGGCGTTCGTGCCCGCCTACCGGCTGTACTCCGCCACCGACCAGGCCAACCTGATCGGCCCCGGGCAGGAGGTGAATACCGCTCCGCTGTACAAGATTTCGTTCGGCAGCGTCTTCTCCAACACCATCACCGCCCCCATCATCGGCGCGGCCGAGGGCGCGTACGAGGCGCACATCGCGCGCCAGCAGGAGCGGGTGCGCCTGTCCTACGGCGGCCAGAAGGTCTCCGACGATCCGTTCGCCCAGGTGCGTATCGCGCGCGCCGCCAGCGAGATCGACGCCGCCATCCTGCAGATGGAGCGCAATACCTCCGAGCAGCTGCGCTATGCCGAAGCGGGCGAGGAGATCCCGTTCGAGCTGCGCCTGCGCGCCCGCCGCGATCAGGTGCGCGGCACCGAACGCGCGCTCGAGGCCATCGATCTGCTGTTCAAGAATTCCGGCGGGCATTCCATCCGCCGCCCCAACCCGATCGAGCGGCACTGGCGCGACGCGCACGCGGGCAGCGTGCACGCGATCAACGACGTGGAGCGCGCACTGGCCATGTTCGGCAAGGGCGCCATGGGCCTCGAGGTCACGGATCGGATGCTGTAGATGACTCTCACGGTGGAGAACACCGAGCGCTGGGTCACCGTCGACGGCAGCAAGCTGCGGTACCACGAGGCGGGCTCCGGCGCGCCCCTGGTGCTGCTGCACGGCTCCGGCGCCGGTGTCTCGGGCTGGGCCAATTTCGGCGGCAACCTGCCCGTGCTGGCCGAGCGGTTCCGGTGCCTGGTGCTGGATCAGCCCGGCTTCGGCGCGAGCGGCCGCCCGGAGGTGTACGACCGCAACTACCTTCGGATCGCCTCGGACGCGGTGATCGGGCTGCTGGACGAGCTCGGCATCGAGAAGGCGCACCTGCTGGGCAATTCCATGGGCGGCGGCGTCGCGGCGCTGACCGCGCTCGAGCATCCGAACCGGGTCGATCGGGTGGTGCTCATGGCGCCCGGCGGCGTCGGGGTCAACGTGCTGGGACCCGAACCCTCCGAGGGCATTCGGCGTCTGATGGAGTTCAACGCCAACCCCTCCGACGCCACGGCCATGGGCTTCCTGCGCGCCATGGTCAGCGACGAGGCCACGCTCACCGAGGAACTCGTCGCCACGCGATTGCAGGCCGCGGCCGATCCCCGGGGCCAGGCCGCGCTGCGCGACGCCTACGCCACCTTCTACAACCCGAAGATGGCCGAGCCGCTCCCGCTGTGGGCTCGACTGAAGAGCCTGCGCCACGAGGTCCTCATGCTCTGGGGCCGGGACGACCGGGTGACCCCGGTGGAGGGCGCGCTGTTCCCGTCCCGCCAGCTGCCCAACGCCGACCTGCGGACCTTCGCCCGCTGCGGGCACTGGGTGCAGATCGAGCGCAAGGACGCCTTCGAGCGTTCGGTGATCGACTTCCTCGCCCACGGGCTGTAGTCACCCGCATCGAACCGCGGTCGCGGCCGTCGCGCGAACTCAGAGCTCGTGTTCGTGCGCCCAGGCCGCGACCTGGGTCCGCGAGGTGAAACCCAGTTTGGTCAGGATGTGCTCGACGTGGGTCTCGGCCGTGCGGATGGAGATGACCAGGTCCGCGGCGATGCGCTTGTTGCTGTGCCCGGCCGCCACCAGCCGCGCCACGTCCTTCTCCCGGCGGGTCAGTACGTTCGTCTCCGACACGGCGGCGGACTTCGCGCGCGGCGCGCGCTTGACGACGGGTTCGGGCGCGGCCGGCGCGGGCGCCGGGGTCCGGCCCAGGGCGTAGTCGATGGCCTCGTCCAGCGGCATGTTCGCGCCCGCGCCGAAGGCGGCGCGGAACGCGTCCTCGCCCAGCGCCGCCCGCATCTTGCAGCGCTCCTTGTCGCCGACCGCGACGGTGATGGTGTGCGCCAGCCGAATCGTGCTGCGCTGCAGCGACTCCGCGGCGCCGAGCAGGCGAGCGGCGCGTTCGGGATCGCCCGCCGCCGAGACCGTCCAGGCCAGGCCCTCGAAGGCCGAGGACAGCCAGATGCACCGGTCGAAGAGCGCGAGCTGCTCGATCGCGCGCCGGTGGTACTGCGCCGACGCTTCCAGATCGCCCAGCCGCCAATGGTTTATGCCGACCGTCCACAGCGCCAGCCCACCCAGCAGATGGGAGCCGCTGGCGGTGGTCAGCTTCAGGAAGCCCTCGGCCAGTTCGGTGCGCCCCGGCGCGTCCAGCACCATGGCGCACATGAAAGAGAAGGCGTGGCTGTCCATTTCGATGGCGTCCTGCCCGTGGGCGGCCGCCAGATCGATGGCCTCGTGGCCCAGTTCCAGCGCGTAGGTCTGATTGCCCTCGGCGAAGGCCAGCAGCGAACGATCCAGCGACGCCTCGGCCATGATGTCGGAATCCTCCAGCGTCGCAGCCAGATCCAGGCAGTCGGCCACCAGTTTCGCGGCCGAATGCTGATCGCCCAGCAGCGCGGCCAGTGACGCCGCCGAGGACAGCGCCTTGGCGCGCTCGGCGGTCGGCTCCGGGTTGCGCGAGAGCGCGTCCACCAGCCAGCGGTAGCCCTCGGACAGGAAGCGGTTGTGCTCCCAGAACGGGCGCAGCACCGTCACCGTCGCCATGGTCTCCAGCGGTTCGTCCTCGAGCCCGGTGCGCAGGGCCGCACGCAGATTCGCGTGCTCGCGGCTCAATTCGCGGAACCAGTCCACATCCTCGCCGGTCCAGTACGCGGTCTGCCCGCGCATGGCCAGCCGCCGGTAGTGCGCGCGATGCCGGGCCCGCACGGCGGGCAGTTCCCCGCGTTCGTCGAGCCGGTCCACGGCGAACTGGCGAATGGGTTCGAGCATGGAGTAGCGCGCGGTCGCACCCTCCAGGCGCAGCAGCACCACCGACTTGTCGACCAGCCCCGTGAGCGCGTCCAGCAGCGCGCCCTTGGCCTTGCGCGCGACGCCGAGTTCGCACACGGCCTCGGCCGCCTCCAGATCGAATCCACCCGCGAAGACCGAAAGCTGTTCCCACAGCAGCTGTTCGGCCGGCGTGCACAGGTCGTAGCTCCAGCGGATCGCGCCCTCGATCGTCTGCTGGCGCTCGGGGGCGGTGCGCGGCCCGGCACTCAGCAGGCCCATGGTGTCGTCGAGGCGGTCCAGGATCTGGTCGGGGGTGAACATCCGCAGCCGCAGCGCCGCCAGCTCCAGCGCCAGCGGCATGCCTTCGAGCCTGCGGCAGATCTCGGCCAGCACCGGCCGGTTCGCGGCGGTGACCACGAAGGCCGGATTGGCGGCGCTGGCGCGTTCGATGAACAGCGTCAGCGCGTCGCCCTCGTACCCGGAGTCGTTGTCCGGCACCGTCAACGGCGGCACCGGCATCACCTGCTCGCCGGGAATACCGAGCACCTCGCGACTGGTGGCGAGCACCCGCACGTCCGGGGTGGTGGCGATGATGCGCCCGACCAGCAGCGCGCATTCGTCGATGAGGTGTTCGCAGTTGTCCAGGATCAGCAGCAGGCGCTTGTTCGCCAGGAACTCGGTCAGCCGGGGCAGCGGCGCGGTGGACTCGTCGCGCAGATCCAGGGCTTCGGCGACGGTGAGGGTGACCAGGTCCGGGTCCTGGACATCGGCCAGTTCGACCATCCAGACGCCGTCCGGGAACGCCCGGGCCACCAGTTGCCCGATCTGCCGGGACAGCCGGGTCTTACCCATGCCGCCCGGACCCAGCAGGGTCAGTACCCGGGTGGTGGGCAGCAGCCGCTTCGCGGTTGCCAGTTCGTCGCGGCGCCCGACGAAACTGGTGACCTCGGCAGTCAGATTTCCATTGCCACGCCGTGCCATGCGCACCAACCTATGTGATTTGTCGGGTTCCCTGCCAGCGGCGCCACAGAAACCCTGTTCGCCGCCGCACGCCGGGCATGCTCGTGGGCACTGTGCCCCCGCTTACATCCCATGACGCTCCGAACAGGCATCCTTCCGGGTCGTCGCCTGATTTGTCGGGTTTTGCGATGCGGAGTGGGCATAACCTCCGAGCCCGGCGGCTACCCTCGAAGGGTGCCGACCAAGCCGCGTTGCGCCCGTCTGGCGGATGTGCACGACCTCGCCGTGGCGATGCCCCACGTGACGGTCGAATACGGGCCCGCCGAGAACCCCATCTATCAGGTGGGCGCCAAATCGTTCGTCTTCTTCCGCACCCCGCGCCCCGACGCGGTCGATCCGGAGACCGGGGACCGCTATCCGGACGTCATCGTCTTCTGGGTGCCGGGGGAGTCCGACAAACAGGCCCTGGTCCAGGATCCGGATTCGCCCTTCTTCACCACGCCGCATTTCCGGGGTCATCCCTCGGTCCTGCTGCGGTCCGCGCGCCTGCCCGAACTGACCCTGCAGGAGCTGACCGAGATCATCCAGGACGCCTGGCTCAGCCGCGCCTCCGCGACCCGCGCCCGCGCCTGGCTGGCCGCTCATCCGCGTCCGGGCGACTGACGGCGGTGTGGTCCGGGGCCTATCCGGGTTCGCTTGGCGCACAGGGCTTTTCCTGCGTTCCGGCCAGCGCCCGGGCGAGGGATTCGAGCAGCACCGTGCGGGCCGCCCGGCCCTCGGGCACCGGAATCAGCGGATGGACGTGCACCAGCCCGGGCGCTTCGTGATAGTCGACCTCCACACCCGCCGCGCGGGCCTTGGCCACCAGCAGCTTCACATCCGGCCAGACGATGTCCCGGGTGCCGCTGAACACGGTGAGGGGACCGAGCCCGCTCATGTCGGCCAGCAGCGGGCTGACCCGCGGATCCGAGAGCGGCAGCACGCCGCGCCACAGCTCGATGAAGACCCGGGTGCCCTCCTTGCCCAGCCACGGGTCGGTGGGCAGCACGACGTCGATCTCGGGATTGGCCAGGGACAGATCCAGCGCGGGGGAGATGAGCACGGTACGCGGCAGCCGCACCCCGTGCTCGTCGCGCAGCACCGCGGCCGTGGACAGCGCGATCTGCCCACCCGCCGAATCCCCGGCCAGGCAGACCTCGCCGTACCGGGAGCGGTTGGCCAGCACCAGCGCGCACACGCCCGCGATCACCTGGTCGGCGGTGCCGAAGGGCACCAGCGGGTAGATGGGCACGGTGACCGTCGCGTGCGCCGCGACGGCGATGTCCGCGGCGAGCGTCCAGTGCTGCGGGGAGATCTCGTTGACCCACGCGCCGCCGTGCAGGTACACGACGTTGCCGCGCACCCGCCCGGCGCGCGGCGTGATCGTGTACACCGGCCAGCCGTCCACGTGATCCGCGCTCACCGCGACATCGGTGCGCAGGCGGCGCGGCGGCCCGAAAGTCTTGGGGCGAATGGTGCGCTCGCGCAAATGCTTCCGCGCGCCCTCGGGAGCCAGGAACGGCCGATTCGCGCGAATGAGCCGAAAGTAGTTCGGCAGCACCACGCGGCTGAGAAAACTCGGCACTTCGACCTCCTGCGACTGCCCGCGTCACGTTGCGCGACCCGACCCTACCGAATGCGCGCCCGATCGGCCGGTACTCGGCGAACTGCGGCGCGATCGATTTCCGGGCGGTCCCGAATCGGTAATTCCCCGGGTGCACGGCAAACGACCGGACACGATCAGCGATACCCGACCGCGGTCTCGATATCGGGCAGTTGATGCCGCATGCGATCCCTTTTGGTGCGCAGGTAATGCACATTGTGCTCGGTGAGCGCGGTCTGCAACGGCACCTGCGCGGTCACCGCGATACCGTGCGCCTCCAGCCCGGCTCGTTTCGCGGGATTGTTGCTCAGCAGCCGGACCGACAGCACGCCCAGATCGGCGAGAATGCGCGCGGCCGCGCCGTAATCCCTGGCGTCGATCGGCAGCCCGAGCCGCACATTCGCGTCGACGGTGTCCGCGCCCTCGTCCTGTAATTCGTAGGCGCGCAATTTGTTCAGCAGTCCGATGCCCCGGCCCTCCTGACCGCGCAGGTACACCACCACCCCGCGGCCCAACTCGGCCACCGCCGCCAGGGCCGCGTCGAGCTGTTCACCGCAGTCGCAGCGCCGGGACCCGAACGCGTCGCCGGTCAGGCACTCCGAATGCACGCGGGTCAGGGTGTGCTCGCCGGCCGGATCGCCGTACACCAGCGCCAGATGCTCGGCGCCGGAGTGCGCGTCCGCGTAGCCGACCACGCGGAAATCGCCGAACCGGGTGGGCAGGCGGGTCTCGACCACCCGGGTCACGCCGTTCTCCAGGGCCCCGCGGTACTCGATGAGATCGGCGATCGAGACGATCGGAATGCGGTGGGCGCGAGCGAATATCAGCAGCTCGGGCAGGCGCGCCATGGATCCGTCGTCGTTGACGACCTCGGCGATCACCCCGGCCGGGCGCAGGCCGGCCAGCCGCGCGAGATCGACGGCGGCCTCGGTGTGCCCCGGCCGGCCCAGCACGCCACGGGGATTCGCGCGCAACGGGAAGACGTGCCCGGGGCGGGACAACTCGCCGGCGCGGGTGCGCGGATCGGCGAGCAGGCGCATGGTGTGCGCCCGGTCGGCGGCCGAGATGCCGGTGCTCACACCGAATATCGCGTCCACCGACACCGTGTAGGCCGTGCCCTTGGGATCCTCGTTGATCGCCGTCATGGGCGGCAGCAGCAGCCGGTCCAGATCCTCGCCCGCCATGGGCACGCAGACCACGCCGCTGGTGTGGCGCACCAGGAAGCCGATGTTCTCGGGGGTCGCGTGTTCCGCGGCGAGCACGAGATCACCCTCGTTCTCGCGGTCCTCGTCGTCCACCACGAGCACCATGCCGCCTGCCGCGATCGCCGCCACGGCGGTGGTGATGCTGTCGAGCTCACCGGTCATCGTCGACCACCTCCTTCGGGTATTTCTAATAGAAATATGCCCGGCGCGGAACAACGAGGCAGGATCCCGCTCAGTGGTCGCCGATGTGCGCCCCGGATCGCGATCGGGTCATCATGGGCGCGGAGTTGTTTCCAGTACGCCGCAACGGCCCGAAGGCAGATGCCTTCGGGCCGTTGGGGTATCGAGGGGAGGATCAGTGCGCGGTGCCGCCGGTGGCGGGAGTGCGGCCGTGCTTCATCGCGATCGCGCCGAGCAGTGCGATGACCGCCGCGCCCGCGATGAAGTAGAAGCTGATCTCGTAGCCGGAATCCGCGTACAGCAGCGGAATGTCCTGGGTGACCGGTTCCGCCCCCGCCACCGTCACCACGGCCTGCACCGGGTTGGCGTTGAGGAACGCGGTGGCCACCGCGAGCCCGATGGCCACGCCCATGGCCTGCATGACACCGAGCATGCCGGCGCTGATGCCCTGTTGCTCGGCGGGCACGCCCTCGACTATGAGGTTCGGCATGGCCGCGTAGTACAGGCCGAACGCGATGCCGAAGACCGCACTGACCAGGGCGAGCGCACCCCAGGTGTGCGACATCAGGGCGTAGGCGATGGAGGAGCCGATGAAGATCGTCAGGGCCAGGATGAGTGGCGCCCGCGCTCCGGAGCGGCGGATCCACAGACCGCCGACGAAGCCGAGGATCATCGAGATCACCGCCTGTGCCAGCGCGATATGTGTCGCGAAGCCGAGCAGGCTGAGGCCGTCACCGTAGGTGTAGCCGGGATCGAGATCGACCTGGACCATGTCCGGGGGCAGCTGGGAGTACACGGCCTCGGGCGGCACCACGACCGAGCCCGGCGGCAGTTCCACGCCCGGCGGCAGCGCGGCCTTGGCCTGGGCCTCGGCACCCTGCTGCGCCTGCTCCAGCGCACCGGCCTTGACCTGCTCCCAGGTGGCGGCCTTGACCTGTTCGACGACCTCGGCCGCCGGCGGCGACTGGGTCATGTAACCCACCGCGTACGACTGGTATCCGATGGTGAACGAGGCCAGCAGCGCGATGAACAGCACCACGCTCACGCGCGGGTTCATCAGCAGCTTCATGTCCATGATGGGCTGCTTGACCTTCATCTCCACGATGGGGAACAGCGCCAGCAGCACCAGACCGCCGATGAGCCAGGCCAGGGTGGAGGGCTTGGACCAGCCCCAGTGCTGGCCGTTGTCCAGGTAGATCAGGGTCAGCACCAGGCCCGCGCCCAGCAGCGACGCGCCGAGCAGGTCGAGCTTCTGCGGGGTGCGCAGCTTGGACTCCGGAACGATCACCCACACCAGCGGGATCATCACGACGGTGAAGGCGAACAGGAACCAGAAGATCGCGCGCCAGCTGTAGTTGTCGACGATGAAGCCGCCCAGCAGCGGGCCCGCCAGGGCCGCGACGCCCAGACCGGTGGAGGCGATGCCCAGGCCGACCGGAACCAGCTTGCGCGGCATGAGATCTCGAATGAGACCGTAGGAGATGACCGCGGTGGCGATGGCGGTGGCCTGCAGGCCGCGGCCCACCAGGAACAGCAGCCAGTTGCTCGTGATCGCGCAGATGATGCAGCCGATCATGAACAGGATGCCGCAGGTGAGGAACATCCGCTTCTTGCCGACGATGTCGCTCAGCTTGCCGATGAGCGGCGAGGTCGCGGCGCCCACGACGCCGAAAACGATGATGGCCCAGTTGATGTTCGCGCCCTGGCTGGGGAAGGTGGGCGCGATCTGGCGCAGGGCGGCCGAGACCATGACGTACTGCATGGGGGCGACCTCGGTGAACAGCACGATCACCGCGAGGACGGAGAAGATCCGGAGCTTCGATGCACCATCGAGGCGGCCGGTGTCGTCGACGACGCCGTCGGGCGTCGCGGTATCGACAGTGGTGGACATTGGCGCACTCCAGGTGAGTAGGTAACACGTTTGATGTGAACCGTGTCACGCCGGGTACGCGCCGACTATGAAGAAGTCCGTTCAGTGGGAATCAGTTGTTTCCCGGTCCGTTGACCGGGAATCTTCGCCGTTCGGCTTCGCCGCGGCCTTTCGGCGGCTACGCTTTCTGGCCAATTTGTCGAGATCGCGCAGCAGGTCCTCGGCGAATTCCTTTTCCGCCTCGTAATGCTTGACGCACCAGCGCAATACGGCGCTGGGATACGCCCACTCCGGATTGGCGTCCGAGCCGTCGGCGTCGGCCTGCGCGCGCCGGCGCTGGGTTTCCGCGTAATCGATGTGCCTGCCCAGGATCTCGCGCATGCGATCCGGCTCGGCCAGATGCCCCAGCCAGGCCCGCAGCATCACACTGTGTTTGAGCACCGGCGCCTCGACAGGGGAGTGATTCACCCAGTGCGAGGCCGCTTCCCGGCCGCTCTCGGTAATGGCGTACATCCGCTTGCCGCGCATCCCGTCCTCGGACACCACGGTGCGCGAGGTGGCGAAGCCGTGCTTCTCCAGCCGTTTGAGTTCGGCGTAGATCTGGCTGAACGACGGGCTCCAATAGAAGAACTGCAGACTCCAGTCCGCCCATTTCTTCAGGTCGTACCCGGAGAGTTCCTCTGCGTGCGAAAGCATTCCGAGTACCGCCCACGCCGTGGTCGGCAGTTCCGGAATCACCGGCTGTTCGTCGGGGCGCGTGGCGCCGTCGGTCGTCATGGAACTGTATCGCCCCCGCATGTGTCCGCCTTCGTCAAAGTTCGGGCAACCGGATCGGTTGTGTCAGCGCCAGTGCGCGCGGCGCGGGAACAGGGCGCGACCGGCCTCGTGCGCGACCTCGAGCACGACGCGGGCCAGCCGGTCGTAGCTCATGCCGTCGGCCCGGCCCGAGAGCGAGAGGGCGGCGGGCGCGGTGCCCCGGCCGCGCAGCGGCGCTGCGACACAGGCGATTCCGACCACGGCCTCTTCACGGTCGATGGCGATGCCCTGGCGCAGGCGGATCTGGGCGAGTTCGCGGGCCAGGGCCTCGGGCTCGCAGATGGTGCGCGGGGTCAGGCGCGGCAGGCGGGTGCGCAGCGCGGCCTCGGCGATGTTGGGTTCGAGACAGGCGAGCATGGCCTTGCCGACACCCGTCGCGTGCGCGGGCATCCGGCCGCCCAGGCGGGTGGGCAGGCTCGCGGCGAAGCGGCCGCCGGCCTTGTCCAGGTAGACCACGTCGCGCCCGTCCAGCACCGCGAGGTGCCCGACCATGCCGGTGCGCTGGCTCAACTCGTGCAGCAGCGGGCTGACCGCGTCGCGAATCTCGTTGTGGTCGGCGGTGAGTCCGCCGAGTTCGAGCGCGCGCATGCCCAGGCGGTAGCCGCCCGAGGTGTGCGCCAGCCAGCGCAGCTTGATCATCTGATCGAGGATCCGGTGCACGGTCGACCGCGGCAGCCCGGTGCGCTCGACCAGGCCGAGCAGGGTGAGGGTGGGGGTGGAGGCGTCGAACGCGTCCAGGATCAGCGTCATCCGTTCGATCATCGAAACCGGCACTTCGGCGCTGGTGTTACGAGATTCCTTGGCACGCATGGGGTTGTGAGCGATTCGAGCTTCCGCCGAGGCGAGCGTGGCGACGGACATATGAGCCTCCGTTGGATCCGACATCCAGTCTAGGGATATTCCGAATAGGCATGTGCCGGTTTCGGACCTTGTGCTACCCATCACAGTGCCCTGGACCACACCCGGACGAATCGGGAGAACTACGTAGGTTTCGTCCCGTTCTACGGATTCATGTCTCGGTCACCGAACCCGGATGTTGACGCCTCCGTGGCCCGACCTGCTGTCATGACTGACAGCTATATGTCGAACCGAAATAGAGGAGTCACCGTGGAACCGGTGCTGGAGGTAGATCTCGTGACCGCGCGGATCGATCCCGCCGCCTTCAAGGCCGTGCTCGGGCGCTTCGCCTCGGGCGTCACCGTGATCACCGCCATGGACGCCGGCGAACCGGTCGGGTTCGCGTGCCAGTCGTTCGCGTCGCTGTCCATCGACCCGCCGCTGGTGAGCTTCTTCCCGGCGCGCACCTCGAGCACCTGGCCGCGTATCCGCCGGGCCGGGGCGTTCTGCGTGAACATCCTGGCCGACCACCAGGACGAGCTGTGCCGTCAGCTCGGGCGGCCCGGCGCGGACAAGTTCGCCGGGATCGACTGGACCCCGTCGGCGAACGGTTCTCCGCTGCTCACCGGTGCGCTGGCAACCATCGACTGCACCATGCGCGACGAGGTCGACGGCGGTGATCACACCGTCGTCATCGCGAGTGTGACCGGCCTGAACGAACACTCCGAGGCGACGCCGCTGCTGTTCTACCGCGCGGCCTTCGGGCGTCTCGCACACCAGTAGCAACCTCCCGGCCAGTGGGACACCCGTTGTCATCGGCGTCACATGGGCGGGAACCATTCGAAGTAAGGCAAGGGAGAGGAATTCACATGACCACCGATGGTGCCGTGGCGACCGAAGTGCGAGTCATCGACGCGGGCGCCCCGCCCGCCCGGTTCGCGCGCGGCTGGCACTGCTTGGGCTTGGCCGAGACCTTCCGCGACGGAAAGCCGCACACCGTCAAGGCTTTCGGCACCGAGATCGTGGTCTTCGCGGCCGAGGACGGCACGCTCAACGTGCTCAACGCCTACTGCCCGCACATGGGCGGCAATCTGGCCGACGGCACCGTCAAGGGTGATTCGCTGGCCTGCCCGTTCCACGACTGGCGCTGGAACGGCAAGGGCAAGTGCACGGGCATCCCGTACGCGCGCCGGGTGCCGCCGCTGGCCCGCACCAAGGCGTGGCCGACCATGGTCGAGAACCACCAGCTGTTCGTCTGGCACGACCCGGAGAACAAGCAGCCGCCCGCCGAGGTCGCGATCCCGCGCATCGACGCCGCGTTCAGCGACGAGTGGACCGACTGGACCTGGAACACCATGATCGTGGACGCCAACTGCCGCGAGGTCGTGGACAACGTGGTGGACATGGCGCACTTCTTCTACGTGCACTACGGCTTCCCGACCTTCTTCAAGAACGTCTTCGAGGGGCACACCGCCAGCCAGTACATGACCTCGGTCTCGCGCGAGGACATGATGGGCGAGACCGCCAAGGCGCTGGGCGGCAAGAACGTCCTGCAGTCCGAGGCTTCCTATTACGGCCCGTCCTACATGATCGACTACCTGAAGTCCGAGAGCGCGAACGGCCTGGTCGTCGAGGGGTACCTGATCAACTGTCACTACCCGATCAACGAGAACCAGTTCATGCTCATGTACGGGGCCATCGCGCGCAGGCCCGACGGCGTTCCGGCCGAGCAGGCCGCGGAGATCGCGCAGAAGTTCGTCGGCGGACTCGGCAAGGGCTTCGAGCAGGACGCCAACATCTGGAAGCGCAAGTCGCGCATCAACAATCCGCTGCTGTGCGAGGAGGACGGGCCGGTCTACCAGCTGCGTCGCTGGTACGAGCAGTTCTACACCGACGCCGCCGCGGTCAGCGACGAGATGACCGCGCGCTTCGAGTTCGAGGTGGACACCACCCGCGCGGTCACCGCCTGGGAGGCCGAGGTGGCCGACAACCTGGCCAAGCGCGCCGAAGCCGCCGCGGCACAGGGCTGAGAGGCGCCGAGATGGATCGGGTTTCGTGCGGGTCCTGCGGGACCTGCGTGCTGGTGGAGAAGTTCAGCCCCCAGCACACCAGCGTGCAATGGAACCGGGCCGCCGAGGCCGCCTGCACGGAACTGGCCGCGACGGGCCTGAAGGCGCACACCTGCCACGCGCTGCGCGACAGCATCGACGCGGCGGTGGCCTCGGGCGCGCTGGGCGCTAGCACCCGCGACGCGGATGTGCGCACGCGCGGGCGCACCCTGGCCTAGGGCGCGGCGTCTTGGCGACGGGCCGCCGCCGAGCGTCAGCGACGGTCCGCCGCCAAGCCTGAGAAACAGGCCGCCCGGCAGCGTCGGCGGTCGACCCTCGAATGGTCTACCCGATCGGATCGGGAACGAAACACACGCACAGGAATGGAACTGGTGGAGCGATGACGGTGGCAGACCTCGAACCGGATACGGCGCAGCTCGACGCCGACGCCGCGTTGGAGACCGTGCGGCGCGCGGGCGGCAGCGCCGCGGTGCGCATCACCCGGGTGGTGCGCGAGACCGCCGACGCGGTATCGCTGGAACTGACCCCGGACGCGGACTGCGCCGATCGCTTCGACTACCGCCCCGGCCAGTTCCTGACCCTGCGCATTCCGAGCGAGCGCACCGGGTCGGTGAGTCGCTGCTACTCCCTGTCCAGCGCGCCGCACGAGGGCGGCCCGCTCAAGGTGACGGTGAAACGCACGGTCGACGGCTACGGCTCGAACTGGTTGTGCGACAACGCCGTCGAGGGCATGAGCCTGGACGTGCTGCCGCCGGCCGGGCTCTTCACCCCCGCGTCGCTGGACACCGATCTGCTGCTGTTCGGCGGCGGCAGCGGCATCACCCCGGTGCTGTCCATCCTGAAGTCCGCGCTGGCGCGGGGTTCGGGTCACATCACGCTGATCTACGCCAACCAGCACGAGAACTCGGTCATCTTCGCGGCCGAACTCGCGGAACTGGCCGCCGCGCACCCGGATCGGCTGCTGGTGCTGCACTGGCTGCAGTCGGTCCAGGGCCTGCCGAGCGTCGCCCAGCTCACCGCGCTGGCCGCGCCGTGGGCCGGCCGCGAGGTGTTCGTCTGCGGCCCCGGCCCGTTCATGGACGCGGTCGCCGCGGCCATGACCGCGCTCGGCGCGGATCGCAAGCGTGTGCACGCGGAGAAGTTCGTGTCGCTGGCGGGCAATCCGTTCGAGACCGATACCGCCGCGGTCGATATGGACGCCGCGGCCGCCGCCGGTGACAACGCCGTCGCGCGGGTCGAACTCGACGGGGAGAACCACGAGGTCACCTGGCCGCGGCAGCAGACCCTGCTGGACGTGCTGCTCGCCAAGGGCCTGGAGGCGCCGTACTCGTGCCGCGAGGGCGCGTGCAGCGCCTGCGTCTGCCGTGTCGTCTCCGGCGAGGTGTCCATGCGGCGCAACGAAGTTCTCGAAGACGCCGACCTGGAAGAGGGCTATGTGCTGGCCTGCCAGGCCGTTCCGGTGACCGACGACGTCTCGATCACCTATTCCTGAAATCGCTAGGAGTTCACCATGGCTGCCTTCAGCTCCCTCGGCTACGTCCGCGTCCGCATCGCCGATGTCGCGGCGTGGCGCGAATTCGCCTTCGACACCCTCGGTTTCGCCGAGGGCTCGGGCCCCAATCCGGACTCGGTCTACCTGCGCACCGACGAGCACACCTACCGCCTGGAACTGGTGCCGGGTGAGCGCGACGAGGTCATCGCCGTCGGCTGGCAGGTCGCGGACCGCCGCTCGCTGCACCTGGTGCGCGAGATCCTGGAGAAGGCGGGCGTCGCGGTGACCGCGCTGAGCCTCGAGGAATCGGCGAATCGTCATGTCGAGGAGGCGATCAGCTTCGTCGATCCGGCCGGGTTCACCATCGAGGTGTTCCACGGACCGCTGCTCGACCACAGCCCCGTGCTGACCCGCTACGGCGCCCGGTTCGTCAACGGCGACCTGGGCCTGGGGCACGTGGTGCTGCCGGTGCCCGACATCGAGGCCGCGCGGCAGTTCTACACCGAGGTACTGGATTTCAGCTCGCGCGGCTCGTTCCGCGTCGGACCGCCTGCGCATCCCATCTGGATCCGCTTCATGGGCGTCAACCCCCGGCACCACAGCCTCGCGCTCATCCCGGGCAGCCGCCCGGACGGCCCCGGCATCGTGCACATCATGGTCGAGGTGGACTCGCTCGACGATGTCGGCCGGGCCCTGGACCGCGTCACCAAGGCGGGCTACCACCTGTCCTCGACGCTGGGCAGGCACACCAACGACAAGATGATCTCCTTCTACGTGCGCACCCCCGGCAACTGGGACATCGAATTCGGTTGCGAGGGCATGCTGGTCGGCGACGACTACGTCGCGGAGGAGATGACCGCGGACAGCTACTGGGGCCACGAGTGGGCCCGCGGCTGAGCGACCCGACCCCGGCGCCGGAAGGGAACTGACATGCGCGCGGTCGTCATGCGCAATCGCAGGCTCGTCGTCGACGAGGTCCCGGAGCCGGTGCCCGGTCCCGGGCAGGTGCTGGTCGAGACCATCGCGTGCGGGATCTGCGGCTCGGACAAACAGGCCCTGGACCACACCGACGAGTTCCTGCGGGCCTCGCGGGACAGCGGCGTGCCGACCTTCCTGTTCGACCCGCACCGGGACCTGGTCATGGGCCACGAGCTCGCTGCCCGGGTCATCGGCGCGGGACCGGATACCCCGTTCGTCGAGGGACAGAACGTGGTCGCCCTGCCGTGGGCGCTGGACGCGGCCGGCGGCATCCACGGCCTCGGCTTCTCCAACGATTTCCCCGGCGGCTACGGGGAGCGCATGGTGTTGCAGGCCATGGCACTGGAGCCGATTCCCGATCACGTGCCCGCGCACGTGGCGGCCATGACCGAACCCCTGGCCGTCGGCTTCGGCAACGTGGCGCGCACCGGGATCGGGCCCGACGGCAGCGGCATCGTGATCGGTTGCGGCCCCGTCGGATTGGGCGCGGTCGCGGCGCTGGCCGAACGCGGGGTCGCGCCCATCGTCGCCTCGGATCCGTCGGGGCTGCGCCGCGAGGCCGCCCTGCGCCTGGGCGCGCACCGGGTCGTGGATCCGGCGGTGGAGGACCCGGTGGAGGTGTGGCGGGACCTGGCCGCGCCCGGCCAGAAACTGCACGTCTGGGTGTGCGCCGCGGTGCGCGGGCTGCTGATGGAACTCATGGACAGGGTGCCGCGCGAGACCAGGATCCTGCAGATCGGCGCGGTCATGACCGACGACGTCATCCGGCCCATCGTCGGGATATACAAGGACATCTCGCTCGAGATGTGCATGGTGTACCCGCACGAGGAATACGCCAAGACCCTGCGCCGCATCGCCGAGGGCACGGTGGACGCGGCCTCGCTCATCACCGACGAGGTCGGGCTGGACGGGGTGGCCGGGGCCATCGAGTCCCTGCGCAATCCGGAGGATCACATCCAGATCCTGGTGCGCCCCAACCTCTGAGGATGCTCGTGGCCCCGCCGGAAGCACCGGGACCGGGATCCGGCGGGACGCGCGAAATCGTCAGTCGGTGAAGGTGATTCGCACCGTCACCGGATCGGTCTCCAGCGCGGCGAACATGCCGCGCGCGGCCGGCGCCAGCAGCGGATGCGGGGCGAAGGTGCGCGAGCGGGCCACCACGTCGTCGTCCGGGAGCAGGACGGCGGTGCCGGTGCGCCAGCGATCGCCCTGGCGGACCCGGACTTCGGGGTTCGCCGAGATGTTGAGGCCCCAACCCGAGCGCATGCCGTGCTGGCAGATGGCCCACGCGCCGTCGGCGTCGAACAGTATGGAGATCGGAACCCGGCGCGGCTCACCGGATTTGCGGCCGATGGTCTCGATCTCCGCGGCCAGCGCGGTGCGCACGCCGATCCGGTCCAGGGCCCGCACCGCGGGGTTCATGACGTAGCGGCCCAGGGTCCGCTCCCGGCGGAACTTGCGGGCCGCGGCGTTCACGGCGGGCCGCGGCGCGGCCGACCGCTTGCTGCGGAAGGCGTCGAAACCGTTGCGCCGCACGATGAGAACGGCGGTCCTCCAGGGCGAGCGCTCCGGGTCCGGCTCGCTGCCCGCGCCGAGCAGATGCAATTGGTCGGTGTGCCACTGCAGATCCAGCGCGCCGTCCAGGGACTTCAGCATGGGGTTGGCCCGCAGCCGGGCGGGCAGGCCGAGGGAAATCGCCGGGGGATTCAGCACTTCGGTGCCGTTGGTGAGCAGATCGGCTGCCGCGTTCGGGAACAGGATGGCGGGACGCCCCAGGCCGATGAGGTCGCACTTGCCCTCGGCCAGCGCCTCGGACATGGCCGCGCGGGAACGGAAGCCGCCGGTCACCGCGATCGGCACCGCGCCGGCCGCCTGCCGCACCGATTCGGCGTACTCCAGGAAGTACGCCTCCCGGGCCCGGGTGCTGGCCGCGGCGGTCTGCGGGCGATTCAGCATGGCCGGGGAATCGTAGGTGCCGCCGCTGATCTCGATGAGGTCCAGGCCCTCGCTCGCCAGCGCCTCGACGACCGCGCGTGATTCGTCCTCGGTGAAACCACCGCGCTGGAAGTCGGCGGAGTTGAGTTTGATGCCGAGCCCGAATCCCGGGCTGACGGCCGCGCGGATACTGCGCGCGACCTCGAGCACGAATCGCCTGCGCCGCTCGGGATCTCCGCCCCAGGCGTCGGTGCGCTGATTCGACAGCGGCGACAGGAACTGCGATACCAGGTAGCCGTGCGCGCCGTGAATCTGGACGCCGTCGAAGCCCGCGGTCTCGGCGATGCTCGCCGCCACGCCGAAACGTTCGATGATCTCCAGGATCTCGGCTTCGGTCAGCGCGCGCGGGGCCGGGGCGCCCGGGATGCCCATGGCGATGGCCGACGGCGCGACGGTGCGGTTCCGCGTCACCAGCGGATTGGCCTGGCGGCCGGGATGATTGATCTGCATCCAGACCTTGCTGCCGCCGGCCTTGGCCACCTCGGCCCACCGCGTGACCGCCGCCAGATGCCGTTTGTCCTCGAGCGCCACATTGCCCGGTTCACCCTGGTGCCGGCTGTCGACCATGACGTTGCCGGTCACGATCAGCCCGTAGCCGCCGGTGCTCCAGCGCGCGTAGAGGCGCTCGAGGCGCTCGTCGGGCGCGCAGTCGGTGGTGCCCAGACCCTCGCTCAGCGCCGACTTCATCATGCGGTTCGGCAGCACCTGCCCACTGGCCAGCGGCAGCGGATCGGACAGACCGGGCACTCCGTTGCTGGGAGTTGGCGCGGTTCGGTCCGGGGCCGGCCGCCGGGAGGGTGATGTGGCCATGGCAGGTGCTCCGAATCATCGTCGAAGTGGATTACGCCGGTCTACACTCGGTAGACCAATCGGTATAACGGAAAACGCTAGTACACCGATCGGTATACTGCAAGGAAGGAATCGACCATGGGAGCGCGCGACCGCCTCATCGACAGCGCCATTGCGCTCATGCGCTGCAAGGGCATCGCCGGAACCGGAATCGCCCAGCTCCTGGAGCACAGCGGCATATCGCGCCGCTCGGTCTACCTGAACTTCCCGGGCGGCAAATCCGAGCTGGTGGCCGAGGCGACGCGCACGGCGGGCGAAGCGTCGAGCGCCCTCATGCGCACCGTCACCGCGGGCACGGACCTGGCGACGGTCATCGGGGCCTTCCCGGCCATGTGGCGCGACGCCCTGATCTCGAGCGATTTCACCGCGGGCTGCCCGATAGTCGCTGCCGCCCTCGGCCGCGCCGAATCGCCGGAGGCCGCCGACGTCGCGGGGGAGACCTTCAGCGAGTGGGAGGGCATCCTGGCCGATCGGCTCGAAGCCGAGCAGGTCGCGCCCGAGACCGCCCGGACCCTGGCCACGACCATCGTGGCGGCGATCGAGGGCGCGGTGGTCATGTCGCTGGCGTCGCGCACCACCGCGCCGCTGGAGCGGGTGGGCCGGCAA
Source organism: Nocardia sp. NPDC003693 (assembly GCF_053981095.1). Taxonomy (NCBI): domain Bacteria; kingdom Bacillati; phylum Actinomycetota; class Actinomycetes; order Mycobacteriales; family Nocardiaceae; genus Nocardia; species Nocardia sp. NPDC003693. The sequence goes on from NZ_JBSFNO010000016.1 coordinate 116,046, forward strand.
TTGGCGGATCTGGTTGCGCTGCATACGGGGAAGGCTCCGACCGCGGCGGCGTGAGATACCCGGTCGGATCGTGCGCGAATACCCCGACGGCGGCGGATTCCGCCGAACAGTGGGATTGTTGCACGATCAGGCCGGGCCCAATGCCCCTTCGATCTGCTCGAACGACGGAATCGCCGCGCTGGCGCCCAACGTCGTGGTGGCCAATGCCCCCGCCGCGCACGCCCATCGCATCGCGGTCTCCGGCCCCTCGTGCCAGTGCGCCGCGAGCACTCCCGTGAAGGTGTCCCCGGCTCCCGTGGTGTCCACGACCGCCACCTCGATCCCCGCCTGCGGAATCGTGCGTCCGTCGAGCCCGCGATACACCGCGCCGTCCGCGCCCAGCGTGGTGATCACGTGCGGCACCACGTCCAGGGCCGCCCCGAACTCGGCGGCCTCGCCCTCGTTGACCACCGCGATGTCCACCACCGCCCAGAGCTCGTCCGAAAGTTCGCGCACCGGAGACGGATTGAGCATCACCAGGCCACCGTTCGCGCGCGCGTGCACCGCCGCCGCCAGCACGGTCTCCACCGGAATCTCCAACTGGCACAGCAGCACATCCGCCTGCGCGATGGCCGCCAGGTCCGCCTCGCTCAGGTCGGTCATCCGCGAATTGGCCCCGCCCACAACGATGATGCTGTTCTCCCCGCCCCCGTCCACGATGATCGCCGCCACCCCGCTCGGCCCGTCGACGCGCCGCAGCCGCGAAACCCCCACCCCCGCCGTGGCGAGCACTGTTTCCAGGGCCTCCGCGAACACGTCGTCACCCACGGCCCCCACGAACTCCACCGCGCCCCCGCCGCGCCGCGCCGCGATCGCCTGGTTCGAGCCCTTCCCGCCCGGCACGAGCGCGAACGACTCCCCGCTGACGGTTTCCCCGGGCTCCGGCCGCCGCCCGACGGTAGTCACCAGATCCATATTGATGCTGCCCACCACCACGATCCGCGCCATACCCGCACGATAAACGAGCACCTACCGACCCATCGCCCGACTCGCGCGGATTCGGCCCGTCCCGGCAACCCGCTCACGCGTACCTGTCGTACCCCCGCGCCAGAATGCGGGGGTGACCAAGACCGAGCGGCTCTACGCGCTCGCCGAGGAGCTGCGGGCCTACAGCCCGCGGCCGCGGTCGGCGCGGCAGTTGGCGGCGCGACTGGAGGTGACGCCGCGGACGATCGTGCGGGACATCGCGGCGCTGCAGCAGTCGGGGGTGCCGGTGCGGACGATGCCGGGGCGCAACGGGGGCTACGCGCTGGACCGGGGGCGCACGCTGGCGCCGGTGTCGCTGACCGCGACCGAGGCGACCGCGCTGCTGGTCGCGTTGCCGCGCTTGGCCGGGACCCCGTTCGCGCCCGCGGCCCGGTCGGCCGTGCACAAGGTGCTGGGGGTGCTGACCGAGGGGGACCGGGCGGGCGCGGCCGAGCTCAGCGACCGCATCCGGCTGCTTCCGGGGGAGTCGCCGACCGCGCCGCCGCAGGTGCTGGAGGCGCTGATCGGCCGCCGGGTGCTGCGGCTGTCGTACACCGACCGGGCGGGTGTCGCGAGTTCGCGCCTGGTGGAGCCGCTCGGGCTCATCGTCGGCGAGCACTGGTACCTCTCGGCGTGGTGCCTGCTGCGCGGCGCGATCCGCGGCTTCCGGCTCGACCGCGTGCTGTCCGCCGAGGTGCTGCCGGATCGGGTGCCGGACAGGGGAATCGACCTGTCGCTCATCTCGACCGGCGACGGCAAGCTCATCGATGTGGCGGCGATCACGGACATACCGTTGTCGCGCACGGACTGAACGCTGGGTGTTGTGCCCCGATACCGGGGCGATCGAACGACACCGGGAGCAGCCATGACCACCGTATCGACCGAGATCACCACCGCCGACGACTTCGCCGCCGCCTGGACCGAGATGTGGAACAGCGCGCCCGAGCTGGCGAACGACCTGTGCGGCAGCGACTTCCGCATCGCGTTCGGCAGGGACGAGGGCGAAGGCAAGCATCCCGCCGACGCCGTGCGCGGCCCGGCGGCATTCGCGGAGTTCCTCCATGCCTACCGGCGCGCCCGCACCGGCATCCGCTTCGTCCTCGACGGCCACGCGGTGGGGACCTTCACCCGGAACGGCCCCGCGGCCTTCTCCTGCCGCTGGTACGCCGAACTTCCGGATGGCAACGGCCGCAGCGGAATCGACTTCTTCGAGACCGTCGACGGCAGACTGGTCCGCGTGTGGTCGGTGACCGCCGAACGCCGTTTCCCCTTCTGACGGTCAAGGATTCGCTATTCTGCGCCGCCCCCGGTGGATCGGCCGCTGCGCGCCGGTTCCAGCGGCGGCGCGGAGATGGCACAGAAGGTGCGGCATTCCGGTTCGGCCTCCGGGGGCGCGGCGGCCAAGGCGTCGTCCTCGACGGTCAACACGGTCAGCACGGCCGCGAGCAGCATGAGCGCCACGCACACGAACAACGCGATCCGGAAGCCGTGTTCGAAGTCGGCGGGGTTGTTGTACGCGTCGCCGGTGAGCCCGGCCAGCGGGGGAATGGCCGCCACCGCGAGCAGTCCGGCGGCCCGCGCGACCGCGTTGTTGACCCCGCTCGCCACCCCGGCGTGCCGTTCGTCGGCGCTGGCCAGCACCGTGGCGGTGAGCGGGGCCACCGCGAGGGTGAGCCCCAGGCCGAAGACGATCGCGGCGGGCAGCACCGTGCCCAGATAGGAGGTGTGCTCGCTGACGCGCGTCATGAGCAGCATGCCCGCCGCGGCCAGCAGCACCCCGATGGTGATCGGCCACCGCGGTCCGACCTTCTGCGCGAGCGCCCCCGCCCGCGCGGAGAACAGCAGCATCAGCACGGTGCTGGGCAGCAACGCCGTTCCCGCGGCGATCGGGCTGAATCCGGCGACCACCTGCAGGGTCAGCACCAGCAGGAAGAACACCACCCCCATCGCCCCGTACATGACGAAGGTGACCGCGTTGATCGCTGTGAACTGCCGCGAGGCGAAGACGTCCACCGGCACCATCGGCTGCGGTCCGGTCGGCGCGGGCCCGTTCGCGCGGGCCGACCGCCGCCGCTCGACGACCACGAACACCATGCCCGCCACGACGCCGAGCACCGCGCTCCCGACCACCAGCGCCCGATTCGCACCCGCCTCCGGCGCGGTGGTCAGCGCGTAGGTGATGCCCGTCAGGCACAGCGCCGCGGCCACCGCCCCCAGCACGTCGAACTTCCCGTGCGACCCCGCGTCCCGCGTCTCGGGCACGTGCCGCACCGCCACCAGCACCACCACGATCGCCAGCGGCACGTTCAGCAGGAACACCCACCGCCACCCCGCGTACTCCACGAGCCACCCGCCCACGAACGGCCCGATGGCCCCGGCCACCCCGCCCAGCCCCGACCACGCGCCGACCGCGGGCGCCCGATCCCGCGGCGTGAAGGACGCCTGAATGATCGCCAGCGATCCCGGCGTCAGCAGTGCCCCGCCCACCCCCTGCAGCGCCCGGGCCGCGATCAGCATCTCGACGTTCTGCGCGGCCCCGCACAGCGCGGACGCCACCGCGAACCACACCACCCCGATCACGAACACCCGCCGCCGGCCGAACCGGTCCCCGAGCGCCCCGCCCAGCAGGATCAATCCGGCCAGCGTCAGCGAGTACGCGTTGACCGTCCACTGCAATCCGGCCATCGACGCCCCGAACTCGGCCCCGATCCGGGGCAGCGCCACGTTCACCACCGTGGCGTCGAGCATCGCCATGCCCGACCCCAGGACGGTGGCCAGCAGAACCCAACGGCCGGCGGCGGACGACAACCGGATGCTCGCGGTCATACGGTCACGGTAACCGGCGAGCCGGTCCCCGGCCGCCGGGAGAAATCCCGGGCGAGCCGCCGGGTCCGCGGTGTTCGCCGCCGGCGCCTTACAGCGGCCGGTCGGTGGGGATGTTGATCCAGCTGGGCGCGGCCGGATCCAGCACCAGATGCTGTGGGCGCAGCTCGGATTCGATGAGCAGGGCCGGGATCAGCATGCCCTTGGGGAAATTCGAGGCGTAGACGTCGACGCGCAGGCGATGGCCCGGCCGCAGGACGGCATCGGTTGCGGCCAGGGCGATGTCGAGGGTCGCGGCCTCACCCGGGACCGTCGGCTGCCGGGTTTCCAGGGTCAGGAAGTGATAGGGATCGGTGTAGTCGCCGTTGGCCGAGCGTTCGCTCCTGCTCTCGTCGATCGCGCGCAGCGACGAGGTGAGCTGACCCGAGGTCAGCACGGTGGAGGTGCCGTCGGGCGCGACGTCGTTCACGGTCGCGGTCCAGTACCCGTCGGTGGCGTCGTGCACCGTGTTCAGGTGCAGCGCAATCGGTCCGGAGATCCGGGTGGCCTCGGCCACCGGGGCGCCGGTGAAGGTCAGCGCGGCCGTCTCGGCGATCCGCGAGTCCTTGGCGCAGGCGTCGATCACCGACAGCGCCCCGGCGGTGATCTGCGCGGAGTCGCGCGAGCACAGCGTGGACAGCCCCGGTGCGACGGTCAACCGCGCCGGTCCGGGTACGTCGGCGCGCAGCGACCCGTCGTGCACCACCTGCCCGGTCGTTCCGCTGGGATCCGCCGACAGATACATCCGGCGGTGTTCGGCCGCGGCCGTCGGGAACGAGCTGTCGCTCACCCAGCCCGCGCCCTGCTGCGCCAGTGTGACCGGCCCGAAGCCGTCGATGCCGTTGTCGATTCCCTTGAGCCACCTGTCGAACCACGCGCGCTGCAACACGTCCAGGCGCGGCGGCGCACCCGGCGTACCCAGTCCCGACCCCGCGGTGACGTGGTACCAGTCGCCCATGAGCAGCTGCTTCTGTCCCGGCGGCAGCGGAATCTCGTTGTAGATCTGCGGTTCGGTGTAGGCGAAGATGTCGTGCCAGCCGCCGACCACGAACGTGGGCACCCGGATGTTCTCGGGCCGGCCGAACAGTCCGCTGCGGAACGGCCCCTCGGCATCGAGGAAGGTACGCAGATGCGGCGGGATGGCGTCCACCGACGGCACGAACAGCGCCTGAATCATCAAGTCCAGGTAGGTGAACGGGCTCGCCACCCGATCGGCCAGCCACTTCCAGTCGAATCGCCCGGTCGCGGCCGCGGTCAGATCCGGGATCAGCTTCGAGAAATCGATGGCCGACACCCACAGCGGCAGGAAGCCGACGCCGACGCCGCCACCGGGAGCCGCGGTGTCGCGCAACAGATCCGAGCCCGGCACCACCGGGAAGATCGCCTTCAGCGCCGACGGTCGTTTGTCGGCGGCCTGCACCTGATTGATCGCCGAGTACGACACCCCGGACATGCCAATGGATCCGTTCGACCACGACTGACTCGCGGTCCACTCCAGCACCTCGAGGGTGTCCTGCTGTTCCCGCGCCCCGAACGCCTCCCAAATCCCCTGGGAGAAACCGGTTCCGCGCACATCCACCACGACCTGGGTGTACCCGCTCTGCAGCAGTTTGCGGTCCACGGCGAAGTTGCGGGTGATCCCACCGGACAGCGTCCGCACCAGATCGCCGACGCCCGAGGCCGGGGTGCCGTTCAGATCGAACAGGTCGAAGCGGTTCATGACCGAGACGAAACCGTCGAACAGCAGCGGCACCGACTGGGCCGAATCCGCCAGCATGGACGCGAGTTTCGTGTACGGCGTGAGGTTGACGATGGTCGGGGTGGGTGTCTCGACGATCCGTCCGGCCCCGTCCATCGGCCGGTACACGTTCGCCTTCAGCACGGTGCCGTCGCTCATGGTCAGCGGCACATCCCAGTCGATGTGCACGCCGGGGTAGAGCGGAGCCTGGTCGTAGGTGGCGTTCCAGTCCGGAGCGCCCGCGACGGGATCGATGCCCTCCGCTGTCGATATGGGTGTGGCGAGCGCGCCCACCACGGTCGCGGCCACTGCCGCCACGGCCAACCGCATCGCGGCGCCGCTGATTCTCCTCATGGCGTCGATCCGCCCCTTCATGGCTGTCCGAGACCGTCGTGCCCCTGCCGGCCCGGATAGAAACTGTTGCGTACCCAACTGTCGTGGCTCACTGTAACCGGGCTCACTTCCGCGGACAAGGCCGCTACAGTGCAGACATGGCAATCGCAGCGCAGGTGTCGCGAGATCGACTGCGGCCCGGTCCGAGTGCCTTGACCCGCGAGCAGGTGCTCGCCTCCCAGCAGGGCCGTCTCGCTCTGGCCGTGCTGCACGCGGTGGCCGAATCGGGCTACCCGGCCACCACGGTCGCCGACATCACCAAGCACGCGCAGGTCTCGCGCCGCACCTTCTACGAGCTGTTCGCTGGTAAGGAGGAGTGCTTCGCGTACGCCTTCGACATCGCCATGGAACTGCTGCAGAACCAACTCGGCACGGCCCTGGAGGCGCACGCGCAGGCGGACTGGCAGCACCTGATCCGCCGCTCCCTCGAGTCCTACCTGGCCATCCTCGCCGCCGAACCGGCCGCCGCCCGCGCCCTGCACATAGAGGCCCTGGCCGCCGGGCCCGCGTTCGCCGAGCGTCGCCATCGCATGAAGAAGGTCTTCGCCGACCGCATGATTCGCGCGCACGCCCTGGGCGTGGAACGCGGCGAACTGACCGGCACGCCGTCGCCGGGCGTGGTGGACCTGCTCATCGGCGGCATCGAGGACCGCATCCGGGACTGCCTGGAGACCGCCGGCCCCGCCCGCCTCCCGGCCCTGGCCCCGGACCTGAGCATCGCGGCGATCGCGCTGCTGCGGGCTCCCGCCGAGTGATCCGCCCACCCGCCGCACCGGGGACCCGGGGACTGCGGCGGTCTGCCCCAAGTCGGCGAAAGCCCGCCCCGGCCCGGTCAGTACGCTGTACCCATGACAGCTTCGACCGCCACCGAACTGGACAACGTTCGCAAGGTGGTGCACGCCGCCGCACGCCGGGCCCGGGTGGCCTCGCGCGCGCTCGCCCAGCTCACCACCGCGCAGAAGGACGCCGCGCTGCACGCCGCCGCCGACGCCCTGCTGGCCGCCAAGGATCGACTGCTCATCGCCAACGGCGAGGACATCGAGCTCGCGGCGGCCGGGGGCACCCCGGAAGCGCAGCTCGATCGCCTGCGCCTGACCGCGGCCCGCGTCGACGGCATCGCCTCGGGGCTGCGGCAGGTGGCCGGGCTGCCGGATCCGGTCGGTGACGTGGTGCGCGGTTCGACGCTGCCCAACGGCCTGGAGATCCGTCAGGTGCGGGTCCCGCTCGGGGTGGTCGGCATGGTTTATGAGGCGCGGCCGAACGTCACCGTCGATGCCTTCGGGCTCACGCTCAAGTCCGGCAACGCGGCGCTGCTGCGCGGGTCGTCCTCCGCGGTGCGCTCGAACGCCGCGCTGGTCGAGGTGCTGCGCGAAGCGCTTGCCGCGCAGGGTCTTCCGGCCGATTCGGTGCAGCTGCTGCCCGCCGACGACCGCTCCAGCGTGACCCACCTGATCCAGGCCCGCGGGCTGGTGGACGTGGTCATCCCGCGCGGCGGCGCCGGGCTCATCAACGCCGTCGTGCGCGACGCGCTGGTGCCCACCATCGAGACCGGCACCGGCAACTGCCACGTCTTCGTGCACCGGAACGCGGATCTCGATATGGCCGAGAGCATTCTGCTCAACGCCAAGACCCGCCGCCCGAGCGTGTGCAACACCGCCGAGACCGTGCTCGTCGACGCCGCCATCGCCGAGACCGCCGTACCCCGGCTGCTCGCGGCCCTGGACGGCGCGGGCGTCACCGTTCACGGCGACCTGCCCGGGCTGGTGCCCGCCACCGAGACCGACTGGGCCGACGAATACTTGTCCCTGGACATCGCTTTGAAGGTCGTCGACGATCTGGACGCGGCCGTCGAGCACATCAACCACTGGGGCACCGGCCACACCGAGGCCATCGTCACCGGTGATCTGAAAGCCGCGCGCGAGTTCACCACCCGGGTCGACGCCGCCGCGGTCATGGTCAACGCCTCCACCGCCTTCACCGACGGCGAGCAGTTCGGCTTCGGCGCGGAGATCGGCATCTCCACCCAGAAGCTGCACGCCCGGGGCCCCATGGGCCTGCCGGAACTGACCTCCACCAAATGGATCGTGTGGGGCGACGGCCAGATCCGGCCCGTCTGAACACTTTCGAAGAAAGGCAGCTCCCGTGGCTCCTACAGCAGCACCGATTCAGGAGCCGATCTTCTCGTCGGTCGACGATGTGATCGAGCGCCTGGCCGGCACCGGCTATCTCGCCGACAAGGCCACCGCCACGTCGGTTTTCCTCGCGGATCGGCTCGGCAAGCCACTGCTCATCGAGGGTCCGGCCGGCGTCGGCAAGACCGAGTTGTCCAAGGCCGTGGCCCAGGTCGCGGGCGCGGAACTGGTGCGCCTGCAGTGCTACGAGGGCGTGGACGAGGCGCGTGCGCTCTACGAGTGGAATCACGCCAAGCAGATCCTGCGGATCCAGGCGTCCTCGGAGAACGACTGGGCGGAAACGAAATCCGACGTCTTCACCGAGGAATTCCTGCTCTCGCGCCCGCTGCTGACCGCCATCCGGCGCAGTGATCCGACCGTGCTGCTCATCGACGAGACCGACAAGGCCGACGTCGAGATCGAGGGCCTGCTGCTGGAGATCCTGAGCGACTTCTCGGTCACCGTGCCGGAATTGGGGACGATCACCGCGACCCGCAAGCCGTTCGTGGTGCTCACCTCCAACGCCACCCGCGAGCTGTCCGAGGCGCTGAAGCGCCGCTGCCTGTACCTGCACATCGACTTCCCGGACGAGGATCTCGAGCGTCGCATCCTGGCCAGCCGGGTGCCCGAGCTCAAGCCCGCGGTCGCCGCCCAGCTGGTGCGGGTGGTGCACGTGCTGCGCGGCATGCAGCTCAAGAAGCTGCCCTCGGTGGCGGAGACCATCGACTGGGCGCGCACGCTGATCGCGCTGGGCGCCAAGGATCTCGACGACAAGACCGTGCGCGCCACGCTCGGCGTGGTGCTCAAGCATCAGGCCGATCACCTGCGCGCCCAGTCCGAGCTGAAGCTGGCCTGAGGCCATGAGCGGCGGTTCCAGCTCGTCCCGCGGCTTCGTCTCCGCGGCCGTGCGCGCGGTCACCGGCGGGGGAGCGCCCGCGCCGCGCCCGGCCACCGCGGTGCCGGGCCCGACCGCCGAGCACGGGTTCTCCGGGCACCTGGTGGGTTTCGTGGAAGCGCTGCGCGCCAGGGGAATTCCGGTCGGGCCGTCCGAAACGGTCGATGCCGCACAGGTGCTCACCGTGCTGGACCTGATGGACCGGGAGGCGGTGCGCGAGGGGCTCGCCTGTGCGCTGCTGCGCCGGACCACCCAGCGCGCCACCTACGACGGGCTCTTCGACCTGTGGTTCCCGGCGGCGCTGGGCGAACGCATCGGGGCGGCCGAGGTCGAGATCCCCTACAAGCCGGACGGTTCGGTGAACATCATCGAACTGCGGCAGATGCTGGCCGAGCTGCTGATGCAGGAGCCCTCGCCGGAGCAGGAGCAGCAGCTCCAGGCGCTGGCCGCGCAGATGGTCGAGCAGATGGGGCAGTACCAGGCCGCCGGCGGGCCGTCGTTCTCCAGCTATCAGACGCTCAAGGATCTGCAGCCCGAACTGCTGGTGGCCAAACTGCTGGCCGGGCTCGCGGCGGGAATGGACAACTCCGACTTCGATACCGAGGTCGCCCGGCGCACCGCGCGCCAGCGCATCAAGTCGTTCCGGGGCACCGTGGAGGCCGAGACCCGGCGTCGCGTCGCCGAGCGCATCGGGCGCGAGCGGGTCGCCAATTACGGTGTGGCCCGCCAGGCCGAGGACGCGGACTTCCTGCGCATCTCCCAGAACGAGCTCGACGATCTGCGGCGCAGCAGTCAGCGGCTGGCGCGGATCCTGGCCTCGCGCTTGGCTTCCCGGCGGCGCAAGGCGCGTCGCGGGGAGATCGACCTGCGCAAGACGCTGCGCAAGTCCATGTCGACCGGTGGCGTTCCGGTCAACCTGGTGACTCGCAAGCCGCGCCCGGGCCGCCCGGATCTCGTGCTGGTGTGCGATATCTCGGGTTCGGTGGCGGGATTCTCCAGCTTCACCATGGTGCTGGTGAACGCGTTGCGCGAACAGTTCTCCCGCGTACGGATTTTCGCCTTCGTGGATCGGGTGGACGAGGTCACCCAGCTGTTCGACGCCACCACCCCGTTGGATCAGATCACCCGGCGCATCTTCACCGAGGCGCACGTGGTCGGCATCGAGGGCCACTCCGATTACGGTTCGGCCCTGGAGGGTTTCGCGGAGCAGTTCCCCGACGCGGTCACCAGCCGCACCTCGCTGCTCATCCTCGGCGACGCCCGCACCAACTATCGCGATCCGGCGCTGGACACCCTGCGTCAACTGGTCGGCGTCGCCAAGCACGCCTACTGGCTCAACCCCGAGGCCGAGAAGATGTGGGGTACCGGCGATTCGGCCGCCAAGAAGTACGCCGACATCATCGAGATGCACGAGTGCCGTTCCGCCCGCCAGCTCACCGCCGTGGTCGGCCGCCTGCTGCCCATCTGATTCGAGGAGCGCGCCATGGATGTACTCGCCTACTGCCTGGCCAAACCCGGTGCGTGGCAGGACGAACCGTGGGAGGGAGACATCGTCGCGAAGGTCGGCGACAAGATCTTCGCCTTCCTCGGCAACGGTGACTCGATCGGGCTCCAGTGCGGTACCCGGGCCGAGGCGGACGAGTTGATCGCGGTGTACCCCGAGGACGTGTCGGTGTCGGCCTATATCGGGCGGTACGGCTGGAACAGCATCGCGCTCGGCGGGAAGATCCCCGAGGACGAACTGCGGGAGTTGATCGACGCGTCGTACGAGACCATCGTCGCCAAACTGCCGAAAGCCAAGCGGCCCACGGTATGAGCGGGCCCGTACCGCACGGGTGTTCCGCACGGTACGGGCCGCGGTCGGTTCGGGGTGTTACTTCGACGCGGCGGCCGAGCGCCGCCGGCGCAGCGTCCGCTCGTAATCCTCGAAGCGAGCCTTGGCGATGACGGAGCGGTCCGGGGTGCGCAGCACGATGCCCTCCGGACGTCCGCCCGCCTTATCGTCCAGCCCGCACCGGGTTTCGGGCAGGCGCGCGGCGAGGAAGTCGCGCGTCGCGTCGAGCTCCCGGGGCAGGTCCGCGGCATCGAGGGTGAACAGGCGCGGGGTCAGCTCGACCCCGGCGTGCGCCGCGGCGGCGGTCAGTTCGGTCTCGTCGACGAACGACTGGCCGCCCGCCTCGCGCCAGGCGGAGATCTCCTTGACCGGGCGCGTGAACAGCTCGGTGTAGTCGTGCAGCACCGCCACGTCGAACAGCCGGTAGCCGACCGTCAGGGTGCCGGTGTACTGCTTGCTCGCCGCGGTCACCTTGCCGCCGTAGGTTTCCAGGAAGTACACCCGCACCGCGTCGCCCGGGGCGTCGAGGGCGTCGGCGAAGTCGCGCAGCGCGGCCACGATGCCCTGCGCGGGGTTTCCGATCAGATCGCCCTTGGCGCACAGCAGTTCCTCGCGGCTGCCGAGCAGCCAGGTGCCGTCGGGCAGGCAGATGACGCGGGAGTTGGATCCGTCGACCTTCTCCGTGCCGATGACGGGTCCGTCGAATTCGGTGACGGCGTCGGTCAGCGCGCCGCGTTCACCGAGGCGGTGATAGGTCGCGATCGAGGGGTACTTGGTCGCACTGTTGATCACCTCTAGGTCGGCCGTGCGCAGATCGAACGTCATCGCGGTATCGTGCGCGCCGCCCGCGACCGCTGTCCACTCATTTCGGACTCGCCGAATCGGGCCATCACGGCATTTGTCATGAGAGTGTTGACCCCGTTGACTTTTCGACGGAAAGATCCCACCGCATGAGCCCACACCCGTCCCCGCCCGCTCCGCCGAGCCCGCGCAGTGCGCTGCTGCCGAACGGATTGGGCACCGGACAGCCGACGCCCCCCTCGTCGAGCTCCAAACTGCGCATGGCGCTCGCCGCCGCGACCTTGGCGTTCGTGAGCCTGCTCGGCATTCTGCTCGGCATCTCCGCCCTGGAAGCCGACGACGACGCCACGGTCGCGATCCCCACCACGACCACGACGGTGGCGAGCGCGCCGATCCCCGTGATTCCCACGGTGCCGACCACCACCGAGGCGGTCACCTTCCCCGGTTGGAGCGAGGTCTACACGGACCGGGCCCTGAGCATCCCCGCCGCGACGACCGCGTGCGCCCAGTCCGGCGTCGATTTCGACCTCCCCGCCGGCCAGCCCACGACGACCCGCGACACCGACCTGTCCGTGAAGATCGGCTGCGGCGGCGCTCTGACGACCGGCGCCGGCCAGGCCCTGGGCCTCTCGGTCTCCGGCCCCACCCCCGAAGGCTGCCGCACCGACGCCCTCGAACAGCCGATGCCGAAGACGACCGACCTCCTGCCCGCCGGCGCCGAGTACTGCGCGATCACGAGCAAGAACGCCGTCGTCTACTTCCGCGTGACCGCCGACGTCCCCGACGACACCCACCTCCGCGAACTGACCGCCACCCTCTGGACCCGCGAGCCCTGAGCGGACCAGCGGCCGCGCTCGACACCGTGCTGCGGGCGTCGGCCTCGGCTGCGGGCATCGCTCACAGACCACGCCGACACCTGACATGGAAGTGGCGATGGCAGGGGAGACGGCGGAGCCGGGGTGGGAGCCATTGCTCCAATTCCGGTCCGGAGCGTGGATCGGTGTGTTCGAGTGCGCAGTGTGGCTCGGTGATCGGGGCGCGCCCAGGAGGATTGTCGAGGGGCGCTACCCGATTCCGCTGTTGCCGTTGCTCGAGTTCGACCGCGAGATGGTCGAATCCGCAGTCGGGGAACGGATGATCGAATTGGGTTGTCCGGCTTCCATGTGCGCGACCGTGGGCGTCGAATCGCTGTTGCGGGCGGGCGTCGGGATGAGGAGCGTCTACTGGACCGAGCTGGGGCTCTCGTGGGTGGAGGCGGGGCCGGTGCCGGTGGAGTTGCGGGATGTGTTGTCACTCTTGGCGGATCGGTCGTGGACCACGCAGCGTATCCGGCACCGGGCCGTTCGGCAGTTGCGGAAGTGCACGGGGCCGTAGGCGGATTGAGGAACGCGCCGGCAGCAGTTGGTGTCGACCGGCGGGGAGCGTCGAAAACGGATCGACGCGGCGGGCGCGGCATCCCTACCGTGTCCCCATGTGCTTCTACCCGAACACGTCGCACTGGGTGTGCCTGGGATGCCGTGTGTCGTTCAAACATCCGACGGGGCGGCTGTGGGCGCGGTGCCCGGAGTGCCGGGGCGGGATGACCAACGCCGGACCGCATCTCGAGGTGCCGCGCAAGGCCGACCGGGCCGGGTGGCGAGTCCTCGCGACGGTGCTCGAGTCGGGGCTGACCTTTCACGGCGGGTGCTGAGGCACCGGTCCCGGGTATCGGCCGCGTACATCGCGTGAGGTTCGTGAGCGCGTGAACCTCGCACGGCGGGAGGGTATTTCGGTCGGGGAGGCGCTGGCATTGTTCGATCCGACGATATTCGACCGGCGGCCGGGTGTGGGCGGGCGTTGACGCGGCGGCCTTGCTCGGACCGATAAACGGTCGATTCGGTGCGGTCGGCTGCGTAGCCTGCGGGCATGGGGTTTCATCCGTGTAAGTCGCATTGGGTGTGTTTGGGGTGCCGGGTCTCGTACAAGATGCCGGGGTATCGAGAGCCGGCGGTGTGTCCGCAGTGCCGGGCGGGGTTGATCAATGCCGGTGAGCAGCTCGCGGTTCCGCGTAAGGCGGATACGGCCGGGTGGCGCGTGCTCGCGATCGTGCTCGGCGCGGGGCTGACGTTCCGTGCGGGCTGCTGTGGGACGGGGCCGGGATATCGGCCTCGGACGTTGGCGGAGGTTCGGGAGCGCGTGAACCTCGCCGAGCGCACCGGGATGCCGATCGGGGTCGCACTCGCGCTGGCAGATCCGGCGGGCGTCGACGGGCGGTCGCGATTCGGGCAGCGGGTGGGGCGGGGATGACGTACGAGGCGACGATCCTGGCCACCGCCGGACAGCACACGCTGGTGCAATGGGAGGGTCGGCGGTTTCCCGGCGTCACCATTCAGGGGGATTCACTGAGCATTCTGGTCGCGGCCGCCGAGGAAGCCGAGGCGGAGCTCGCGCGGGGGAACGCCGAGGACGCGGGGTTCGCGCTGGCGGAGGTTCGGGAGGCGCTGACCGACATGCAGCGGGCGTACGAGGCGATGATGGCCTCGGTGGGGAAGGATTTGCCTTACCAGCGGTGACGACCGGGGTCCAGGTCGTTCCGGCATAGTGGGTGCCGATCGCTGCGCGAGACATTCCAAGGGGGCGGAAGTTGTGGTGGGAGAGTTCGATTCGGAGCGGGTGCGGGTACTGGCCCGGCCGAGTGGTAGGCCGAGGGGGTCGCTCGCGACGTTTGTCGTGTGGCCCGCCATCGAGCCCAGGTTGTATATGGATCGGCTGCGACAGCTGATTTCGGGGGCGTTGACGATCGCGGAACTCGATTTCGCGGGCGAGCCGGCGTCTTTCGAGGCGTTGCCGCCGTGGTTCTTGGAGCGGGACGAGATCGCTTTCATCGCCGACCGCAGGTACTCGGAGGCGCGCGCCGAGGAGCCCTGGACGATCCGGGAGTGGATTTCCTGTTTCGCGCCCGGACTGCGCCGCTGGTCCTGGTGGGACGTGACGGTTCGCGCGAACGGAACGGTCGCGGTGTGGGTGGATATCGTTGGAGACGAGCACATTCCGTGCGAGGAGCTGTGGTGGGCGCTCTACATCTGCGGAGCAGGGACGGTCGAGTCGTTGAGGCTCGAACTGCCCGAGACGTGGCAGGCGGAGACTCTCGGAACGTAATGGCGTGGGGCCGAAGGGCTTACAGCAGCGTTCCCTCGGCCAGGTGGGCCAGGTAGGTGTCCACCACGTCGGCGGGGGAGGTCTCACCCGTCGTCGCGGCCCAGTGCTCGGTGGCCAGGCGGACTGCGGTGTTCGCCATCGCCGCGGTGAGCGCCACGGAGATATCGGTGGCCGAGCGGTTCGTGCGCGTCGCGATGATGGGAATCAGCCGGGTTTCCGCGTCCTGCTGGACCCGCAGCCACGTGGAACGCAGGGCGGGAAGCTCGGTGACCGCGCGCAGCACGGGGTGCAGGAGGGTGTCGGGGATGCCCGCCTCGGTGAGCGCGTGGGCGGTCGCGGAGCGATAGGACCTGGCGAGCGCGTCGCGCAGCGGCAGATCCGGGGGACAGGCGGCGAGTTCATCGGCCCAGGCCGTCGTTCCCGCTGCCAGCAGGGGTGCGACCACGTCTTCCTTGGCGGGGAAGTAGCGGTAGAACGTGCGCAGTCCCATGCCCGCGGCGGCGGCGATCTCCTCGACGGTGGTTGCGGCGTAGCCGTTTTCGGCGAAGAGTCGGGCGGCGACCAGGGCGACCTGGCGGCGGGTGGCCGCGCGGCGGGTTTCGCTGAGGGCGGGACGCCCGGGGCCGGGCGTGGCCGTGGTTCGGTCGCTGGTCACAGGCGCACTCTACAGAGCGGGAAAGATTTAGTGGCGCGGTGTGCCATTTATGGCATATTGTGTCACTAAAGTACTCACCGTCGAGGAAGAGATCTCATGAACCGTCTCGAACAGCGCCGCATCCTGGTCACCGGCGCGGGCTCCGGCATCGGCCAGGCCACCGCACTTCGTCTGCTGTCCGAGGGGGCAATCGTCGTCGGCGCGGACGTCAACGTCGAGGGTCTGGAGCTGACCCACAAGAACGCCACCGAAGCCGGCACCGGCGAGCGTTTCACCGCCCTGGAGCTGAACATCGCGGACGAGGCCAACGTCGTCGCGGGCGTCAAGAGCGCCGTCGACACCCTCGGCGGCCTGGACGCACTGGTCAACGCCGCGGGCATCCTGCGCGCCGCGCACACCCACGAGACCTCCCTGGATC
Organism: Nocardia sp. NPDC003693; assembly: GCF_053981095.1. Classification (NCBI taxonomy): domain Bacteria; kingdom Bacillati; phylum Actinomycetota; class Actinomycetes; order Mycobacteriales; family Nocardiaceae; genus Nocardia; species Nocardia sp. NPDC003693. Next base: position 131,956 of record NZ_JBSFNO010000016.1, read on the forward strand.
TGTGGAACCAGATCATCACCGTCAACCTGACCGGCACCTTCCTGGTGATCCGCGAGGCCCTGCCCGCCCTGCTGGCCAACCCCAGCTCCACGATCGTGAACTTCAGCTCCACCTCCGCGAACTTCGCGCACCCCTACATGGCCGCCTACTCCGCCAGCAAGGGCGGGATCCAGACCCTCACCCACGTCCTGGCTCTCGAATACGGCAAGCGCGGCCTGCGCGCGGTGAGCGTCGCCCCCGGCGGCATCAAGTCCGGCATCACCGACGCGACTCCCGGCTACCTGCCCCAGGATTCGGACTGGTCCCTGTTCCAGCGCCTGATCGCGATTGTCCCCCAGGACAATCCGGCCGAGATGGCGAGCCCGGAGAACGTCGCGGGCGTGATCGCGATGCTCGTCTCGGACGACGGCCGCTTCATCAGCGGGACGGAGATCCGCATCGACGGCGGCGCGCACACGTAATCCCCACCCCGGTCCGGGATTCCGCAAGGGCTCATCTCGGACCGGGCGGCATCGGCACCGATTCAGAATTCCAGTTCGGTCCAGGGAATGTGGATCGGGAACGGGTGATCGAAGTCGATGCCGTCGACAGCATCGGTCCATTCGCCCGCGACGATGTAGTTGGCCGGGCGCAGAGGTGCGACGCCGTCCGGTAGTAGCCCGTGGCTGGTTTCGAGGCCGTACACGCGAACCACCTTGATGCGGCGGGGGTTTCGGCCGAGGATCACCTCCCAGTACCAGGGGATGCCGGCGGCCGCGTAGCGGGCCTTCTTCGCCTCGACGTCGCGTTCGGTGTTCGAGGGGGACAGCACCTCACCGGCGAGCAGGACATCGGACGCGCGGATGTCCTGGTACTCCTGGTCGAGGCAGCGATAGACGAGGAAGTCCGGGGTCACGAAGTCGGATTTGCCTGTCTTGCCGAAGAAGACGTTGGTTTCGACGGATGCGCGCCAGCAGTCGTCGAGGCGCTCGGTCATCGCCGCACGGGCGCACCGGCGCAGGGCATTCCGGAACTCGACCGGGCAATCCTGGTCTTCTGCGGGCCCACGCCGGGCCCACACCACTCGACCGGCCCACAGTTCGATCTGCCCGGCGATCTCGTCGGGCAGCTCGTCGAGTTGCTCCCAGCTCATGAACTCCGGGAGATCCGGTTTCTCCACGTGCGGGATCGACATGCGGTCAGAGTACCGAGGACAGGCCGTTCACCAGCGGCTTCCGGTCGCGCGCGACCCTGCGGCCGTGCTTCGTGCAAGATGCCCGCCGCTACGGAAAGCGGAGTAGCCCCGGACCATTGGCCGCTCGTTAGGGAACCGTTGGCGGGTGGCCCGACAGTTGTCGCAACGCCGGGAACAGCCCGGCAGCCTGCGACTTCGGAGAGCGACATGGGGCAGCGTAAGACAGTTCATCTTCTACTCGCCATGGTGCTGGCGGCGCTCACCATGGGCGCGGTCAGCGTGGTGGCCAGGGGTGAGGCGGTGGTCGGATTTCGGTCGAGCACCTACACCCTCGAGGGACACCACTACAAGGTCGACGTTCCGCGATTCGACATCGACGGGGTCGACGGGGCCTACCTGCAGGCCCGGGACGTCTTCAACCGCTCGGTGCGGCGCGCGGCCGACATCTACATCGCGCGGGCGGGGGACCACGTGGACGTCAAGACCGGGACGAACTACGTCTACACCAATCAGCAGGTGCTCAGCACCAAGTTCTCGGTGAGCATCTACGCCGAGGGCGCTGCGCACCCGTACGAGGACTTCATCACCCACAACACCCGGACCGAGACCGGCAAGGCCCTCGTGCTGCGGGACCTGTTCAAAGACGTGAACAGCGGCCTCGCGGTCCTCAAGGACCAGGCCGTGACCCTGGTGCCCCAGGCCACCCACGGCGAGCCCTACTACAAGGACGCCCTGCTCCCCAAGGAAGACAACTACCGGCACTGGGCCGTGGCCGAGGACGGCCTGCGGATCTACTTCGGCGAGATCGCCTCGCACGCGGCCGGAAACATCATGATCACCATCCCGTGGCAGGCCCTGAACAACGTCCTGAAGCCCGAGATGAAGGCCGCCCTCACCGCCTGACCCACCCACAACCGAAAATGACAACCGCCGGGACGACGTTCCGGCGGTTGCCCCCGGTAAGCTCGCTATTCGTGCATACGACAGGGCGCCGCAAGCTAGGGGTGATGGGCGGCACCTTCGACCCCATCCACCATGGGCATCTGGTTGCCGCGAGCGAGGTCGCCAACACCCTCGAACTCGACGAGGTCATCTTCGTCCCGACCGGGCAGCCGTGGCAGAAGGCGGACCGGCTGGTGAGTTCGGCCGAAGACCGATATCTGATGACCGTCATCGCCACCGCGTCGAACCCGAGCTTCTCCGTCAGCCGGACCGACATCGAGCGCGGCAAGAAGACCTACACCATCGACACCCTGCGTGAGCTGCGCGAACAGTATCCGGACGCGGATCTGTACTTCATCACCGGAGCCGACGCGCTGGCCAGCATCCTCACCTGGCAGGATTGGTCGGAACTGTTCGAACTGGCGAAATTCGTCGGGGTCAGCCGTCCGGGGTACGAATTGAACATCGACCACCTGGCCGACTATCTCCGTGATCACCCCGCCGACGCCGTAACCATGATCGAGATCCCCGCCCTCGCCATCTCTTCGAGCGAATGCCGGCGGCGAGCGAGCGAGGGCCGGCCGGTGTGGTACCTCGTCCCGGATGGCGTCGTGCAGTACATATCGAAGCGGCACCTCTACGTGCCGCACAGCAATGGGAAGGTGGCGGCAGGGTGAGCGCATCAGTCGAAGCGGTCAAGATGGCGACGGTGGCGGCATTGGCGGCCGATGAGAAGCTGGCCGCGGAAGTCGTCGTGCTCGACGTCTCCGAGCAGCTCGTGATCACGGACTGCTTCGTGATCGCGTCCGCGCCGAACGAGCGCCAGGTCAACGCCATCGTCGACAACGTCGAGGACAAGCTGCGCGACGCCGGGTACAAGCCGGTGCGCCGCGAGGGCACCCGCGAAGGTCGTTGGGCGCTGCTGGATTACGTCGACATCGTGATCCACATCCAGCACAACGACGAACGCGACTTCTACGGCCTGGAGCGGCTGTGGAAGGACTGCCCGCAGATTCCGATCGAGGGCATCGAAGCGCAGCGCGCCAAGGTCGAGGCCGACGCGAACGACGAGGCCGGAGACGAGTAGTGAGCAGTAAACTCGCCGGCGTCCGCCGGCTGATCCTGTTGCGCCACGGGCAGACCGAATGGAACGCCACCGACCGCATGCAGGGCCAGATCGACACCGAACTCAGTGAACTGGGCCGCCGTCAGGCCAAGGACTGCGCCCCCGACATGGCCACCAGCGATGTCATCCACATCGTCTCCTCGGATCTGCGGCGCGCGCACGACACCGCGCTCGCCGTCGCCGATCACGCCGGCCTGCCGGTGGTGACCGACACCCGGCTGCGCGAAACCGATCTCGGGCAGTGGGAGGGCATGACCCACCACGAGGTCGACTCGCTGTATCCCGGTGCGCGCAAGGAATGGCGCATGGATCCGACCTTCACCCCGCCCGGTGGCGAATCCAAGCTCCAGGTCGGCGCCCGCGCGCTGCCCGTGGTGCACGAGTTCTTCACCGAGCGCCAGGACTGGCCCGGCCGTACGATCGTGCTCGTCGCGCACGGCGGCCTGATCGCGGCACTGACCGCGGCGATCCTGGACCTGCCGCCCGTGAACTGGCCCGCGCTGGGTGGACTGGCCAACACCAGCTGGGTGCAGTTGACCAGCCACGGTCCGAGCATGGACCGGCCCGGCTGGCGGCTCGATGTGTGGAACGCGGTCGCGAAGGTAGCCCCCGATGTCCTCTGATACCGCCGGTGAACGGCAAGTCTCCGACGAACTGCTGCGCCAGGCGTCGGAGGTGACCAACGTCAGGCAGGCGCCGGACGCGCTGTTCGGCGGCGCGACCGAGCCGGAACCCGACACCACCGCACGACCGGTGCTCCTGGTGATCGGCGACTCGCTGTCCTATTTCGGGCCCAAGGGCGGGCTCGCCGCGGACCATCCCCGCATCTGGCCCAATCTCGTTGCGGCCGAACTCGGCTGGGACGTGGAGCTGGTCGCGCGGATCGGCTGGACCTGCCGCGACGCGTACTGGGCGCTGATCGGCGACCCGCGCGTGTGGGCGAGCGTGCCGCGCGCCGGCGCGGTGGTCTTCGCGACCGCCGGAATGGATTCGCTGCCTTCGCCTTTGCCGACCGCCCTGCGTGAGCTGATCCGCTACGTGCGGCCCGCCACCGCCCGGCGCCGGGTGCGCGAGGCGTACAACTGGTTGCAGCCCAAGCTTTCTCCGCTGGGCTGGCCGGTGGCGCTGCCGCCCGCGGTGAGCGTCGACTACCTCGAGCAGTCGCGCGACGCGCTGGCCGGACTGCGGCCGGAGCTGCCGATGATCGCGGTGCTGCCGTCGGTGCACAAGTGCGACGCGTACGCGCGCGTGCACACCGGGCGCGAGCCCATGGTGCGGGCCGTGAGCGACTGGGCGCGCAACAGGTCGATTCCGCTGGTCGACCTCGGCGAAGCCGTGCGGGACAACGTCTTCCACGGTGAGGCCAACCCCGACGGCATCCACTGGGGCTGGGAGGGGCACAGCGCCGTCGCCCGGGCCATGGTGAAGGTGCTGTCCGAGGTCGCGGTGCGCGAGGGCAAGACCGCATGAGGAAGGTCCGCTAGCCGATGGCCGTCGTGGTTGTCACGGACTCGTCGGCCAGCCTGCCCGCGGACCTCGCCGCCGACCTGGGCGTGCTCACGGTTCCGTTGCACGTGCTGGTCGACGATCGCGAGATCCGGGAGGGCGTGGACGATTGCGAGATCGACTACAGCTCCTCCGCGGTGACCACCTCCGGCGCCTCGCCGGGTGATCTGCGCGCGGCGTACGAGCGCGCGCTGGACATGAGCGACGGTGACGGTGTTGTCGCCGTGCACATTTCGCGGCAGCTCTCGGGCACCTGGGAAGCCGGGCGCACGGCCGTGCGGGACATGGACGCCGCCGACCGGGTGCGGCTGGTGGATTCGCTCAGCGCCGGGCTCGGGACCGGATTGCCGGTGCTGGCGGCCGCGCGCCGGGCGCGAACCGGGGCGCCGCTGGACGTGGTGTACGACTCGGCGGTGTCCGCGGCCAGCCGCGGGCGCACGTTCATCGTGGTGAACCGGACCGAGCAGCTGCGCCGGGGCGGGCGATTGAGCAGTGCCGCGGCGTTCTTCGGCACCGAGCTGGTGACCAAGCCGATTCTGCAGATCGTGGACGGGCGCATCGAGCTGCGCGAGAAGGCGCGGACGCGGTCCAAGGCGTTCGCGAAACTGGTCGCGGCGGCGGTGGACGCGGCGGGCGAGGACGGTGCCGCGGTGGCGGTGCAGCACCTCGGGGCGGAAGAGGCGGCGAACACCATCGCGGGGCAGCTGCGGGACCTGGTTCCGGGAATTCGGGAGCTGATCGTGAACGAATTCGGACCGACGCTGGGAGTGCATCTCGGTATGGGTGCGGTGGGTGCGCTCGTCGTGCCCGGCGGATGCGGGTGATCGGCGTAATCGCTGATCAGAGCGCTGTGGTCGTGCGCGGGCCGCGTTAAAATCTGGCTTTCCACAACGGAATTCGCTATCCACAGGCCCGCGGAAATGCCGGGTCGCGGCACATGTCGGCCTGCGCTCGCGCCCTACCGTCGCCTGCATGCCACGCATCGACGAACACACTCCCGCGGCTCGCAGGCTCGGCGCACTGACCGGCTCCGAGCCCACCCCACCTGATCCCGGGCCGCGCGGCGGATCTCGCTGGGACGAGAATTCGGTCGATCCACCCGCGCGGGAGTTCCGGGATTGCGGGGCGGACGGATTCGCTCCCGGGCGGGCGGACGGCCGGCGTGGTTCGCGACCGCCGGGTGGGGCGTACGAAACGTCGGACGAACGTGAGATCTCCGGGCACACGGCGCGGCTCGATCACGGGGCGGCGCGGAGCAGCGGGGAGCGGGAGGCGCGCGAGCCCGGCGGATTATGTGCTCCCGCTTGGTATTCCGGGGGCGGCGGGGGCGCGGTGCCCTGGTACGCGCGGGTGATGCCCGAGCGGTTCCGGGGCACGCGGTGGGATCCCGGGCCGCGCGGGGTGGTGGTGCTGGCGGTGGTGGCGGTGCTCGCCGTGGTGCTGGCGGGGATGGTCGCGCTGCGGGAGGAACCCGAGGTGTACGCGGTGCCGCCCATCGGACCGCTGACGAGTGCCGGGCCGGTATCCGGTGCGGCGCCGGATGGTTCGGGCGGTGTCCCGAACGCCGGCGGGGGCGGTGCTGTCGCGAAAGCCGAGAACGGTCCCGGCAGTTCGGGTCCCGGCCCGCAGGGTCAGCCGGACGAGGCCGCACCCTCCCGCTATCCCACCGCGCCAGGCCCGTCCGAGGTGAACGGACACCCGGCGTCCACCGGCGAGCTGGTCGTGAGCGTGATCGGCTTCGTCGAGTACGGCGGCCTCCGCCGCCTGCCCGCCGGCTCCCGGGTGGCCGACGCCCTGAAGTCCGCGTCCCCCCGCCCCGACGCCGACCTCTCCGCCCTGAACCTGGCCCAGCCCCTCACCGACGGCGACCAGATAGTGGTGGGCAAACCCGCTCCCCGCCCCCAGCAGATAGCCACCACCATCCTCAATTCCGCCAAACCCCCGTCCACCGCGACCGCCCCCACCTCCGCCCGCCCCGCGACCCCCGCCGCCAAGATCAACCTGAACACCGCCACCGAGGCCGAACTCGACGCCCTCCCCGGCGTAGGTCCCATCACCGCCAAGTCGATAGTGACCTGGCGAACCACCCACGGCCGCTTCACCTCGATAGACCAACTCGCCGACATAGACGGCATAGGCCCCGCCCGCCTGGCCCGCCTCCGCGCCTCGGTGACGATATGACCACGCCGGGCGGTACGCACCCGACGACTCGCTTCGACACGAAAAGCGCTGTGGCACTTTGCTACCGGCGCTGCGAGGGGAACGCGACACCACCACCTGGCCGACACATGATCCACACCTTCGATAGCCGCGATGATCATCGCATGCGCTCGGCCGCGTCGGCTTCGATCCGTCCGGGCCCTACCGGCCCTGGGAATGAAGCGCCCGATGGATCGCTTCAGGCGGATGGACCATGCCTTTCGGAGTTGGGACCAACCCCACGCCGCGATCGGGAGTGCGGCGATGGCCCATGTGAAATGTGCTGCCGCCCCGCGGAAGGAGGCGTCGGATCGGGTGGTGATGCAGTTGGTTTCCGGCGGCGTGCCGGCGTCGGTTTCACGGTGGAATGGGAGTCGAACTCGCCTGCGGGAGTGGGACCCTCCGGCTCCGGTCGCAGTCAACCGCAGGTCTTGCCGTGACGGGCGGGAGGAGCGAGCGCGGCGCGCCGGGGGAGACGGAGGACGCGGAGGCTCCGCAGGTTCTGGACGCGCGGTTGGTGCCTGCGGCGGGGTGCGCGTGGGGGTCGATGATCGTGGCGCTGGTTGGGGGATGGCGGGCCGCGCTCGGGCTGGCCGGGGTGTGTGGAATCGCGGCGATCTGTTTGTGCTGCTGGGTTATCGGGCGTTCGAGGGCGGGAGGGGTTCGGGCGGGTGGCGTGGGGCGGTCCGGGGCGGGGGATGGTGACGCGGGACGGGGCGACTTCGACCGCAGGACTCGTGCGGGGCGGGGTTCGGGGTGGTGGGCCGGCGGATATGTATGGGTTGTGTTGGCGGGGTTGGTGGTTGGGGTGGGGTACGGGGTGGCGGGGGGATGGGTGGCCTACCGGGTCGAGGGGCATCCGATGGGGGCGCTGGTGGATGGGGAACGGGTTCGGGTCACGGCCGTGGTGGCCGAGGACCCGAAGAAGTTGAGTGGGGCGGGGTTTCGGGGGCGGGACTGGATCGTGCGGCTCGAGCTCGTGGAATTTCGGCGGGATGTCGGAGGGGGAGACCGCGCGGGTGAACCCGGCGTGGGTGGTGCGGAAGTCGTGCGGGGCGGGGGTGAGGTGATCGCCTTCGTCCGGGAGGCGGGGTGGGTGGGGCTGTTGCCAGGGCAGCGGGTCGTTTTCCGGGGGGAGGTGGACGTGGGGTGGGGGCGTGGGGTGACCGTGGGAGTCGTTCGGGCGGAGGGGGTTCCGGTGCGGGTGGGGGAGGCGCCGTGGTGGCAGCGGGTGGCCGGTGGGGTGCGGGCGGAATTCGCGGGGGTGGCGGAGCGGAGTCTGGGGGAGGAGGCGGCGGGGCTGCTGCCGGGGCTGGTCATCGGGGACGTTTCGCGAGTATCGGAGAAGGTCCGGGAGGACTTCCGGGAGACACATCTGTCGCACCTGACCGCCGTGTCGGGGGCCAACGTCACCATCCTGCTGGGGGCGGTGCTGCTGGCGATGCGGGCGCTCACCGTGGATCCGCGGGTGGGGGTGGTGGTCGCGGGGGCCGCGCTGGTGATGTTCGTCGTGCTGGCCCGGCCCTCGCCGAGCGTGCTGCGCGCCGCGGTGATGGGGGCGGTGGCGCTGCTGGCGATGGTGGGTGGACGGCGCAAGCAGGCCGTTCCGGCGTTGTGCGCGGCGGTGATCGGGCTGGTGGGATGGTCGCCGGGACTGGCGGTCGACTGGGGATTCGCACTGTCGGTGGTGGCGACCGCGGGGCTCGTGGTGTTCGCCCCGGGCTGGTCGGAGTGGCTGCGAGAACGGGGCTGGTGGCGAGCGCCCGCCGACGCGGTGGCGGTCTCGGCGGCCGCGTTCGTGGTGACCACGCCGATCGTCATCGCGATGACCGGTCACGTGAGTCTGATCGCGATCGCGGTGAATGTGCTGGTGGAACCGGTGATCGCGCCGATCACCGTGCTGGGGGCGCTCGGGGCCGTGCTCTCCTGCCTCTGGTCGCCGGCGGCGGAAGTCGTCGTGCGGTGTACCGGGCCGCCGCTGTGGTGGCTGCTCACCGTGGCCGATCGGGCGGCGGCGCTGCACGCCTCGGTGCGGCTGCCCAGCGGGGTGCGGTCGGGGGTGATCGCCGCGGTGCTCTGCGCGATCGTGCTCGGCGCGCTGCGCCCGCGTCGGCGCGGTGTCGGGCGTGACTCGTAGGATCGGGGACGTGAGCCAACGACCCGCGTCCCTGCATCTCGTGCTCGGTGATGAAGAACTGCTGGTGGAGCGGGCGGTGGCGGCGATAACCGCCCAGGCGCGCGCCGCCAGCCCGGACGCCGCCGCCATGCCGGTGGACAGGCTGCGGGCGGGCGACGCCAGCACCGCGGAATTGGCCGAGCTGCTGAGCCCCTCGCTGTTCGCCGAGGACAGGGTCATCGTGCTCGAGGCCGCCGCCGAAGCGGGCAAGGACGCCGTCGCGGTGGTGCAGGACGCGGCCACCGACCCGCCGGAAGGCGTCGTGCTGGTGATCCTGCACTCCGGCGGCGGCCGCGCCAAGGCGCTCGCCCCGGCCCTGCAGAAGATGGGCGCGGTGGTGCACCCGGCCACCAAGGTCACCAAGGCCGGTGAGCGAATCGAATTCGTGCGCAACGAGTTCCGCACCGCCGGCGTGCGGGCCTCGGGCGACGTGGTGCAGGCGATCATCGAGTCCGTCGGCTCGGAACTGCGCGAATTGGCCGCCGCCACTTCACAGTTGATCGCCGACACCGGCGGCAAGGTCGACGTGGCCGCGGTACACCGCTACTACTCCGGCCGGGCCGAGGTCACCGGCTTCGACGTGGCCGACCTGGCCGTGTCCGGCGATCGCCCGGCCGCCATGGAAGCCCTGCGCTGGGCCACCGACCGCGGTGTCCCGGCCGTTCTGCTGGCCGATGCCCTCGCCGATTCGGTACACACCATCGCCCGCGTCGGCTCCGCCGGTCGCGGCGACCCGTTCAAGCTCGCCGGCGATCTCGGCATGCCGCCCTGGAAGGTCAAGAAAGCTCAGGGCCAGGCCCGCGGCTGGACCGGAGCCACCATCGGCGCGGCCCTGCAGGTCGTGGCCACCCTCAACGCCGACGTCAAGGGCGGCGCGGCCGACACCAACTACGCCCTCGAACACGCCCTGGCACGCATCCTCGACCTGCGCGAATCCGCCTGAGCCGCAACGAGCGAACCCGCCCGTGCCACACGGGCGCCGAGCGGGTTCGAGGGCCGAGCCGGATCAGGGCTCCCAGGTGAGCTTGCCGCCCTGGAAGTCCTGGGCCTTGCCGCCCTCGTAGTCGTATTCGTCACTGGTCGGGAAGCCGTAGCGCCCGTTCTCCGCGCCGTTGCGCACCCACTCGTCGCGAATCGCGCCCCAGATGGTGTGGGTGCCGGTCTTCTGGGTGGAGTAGATGGCGCCGCCCTCGAAGAGGGTGTACTTGCCGTTCTCCTTGCTGGCCTTGCCCTCATCGGTGATGGGGAAGCCCAGCGGGCTGTTCTCCCAGCCGGCTTTGCCGTACTTGTCGAGGATCACACCGGTGAGCACGTGCGCCGCGGTGCCGACCGACCAGTAGATCGACCCGTTCTGGAAGTGCTGGAAACGCCCCGGCTTGGCCGTCGCGCCCTCGTTGACAACGGGGTACTTCAGCGCCCCGCCCTCCGCGCCCTGCTGCCACCACTTGTCCCGGATCGCGCCGCCGATGGCGCGCGCGTCGGTCGCGGGGGTCCAGTAGATGGACACGTTGCGAGCGAAATCCTGCTTGCGACCGCCGGCCGCCGCGTCCACCTCGGGCCCGACCGGGTCGCCGAAGGCGTCGAAGCCGCCCGCCCGGTCGTATTCGACCTCGATCGCCCCGCCCACCTCGAACGGGCCGATCGGCCGGGCGGCGGCGGTGCCGACACCGGTCGTGAGCGCGACCGCGACGATACCGGCGGCCGCGGCACCGCGGGTCCAGGACGGGCGAGTACGGCGAAGCGGTGTCAAGGGTGCTCCCAACGAGGGTGGTCGATCCAATAGCCTGGCGGTCGCAGCCATCCTGCAGGGAACCGTCGGCCTCGGCAAGTTCTCGGCAGCGAGGATACGACAAAAGCCGCCGTGGTCGTCGTGGCCACGGCGGCTGTTCGAAGCATGCTTACCGGAATGGAATACCGGCGGAAATCAGCCGAGCTTGTTGAAAGCCAGCGACAGCGCCGACTTCTTGTTCGCGGCCTGGTTGATGTGGATGACGCCCTTCGAGGCGGCCTTGTCCAGGCTCTTGCTGGCGGACTGCAGCAGGGTGAGGGCCTTGTCCTTCTCACCGGCGGCGGCGGCCTCGCGGAACTTGCGGATCGAGGTGCGCAGCGAGGACTTCACCGACTGGTTACGCTGGCGCGCAAGCTCGTTGGTACGGATCCGCTTCATCTGGGACTTGATGTTGGCCACGCCTGTTTCCTCGTGTTCCTTCGTGTGGTGTGTATGAGGTAAGTACTGAAAGTCTTCGGGCGCACACTCACGTATCCGTAGCGCAGCACCGACGGTCGAGATTACCAGGCAACACACCGGTGTATGAAATCGGCCCTCTTCGCTACATGGACGATACGAGAAATTTATCCCCGTCCAACTGCGTGTTGCCCCTGCGTGATGGACTATTTTTGCATGACCCCCGTAGCCGGCGCACGATCGGCCGCGGCCGCTCCATCATCGAACGGCCGTGCCGAGATCCACACTGCGGCGGACGGGGTCTTCGCGGGCTACCGGACCGGCCGCTATGCCGACGCCTATGACGAGATGTTCGATCCCGCAGGCCACCCGCGCGCCCCCTACCGGGGCATCTTCGCGGCGCTGGCCACCGCCGACGCGGCCGACCTGGAAGCCCGGGCCGAGGCGCTGGCCCGCGCGTTCGTCGACCAGGGCATCACCTTCTCGCTGTCCGGCCAGGAACGACCCTTTCCGCTGGACCTGGTGCCCCGGGTGATCGCCGCCGCGGAATGGACCAAACTCGAGCGCGGCATCAAACAGCGCGTGCGCGCGCTCGAGGCCTTCCTCGCCGACGTCTACGGCGAACAGACGATCCTGCGCGACGAGGTGATCCCGCGCCGGCTCGTCACCTCGTGCGCGCACTTCCACCGCGAGGCCGCCGGGCTGGTGCCGCCCAACGGTGTTCGCATCCACGTCGCGGGCATCGACCTGATCCGCGACGAGCACGGCGACTTCCGGGTGCTCGAGGACAATCTGCGCTCACCCTCGGGCGTCTCCTACGTGATGGAGAACCGCCGCACCATGGCCCGGGTGTTCCCGGACCTGTTCGCCTCGCACCGGGTGCACGCGGTGGGCGACTACCCCAGCCATCTGCTGCGCGCGCTGTGCGCGGCCGCCGCGCCCAACGAGGCCGATCCGACCGTGGTGGTGCTCACCCCCGGGGTCTACAACTCCGCCTACTTCGAGCATTCGCTGCTGGCCCGGCAGATGGGCGTGGAACTGGTCGAGGGCCGGGACCTGTTCTGCCGCGACAGCGTCGTCTACATGCGCACCACCGCGGGCGAGCGTCAGGTCGACGTCATCTACCGCCGCATCGACGACACCTTCCTCGACCCGATGCAGTTCCGCCCCGATTCCATGCTGGGCGTCGCCGGGGTGCTCAACGCCGCCCGCGCGGGTTCGGTGGTGCTGGCCAACGCGGTCGGCAACGGCGTCGGCGACGACAAACTCGTGTACACCTACGTGCCCGCCTTCATCGAGTACTACCTGGGCGAGAAGCCGATCCTGCCCAACGTGGACTCCTACCGCTGCTGGGAACCCGACGAGCGCGACGAGGTGCTCGACCGGGTGGCCGAACTGGTGGTGAAACCGGTGGAGGGCTCGGGCGGGTACGGCATCGTCATCGGGCCCGACGCCGGGCAGAAGGAACTCGACGCCGTCCGCCGCAAGGTGCGGGCCGATCCGCGCGGCTGGATCGCGCAGCCCGTCGTCCAATTGTCCACGGTGCCCAGCAAGATCGGCGGCGGACTGCAGCCCCGGCACGTGGATCTGCGGCCCTTCGCGGTGAACGACGGCGACGACATCTGGGTGCTGCCCGGCGGTTTGACGCGGGTGGCGCTGCCGGAGGACTCCCTGGTCGTCAATTCCAGCCAGGGCGGCGGCAGTAAGGACACCTGGGTACTGGCCCCCAGAACCTCTGTGGCACAGCGGGAATTGGCCGGCACGCAATTGGTCGGCGAACAGCATATTCCGCAGGACCGGGACCAATCCCGCGAACCCACCCCGCACCGGGCCGGTCAGCAACAACAATCGCAGTAGGCAAAAGAACCGCAGCGTGGCGGAGGTAGCAGTAGGACCCGTAAGGCGGTAAATATGTTGGCGCGCAATGCCGAATCCCTATTCTGGATCGGCCGATACGTAGAACGCGCCGAGTACACGGCACGCATTCTGGACGTCGCGGTGCATCAATTGCTCGAGGACGCCACCGTGGACCCGGATCGAACTTCCCGGGTGCTGTTGCGGGTACTCGGCATAGAACCGCCCGAAACCGAACTCGACGTGTGGTCGGTGACCGAACTGGTCGCCTTCGGCCGCGAACACGGCGGCTCCATCGTCGATTCCGTGCACCGGGCCCGGGAAAATGCCCGGGGCGCAAGGGAAGTCGCTTCCACCGAAATGTGGGAGTGTCTCAACGCCACCTATAACGGACTGGCCGCGGCCGAACGCGCCGCCCGCGCGCTCGGCCCGCACGAGTTCTGTCACTACATCACCGACCGCGCCGCGATGTTCGCCGGACTCTCGGACTCCACCCTCAGCCGCGACGACGGCTACCGGTTCCTGCTGCTCGGCCGCTCCATCGAACGCGTCGACATGACGGTGCGCCTGCTGCTCTCGCGGGCCGGCGATCGCACCTCCTCGCCCGCGTGGGTGACGGTCCTGCGCTCGGCCGGTGCGCACGATCCCTACCTGCGCACGCACCGCGGGGTGCTGGACGCCAATCAGATCGCCGAATTCATCCTGCTGGACCGGCTCTTCCCGCGGTCGGTCTTCCATTCGCTGCACATGGCCGAGAGCTGCCTGCAGGAATTGGATCAGCGCCCCAACAGCCGGTTCGCCGCCCGCCAGGAAGCCCACCGGCTGCTCGGGCGCGCCCGCAGCGAGCTGGAGTTCCTGCCCTCGGCCGAACTGCTCGAGGACCTGCCGAGCCGGCTGCTGTGGCTGCAGGCGACCTGCCACGAGATCGGCGAGGCGGTCGCGCTGCAGTACTTCCACGCCGAATCCTGGGTGGCCTGGACCGGGCTGCACGGGCTCAACGGCTTCCGGGTCGGGGAATCGGTATGAGCTGGCGCATGCGGGTGGTGCACACCACCGGGTACGTGTACGACGGGCCGGTCACGCGGTCGTTCAACGAGGCGCGGCTGAGCCCGCGCGCGGACAGCCGCCAGAACGTCATCCTCAACCGGGTCGACACCGTGCCCTCGACCAGGTCCTATCGCTACACCGACTACTGGGGCACCACCGTCACCGCCTTCGATCTGCACGCCCCGCACACCGAACTGGAGGTGACCAGCGCCTCGGTGGTGGAGACCGAGCCTTTCGCCGGGCCCGCGGAGGAACTCTCCTGGGAGGAACTGCGCGCCGACCCGATCGCGGATCGGTTCGACGAACTGCTCACCCCCACCGATTATGTTCCCCGCGAACGCCGCCTGGCCCCGGTGGCCCGCCAGCTCGCCCGGGGCGTGCCGCCCGCCAAAGCCGTTGTGCGCGGCGCGGAATGGGTGCACCGGGAAATGACCTATCTCGCGGGAAAGACCTCGGTGCACACCTCCGCGGTGCAGGCGTTCGCCGAAAGGCAGGGAGTTTGCCAGGATTACGCGCATCTGACGCTACTGCTGTTGCGCAGCATGGGAATTCCCAGCCGCTATGTCTCGGGATATCTGCACCCGGATCCGGGCGGGGAAGTGGGGCACACGGTCGCCGGTCAGATGCACGCCTGGGTGGAGGCCTGGACCGGGCAGTGGTGGGGTTACGACCCGACCAACAACATCCCGGTCACGGAGCAACACGTTTCAGTCGGCGTCGGTCGTGATTACGCCGATGTGCCCCCTTTGAAAGGTATCTTCAGCGGCAGCGGCTCGACCGATCTCGACGTGGTTGTGGAGATCACTCGGCTCGCGTGATGCGCGATACGGCAGACCTGAAGATGCTCTCCGCACAAGGCGGGACGATCCGGGAAGGTGGCTCATGTCCCCTACAGCGCAGGAATTCGCCGAAGAACTATCGGAACTACAACCGATCACCCTGGGCCGGAAACTTTTCGCCGAGGGCCTGGGCACCTTCGTCCTGGTGCTCGGCGGTGTCGGCACCGCGGTCCTGGCCGGTGACCGGGTCGGCGCGCTCGGCGTGGCCCTGGCATTCGGCTTCACCCTGCTGTTCCTGGTGTACGCGATCGGGCCGATCTCCGGCTGCCATGTGAATCCGGCGGTCACCGTCGGACAGTTCCTGCTGGGCCGGATCAACGCCGCCACGCTGGGCGCGTACTGGGTCGCACAGATCATCGGCGGTCTGGCCGGCGGTGCGGTCATCTACGCCATCGCCAAGAACCTGCCCTCCTACAACCGGGCGGCGGACGGCCTGGGCGCCAACGGCTGGGGCGCGCATTCGCCGTCCGCGGTCGAGCTGGGCGGGGTGACCACCAACGGCTACGGGCTGGCCGCGGCCATCACGGTCGAGATCGTGCTGACCGCGCTGCTGGTGTTCGTGGTGCTGGCCTCCACCGATCAGCTCTCGGACGTGCCGCTGGCGGGCCTGTCCATCGGTATCACCCTGGCCGTCATCCACCTCATCTCGATTCCGGTGGACAACACCTCGGTGAACCCGGCGCGCAGCCTGGCGGTCGCGTTCTATCAGGACGGCGCGGCCGGGCAGCTGTGGGTGTTCCTGGTGTTCCCGCTGATCGGCGGCGTGCTCGGCGCGCTGGTGTACAGCGCCCTGTTCGGACGCTCGCGCAATCCCTTGAGCTGAGCCGCCGCGCGCGAAAAGACCGTGCCCCGTTCCGATTCGGAACGGGGCACGATCGCGTTCGAGGGCCTAGTGCCAGTGGTATTCGGCGCAGAGCCGGTGCGCGACCCGGTCGAAGGTCTTGCGCGGCACGATCGCGCCCTCGCGGCGAATGCCCGCCTCGGGCACGTCGAGCACCCGATCCAGGCGCACCCAGCTGTCGCGGCCCTGGTTGTCCCACGGGCCCGAGCCGATGCCCACCCAGTTCGAGTGGTGTTCGTGGTCCTCGTTCGAGGACAGCATCAGCCCGAGCAGCTGATCGCGCTCGCGGCCGACCACCAGCACCGGGCGGTCCTTGCCGTTGCTCGGGTCCTCCTCGTACGGCACCCAGGTCCAGACGATCTCACCGGGATCCGCGCGCCCGTCCAGCTGCGGGCTGTAGACGATGAGCCGCGCGCGCTCCGCGGACGGCACACCCGCCGAGGCCCGCGGCCGCACCCGCGGCGGCGCCGGTTTGGGCGCGACCGCCCGCATCGCCTTGTCCCACACCGATGACTTCTGTACCCGCCCGATCAACTTGGGCGCCTGCTGCCTGACGAGCTGGGAACCCTGCTCCTTGGCTACGATCCCCAACTGCTTCCCCAGAGCGTTCCACCTGCCGGCCATGTCGGGCAGCCTAGCGGCGCGGAGCCGGGTTCTCATCTGCTCCGAATCGGCTGTGCGGAGCCGTGGTTCGTTCCGGGGGTGCTCCGCTGGTCAACCGCCTCTCGTGTACGCCGTAGACTCGTCCGTTGACATGCCGCTGTTTCGCCATGCCGAGGAGTGACTCCGATTAGCAGCTTCGCCGATACGACGTTCACCGATCCGTCCCGGATCAGGAACTTCTGCATCATCGCCCACATCGACCACGGGAAGTCGACGCTGGCCGATCGCATGCTGCAACTCACCGGTGTGGTCGAGGAGCGGGCCATGCGCGCGCAGTACCTGGACCGCATGGATATCGAGCGTGAGCGCGGTATCACCATCAAGGCCCAGAACGTGCGCCTGCCGTGGCAGGTCGACGGTGAGGACTTCGTCCTGCACATGATCGACACCCCCGGGCACGTCGACTTCACCTACGAGGTCTCGCGCGCGCTCGAAGCCTGTGAGGGCGCGATCCTGCTGGTCGACGCCGCGCAGGGCATCGAGGCGCAGACCCTGGCGAACCTGTACCTGGCCCTGGACAAGGACCTGCACATCATCCCGGTCCTGAACAAGATCGACCTCCCGGCCGCGGACCCGGACCGCTACGCCTCCGAGATCGCCCACATCATCGGCTGCGAGCCCGACGACGTGCTGCGTGTGTCGGGCAAGACCGGCGTCGGCGTGGCCGAGCTGCTGAACAAGGTCGTCGCCGAGGTGCCCGCGCCGGTCGGCGAGTCGGACGCCCCGCCCCGCGCCATGATCTTCGACTCGGTGTACGACACCTACCGCGGCGTCGTCACCTACGTGCGTGTGGTCGACGGCAAGCTGACCCCGCGCACCAAGATCAAGATGATGTCCACCGGCGCACAGCACGAACTGCTCGAGATCGGCATCGTCTCGCCCGAGCCCAAGCCCACCCGGGGCCTCGGCGTCGGCGAGGTCGGCTACCTCATCACCGGCGTGAAGGACGTGCGCCAGTCCAAGGTCGGCGACACCGTCACCATCGCGCGCGACGGCGCGACCGAAGCTCTTGCGGGATACCAGGATCCGCGGCCGATGGTCTACTCCGGCCTGTACCCGGTCGACGGCTCGGACTACCCGGACCTGCGCGACGCCCTGGACAAGCTCCAGCTCAACGACGCCGCGCTGACCTACGTCCCGGAAACCTCGGTGGCCCTGGGCTTCGGCTTCCGCTGCGGCTTCCTCGGCCTGCTGCACATGGAGATCACCCGCGAGCGCCTGCAGCGCGAGTTCGACCTGGATCTCATCTCGACCGCACCCAACGTGGTGTACCGGGTGATCCAGGAGGACAACAGCGAGAAGATCGTCACCAACCCCTCGGACTGGCCGCCGGGCAAGCTGAAGCAGATCTTCGAGCCGATCACCAAGTGCACCATCATCGCGCCCAGCGAATTCATCGGCACGATCATGGAGCTGTGCCAGGCCAAGCGCGGCGAGCTGCTCGGCATGGACTACCTGTCCGAGACCCGCGTCGAGATGCGCTACACCCTGCCCATGGCGGAGATCATCTTCGACTTCTTCGACTCGCTGAAGTCGCGCACCCGCGGCTACGCCTCACTCGATTACGAGGAGGCCGGCGAGCAGGAAGCCCAGCTGGTGAAGGTGGACATCCTGCTGCAGGGTGAGGCCGTCGACGCGTTCTCGGCGATCGTGCACAAGGACGCCGCGCAGGCGTACGGGCACAAGATGACCACCAAGCTGCGCGAGCTCATCCCGCGTCAGCAGTTCGAGGTGCCCATCCAGGCGGCCATCGGCTCGAAGGTGATCGCGCGCGAGAACATTCGCGCGATTCGCAAGGACGTGCTCGCCAAGTGCTACGGCGGTGACATCAGCCGTAAGCGCAAGCTGCTCGAGAAGCAGAAGGAGGGCAAGAAGCGCATGAAGACCATCGGCCGCGTCGAGGTGCCGCAGGAAGCCTTCGTGGCGGCGCTGTCCACCGATTCGGAGAAGCCCAAGAAGTAGGGGTGCTCGCATCCCCCGCGTGCCCCGCCGTCTCCGGACGCCGGGGCACGTCGCGTATCCAGGGCCGATGCGCACCTTTGGGGCGCGGGGGTAGCCGGATCGATAGGAAAAAGTTAGAAAACAAGCCGATTGGTACGGGAGTGAGCTGAGCAGCTGGACAGGGAAGCGGCCGGTTCGCTAGTCAGGGGAAATCAGGGGCTTCCGTCCTGATATGCAGGATGACAAGCTATGTCTCGCACCACTGGGCACTACGTCTCCTACCAGGAGGATGTGACAGACCGGTTATCCGGAAATAGGGTGTGAAACGAGTTTGAGGACGGCGGCCCGCCGCGGTGGGCCGCCGGATCATCGAGAGCGGAGCCTGTATGACGCGTGAGCTGCCCTTCGACGACGAAACCGGGGCCGGCGACGAGTACTCGGGCGACACCGCGTACCGCATTGCCACCGGTGTCGCGCGCGTGACGAGGGCAGGCGCGTATGTCACCGGTGGTGCGCTCGTGGCCGCGGCGGGCAGCCGCGGCGAACAGCCCCCGATCAACCACGACAGCCGCAACGTCGGCTGGTCGCAGGTGAACGACCCGCAACCCGACGTACCCAGCCCGACCCTCACGTTCCCCGACCTCACCCCCTCGGACATGCCGCAGGCCGACTACGGCGCCGTCTCGCCGGTGGCCCTGCCCGGCTACAAGGGCACCGACGCCGGGCTCTTCCCGCAGTCCATGGGCGAGTCCTCGGCGAGCAGCGCGGGCATGG
Organism: Nocardia sp. NPDC003693; assembly: GCF_053981095.1. Classification (NCBI taxonomy): domain Bacteria; kingdom Bacillati; phylum Actinomycetota; class Actinomycetes; order Mycobacteriales; family Nocardiaceae; genus Nocardia; species Nocardia sp. NPDC003693. The sequence continues at coordinate 151,223 of NZ_JBSFNO010000016.1, forward strand.
CCGGTTTCGGCGGACTCGGCCTGCCCGATTCGGACGCGGGCTTCACCCTGCCGGTCTCGAACACGAACCCGAACGCCGGCTTCACCCTGCCCGGCGTGGATTCCGACGCCGAGATGGCCCTGCCCGGCGCGGGCGCCGGGGACACCGAACTCTCGCTGCCGGGCGGCGGTCACGGCTTCACCCTGCCCGGCATGGAACCGGGCGCGGGCTTCTCGCTGCCCGGACTGAACCTGCCCGGACCCGACGGCGGCGTGCACATGCCGGGCCTCGGCAGCGGCTACCGGCCGCCGGAGCTGGGCGGCGACTTCGGCAACCCCTCGATTCCCGAGGGACTCGACCTCGATCAGCTCGGGCTCTACATCCGCACCGACTGGAGCGTGGACGCGCACGTCGGACTCGACGGGATCCGATTCCAGTCGGATCTGAAGGTCGACATCGGCTTCGGCAACGTCGGCGATCAGCTCGATCAGTTCGGACAGGAACTCGGACAGGGGATTTCGCACATCCCCGGCGGCGCCCCCGCCCCCGGTCTCGAGCAGTCCGGGCAGCCCCTGGCCTCGGGTGCGCGCGCGGCGGACGCGCCCGCGGCCGTCGGTCAGCAAGCGGCGGACGGCGCGATCGGCGCCGGCGCCGCCCCGGGTGCGCCCGCCGGTGCGCCGGGTTCGGCTCCCGGCGGAGTCTCGCCCAGCGCCGCGGGCGGTGCCGCGCCCGCCCCGGGCGCCGCGCCCGCCGGTGGTTTCGGCCTGCCCGGCGCCGCGGCTCCGGCGCCCGCGCTCGCGCCCGCTCCGGTCGCACCCGTCGCTCCGGCTCCGGTCGCGCCCGCCGCGCAGATCGCGCCCGTCGCCCCCGTGGTGCCCGCCGTGGTCGCTCCGGCGGCGGTCGCCCCGGTCGCCGTGGCGCAGCCGGTGGTCACCACCCCGCTGCAGACCACCATCCAGCCCGACGCCGCTACCCAGCCGATCGCGAATCTGCTGACCATGCCGGCCCAGTCGCCGCTGACCGCGCCCGCCGCGATCGCGCCGACCCTGTTCGAGCAGAGCCGGCCTCCGGTGACCACGACCGGGCCCGGATCGCACGACGACGCGGGCACCGTGGTCGCGAAACCGTTGCCGGTCACCGACATTCCCGGTTCCACCGTGCCCTCGATCAGCGTGCCGACCAAGGACCCGGTGCTCACCACCGCGCCGTCGGTGCCGACGATCACCAAGCCGCCGGTGGTCAGCGATCCGTCCACCACCAAGCTGCCGGGTGTCACGCTGGTACCGCCGACCACCGCGCCGGAGGTGACCACCAGGCCCGGTCCGTCCGAGGACGACGGGGTCACCACCCGCCCGAGCGTGCCGAGCCAGGACGACACCACCCCGCCGACCACCCGTCCGCACGACGTGGACACCGGGCCGTCGCAGCAGCCCTCGGTCAGCAATCCGACCAAGCCGCCGGTGGTGACCAACCCGGACGTGACGGTGCCGACCGTCGCGCCCACCGTGGACGCGCCGACCCATCAGCCGAGCGTCTCGCTGGATCAGCCCGCGCCGACGGTGCCGACGGTGAACCCGATGACCACCCAGCCCAAGCCGGTGCCGGACGTGCCCAAGCCGGTCAAACCGGTTGCCGAGGTACAGGATTCGGGTCACGGGCTGGTACCCGTCGCGGCCGACACCGCGCCGCTGTCCACCTACCTGCTGCACGATGGCGGGTTGTCGACCCACCTCATGCCCGAAGCCTTCGCCGAATCGCACTACGAGGTACACGGCGCATACGACCACGCGCTGCTGTGAGCGACGCCGAACATCGAATCGCCGTGAAGAACCCCGATGCGATGGGTCCGCTGCTGGGCCTGCTCGACGAACTGCTCGAGCCGGTGCACAGCGCGGGACGGGCCGATCTGGCCGGACGGCTCGGCGTCGCCCGGGCCAGGCTGGCCGATCCGCGCGTGCGCCTGGTCGTGGTCGGTGAGTCCAAGAGCGGGATGAGCACGCTCGTCAACAGCCTGGTCGGGACCGCCGTCAGCGCCACCGAAGGCCAGCTCAGCGTGCCCGTGGTCGCCGAATACGGTGAACAGGCCACCGCGACGCTGGTGCGGGTCGCGGCGGGCGGGCGCGCCGAACGACAGGTTGTCGACGCCGAATACGCGCTGAACGCGCTGTCCGAGGGCGTGATCCGCGCCGAGTACACCGCGCCGAGCCCGCTGCTGGCCGAGGGCTTCGTGGTGCTGGACGCGCCGGGTTCGCCCGCGGAGACCCCGGCCACCTGGTCGCTGCTCGCGGTCGCCGACGCCGTGCTCTACGTCGCCGACGCGGTGAAGCCGTTCACCGCGGATCAGATCAACCAGCTCAAGCGCATTCAGCAGGTGTGCCCGACGGTGATCTGCGTGCTCAACAAGATCGACCAGTATCCGCAGTGGCCGCAGGTGCAGCAGCACGATCGCCGCCTGCTCGACGCCGCGGAACTGGCCTTCGCGGTGGCGCCGGCCTCGGCGCGCCTGCACCAGCAGGCCGTGGCCACCGGCGACCAGCAGCTGGATCTGGAATCCGGTGTGCCGCAACTGCTCGACCATCTGCGCGACTACGTGCTCGGGCGCGCCGACGTGGTGGCCGCGGAGGCCGCGGTCCGCGACATCGGGCTCATCACCGATCATCTGGCGCTCTCGCTGCGCACCGAGGCCGAGACGCTGCGCGACCCGCGCCGGTACAGCGTCATCACCGAGCAGCTGCGCCGCACCCGCGAGGAGGCCGAGCAGCTGCGCCAGCGGTCGGCCAACTGGCAGGTCACCCTGGCCGATGGCGCGGGTGAGCTGATGGCGGACACCGAACACGATCTGCGCCATCGCCTGCGCAGTCTCATTCGCGACGCCGAGGCCGACATCATGCAGCGCGATCCGGCGCGGCGCTGGCCCGAGTTCGGGGCCGAGCTGGACGCGAAGATCTGCGAGGCGGTGGAGGAGAACTTCGTCATCGCCCACTACCGCTCGGTCGAACTGGCCGAACAGGTGGCGGCGAAGTTCCCGGACCGGGGCATCCCGACACCCGAACTGCGCCTGGACAATCCGGGCGAGGTCGGGGCGGTGCTGGAACCGGTCGCGCCCATCGATTCCCTGGACAGCGCGAAACCCAGTGTCACGCAACAGGCTTTGAGCGCGCTGCGCGGCTCCTACGGCGGCATCCTCATGGTCGGCCTGGCCACCAGCCTGCTGGGTATGTCGCTGGTCAACTGGTACTCCGCGGGCGCGGGCGTGCTGCTGGGCGTCAACGCGCTCTGGGACGACCGCAAGGCCCGCCGCCAGCGCCGTCAGACCGAGGCGAAGGTGGCCGTGGCGCGGCTCATGGACGACGTGATCTTCCAGGTGAGCAAGGAGTCGCGCTACCGCCTGCGCGGGGTACAGCGCAGTCTCCGTGACCATTTCACCGAGATCGCCAACGAGACGCTGCGGTCGGTGGACGCGTCGCTGCGCGCCGCCGAGGAGGCCGCCGCCGTGCATTCGGGCCAGCGCCGCGAACAGCGCCTCACCGAGATCGAGTCGTCCCTGGTCCGCCTGCGCGACCTCCGGGAGCGCGCCGACGCCCAGGGCGACGCGCGGCCGTACTGATCAACGGGCTCGACGAACCACGGAACCGGCTGCGATGCGGCCGGTTCCGTCGTTTCGAGCGGATCTCACCGGCCCGGGTGGGCCGGGTTGAACTGGCCGGCGTTGTGTGACTCCTCGGCGCGGATGACGTGCATGACGGCGTTGATCTGGGCCAGGTGGGTGAAGGCCTGGGGGAAGTTGCCCAGGTGCCTGCCGGTGCGGGTGTCGATCTCCTCGGCGTACAGCTTCAAAGGGCTGGCGTAGCCGAGCAGGCGTTCGCAGAGCTGGCGGGCGCGGTCGAGCTCGCCGATCTCCACCAGGGCCGAGACGAGCCAGAACGAGCAGATCGTGAACGAGCCCTCCTCACCGAGCAAGCCGTCGTCGGTGGTGGCGGTCCGGTAGCGCAGCACCAGGCCGTTCTCGGTGAGTTCGTCCGCGATGGCGAGCACGGTCGCGCGCACCCGGTGGTCGGTGGGCGGCAGGAAGCGCAGCAGCGGCACCAGCAGCAGCGAGGCGTCCAGGGTGTCCCCGCCGTAGGTCTGGGTGAAGACGCCGTCGGCGTTGACGCCGTGATCGAGGATGTCCTGGTGGATCTGATCCGCGATGTCGTGCCACTTCTTGGCGTAGTCGTATTCCCCGTGCCACTCGGCCAGTTTCGCGCCGCGATCGAGCGCCACCCAGCACATGACCTTCGACGAGGTGAAGTGCTGCGGTTCCCCGCGCACCTCCCAGATGCCGCGATCGGGCTTGTCCCAGTTGCTGATCGCGGCCTGCACCTGCCGTTCCAGCATGGGCCACAACGTTTCCGGGACCTGCTGGCGCGACTTCACGTGCAGGTACACCGAATCCAGCAGCGTGCCCCAGATGTCGTGCTGATCCTGGTTGTACGCGCCGTTGCCGATCCGCACCGGCTGCGCGCCGTCGTAGCCGGTCAGGTGCGGCAGTTCGACCTCGGTGAGTTCGCGCTCCCCGCCGATGCCGTAGAGCACCTGCAGCGGCAGCGGTTCGCCGTTGCCGCCGGTGGTCACATCGTGCAGGAAGGCGAAGAAGTCGTCGGCGTCGCGATCGAGCCCGAGCGTGTACAGGCCCCACAGCGCGAACGTCGAATCGCGCACCCAGGTGTAGCGGTAGTCCCAATTGCGTTCCCCGCCGGGGGTTTCCGGCAGCGACGTGGTGGCGGCGGCCAGCAGCGCGCCGGTCGGCGCGTAGGTCAGGCCCTTGAGGGTGAGCGCGCTGCGCTGCAGGTACCCGCGCCACGGATGATCCGGGAACCGGCCCAGGGTGATCCACTGCCGCCAGGATTCGATGGTCGTCCACATCTTCTGCGCGGCGTCGGCGAAGGTGCGCGGGGGCGGCAACTCGGACCAGGACAGCGCCACGAACGCCTCGTCGCCCTCCTTCATCCGCGTGCGTACCCGGGCTTCGCGGCCCTCCAGGCCCAGGCGCAGGTCGGTGGTGAGGGTCAGGGTGGCCAGGCCCTCGATGTTGCAGGTGGCCCGGGCCTGTTCGTAGACCTCGCCGCTGTACTCCCACCGGGCCGGAGCCTGGTGGTAGTCGAAGGCGGGTTCGCAGCTCACCTCGAGTTCGACGACGCCGTTCACGCATTTCACCGTGCGCAGCAGGATGTGCTCGGCGTCCCAGTCCATGGGGGTGCGGCGGTGGGTGCGGCTGCGCTGGGTGTTGTTGTGCCAGGGGCCCAGCACCAGCGCGTCGCGCACGATGAGCCAGCCGGTCTCGGTCTGCCACGTGGTCTCCACGATCAGCCCGCCGGGCAGATAGCGCCGCGCGGCGGGCACATTGCGCCCGTACGGCCCGAGCCGGAAGTGCCCGGCGCTGCGGTCGAGTACGGCCCCGAAGATGCTGGGGGAGTCCGGGCGCGGCACGCACATCCACTCGACCGAACCGTTGCGCGCGATGAGGCAGTTGGTTTCGCAGTCGGACAGGAACGCGTAGTCGTCGATCGGCGGGAACGGGGATTTGTGCGAGGTCCCGCCGATGGCGGAGGGCAGGTAGTCGTCGGTGATCGAGGTGTCTGGCCGCTCCACGGCGTCCCGGGGCGGGCCGATCGTGACGGCGTCGAGGGCGGGGTTGTCCCCGCGCCGGGGCTTGTCGTCGTACTCCGGTTCGTCGAAGGACTCCATACCCCCATCTTCTGTCCGATCGGCCCGAATCGTCCACCATGGGGTCCGCGGCCTAGGCTGATGTCGTGCATCGGATCGCAGGATGGTGGGACGGCGTCGAGTTGTGGGTCGCCGGTCTGCCCTTCGTCCCCCAGTTCGCCGTGGTGCTCGTCACCGTGGTGCCGGTCTGTTTCGTCATCGCCTACGCGCTGGACCGGGTGCTGCGTTTTGCGCTGCATGTGCTGGGCCGGGATCGCGTGGCTGTTCAGGAGGCCGCGGCGCCCGCCGCCGCACCGCGTCGTTTGAAGAAGGAAGCCGCCTGATGCCGCGTTCACGCGTCCAGCTCGCCCTGATCGCGCTGCTCGTCCTGCTCGTGGTGGCCTGGTTCTTCACGCGCTGATTTCGCCGGCTGTTCATCGGGCGAATCGGACTTCCCTCCCTGTCGGGCGAATGCTGCGCGTACGCTGCTGCACCATGTCAACCGATGAAGGCTTGGAACTCGAGACGCTGCTGTCCGAAGAGGATTTCGAGGATGAGCCGCGCCTGATCGCCACCCACCTGTGCGGGCCCGACGAGGCCCTGGAAATGGTCAAGGCGGCGCAGCTGCTGGGCCTGGGCGTCCGGCTCGGCAACCGCATCCGCCCCGACGACGACGATGCCGAGACCGCCACCGAGGAGTGGATTCTCGACATCCTGGAGACCCCGCCGGTGGTCGAGGGCGACGAATAGTCACCCTCGGCGTTCCCGGTCAGCTCACCCCTGAGCGTCCCGCCATTCGCTGAACCGCTTGCCGATCTTGGTGACGGTTTCGCCGACCTCCTGACCCACCGTGCCGACCGTGGCCGCCGCGTCGCGGCCCAGGTTGCGCACGGTGCGGATCAGCGGATCCTCCGACTGATCGAAGTTCGCGCGATACGACCGCGCGGCCTCGCGCACCTGATCGCTGACCTTCGCGGTCTTGTCCTGATCGCGATGCGGGTAGCGCCCGTCCAGAATCCGGTCGTAGTCCCCGCTCGTGATCCAGCGCCGCAGCTCGGCCGCGCGCAGCACCGAGAACGGGTGCGTCTGCAGTTCCAGATTCAGCAGTTTGAGCACGCCGTCGCGCAGGTCGCCGGAGCGCGCGTAGTCGTCGGCCTGGGCCAGGAACGCCGCGTGGCTCATCTCGTCCACGCGCGAGCCGCCCGCCAGCTTCATGTGCACCCGCACCGAGGCTTCCACGTCCTGCCCGACGAGCAGTCCGGCGCGATCGCCGGACAGTTCGGACTTGCGGCTCCACTCCATGAGCGCGGCCACGATGGCCCGTAATGCCCAGCCGCCCACCGGCATCCAGCCGACGTTCGAGGCCAGCCGCATGAGGTGCATCAGCATGGTCCGGTACACCGCGTGCCCGGACAGCGCGTGCCCGAGTTCGTGCCCGACCACGAAGCGCAGTTCCTCCGGGTCGAGCAGATCCAGCAGGCCGGTGGTCAGCACGATGAACGGCCGGTCCATGCCGATGGTGAAGGCGTTGGCGTGCGGGTCCTGCAGGACGAACATCTCCGGCGTGGTCCGCGCGTCCAGGATGCGGACGGCGTCCTGGCGCAGGTGATGCACCTGTTTGAACTGGCGTTCGTCCACCCGGACCGCGGTCGCCAGGTAGAGCAGCCGGTGCTGTCGCTCGGCCAGCAGGCCGGACAGCGTGCGCAGCACCAGGTCGAAGCCCGACAGCGAGCGCAGCATCACCAGCGCTGTCCGGTCGGCCGGGTGTTCCCAAGCGCGCGTGGATATTCCGGGAAATTCCCGGCGGAGTCGTGCGGGACTGGTCATGATCTTCCCCCGTGTGCAGGTTCACAGTGAGTCGCGACGTGTCGCGTTGCTCTGCTACAGTCTGCCGCGTGTCGTCGAGTGTTGTTCCCCAGGTCCGCCATGAATTGGCGTTGATCGCTGTGGGCTGCCTCGTGGTCGCGGACATTCACTGTCGTTGATCGCTGACCGAACACCGCCGCACATCTCTGAGTAGACTGGCGCGCGCACCTCTGTGGCCTGTGTTCGAATCCCGGCGGACCCTCCCGGGTCTTCGCGTCACCGTCCCTTTGTCCGGGGACGGGTCTACGGCAGTACGAATCTTCTTCCCGTCGAGCATCTTTCGCACGATGGGCCCCCGGAAAGGTCCACCCAGATGTCCCCCAGCTCGCGGCTCTCGCGCCGTTCCCTCGCTGTCGCCCTCACCGCGGTCGCCGCCACCGTCCTGACCGCGTGCAGCGGCGGCGCGAGCGACTCCACCGACGAGAGCGTGGCCGACGGCAGCGGCGGCACCATCAACCTCTACGCCTACGCGGTGCCCAAGCCGGGCTACGACAAGGTGGTCCCGGCCTTCAACAAGACCGACGCCGGCAAGGGCGTGCAGGTCCAGCAGTCCTACGGCGCCTCGGGCGATCAGTCCCGCAAGGTCAAGGACGGCGCCGAGGCCGATATCGTGAACTTCTCCGTCGAGCCCGACATCACCCGCCTGGTGGATGCCGGTCTGGTCGACGCGAGCTGGAATGCCGACGCCAACAAGGGAATTCCCTTCGGCTCGGTCGTGTCCATCGTGGTTCGCAAGGGCAACCCCAAGGGCATCAAGGACTGGGACGACCTGCTCAAGCCGGGCGTCGAGGTCGTGACCCCGAACCCGTTCTCCTCGGGCTCGGCCAAGTGGAACCTGCTGGCCCCGTACGCGGCCAAGAGCGAGGGTGGCAAGAACCCGCAGGCCGGTCTGGACTACCTGTCCAAGCTGGTCTCCCCGGAGCACGTGAAGGTGCAGCCGAAGTCGGGCCGCGAAGCCACCGAGACCTTCCTGCAGGGCACCGGTGACGTGCTGCTGAGCTACGAGAACGAGGCCATCTTCTCCGAGCGCAAGGGCGACCCGATCGAGCACATCAACCCGCCGATCACCTTCAAGATCGAGAACCCGGTCGCCGTGATCAAGAACGGCAAGAACGCCGCCAAGGCCACCGCCTTCAAGGACTTCCTGTTCACCGAGGCCGGCCAGCGCGCCTGGGCCGAGGCCGGCTTCCGTCCGGTCGACCCGAAGGTCGCCGCCGAGTTCGCCAAGGACTTCCCGGCCCCGGCCAAGCTCTACACCATCGCCGACCTGGGTGGCTGGAAGACCGTCGACAAGGAGCTCTTCGCGCAGGGCACCGGCAGCGTCGCCATCATCTACGACAAGGCGACCAAGTAGTCGAGTGACCTGAAGCACAAGCGATACTCGATACCGTGAGTGACAGCAGCACGAACGCCGGGACCGTGTCCGGTCCCGGCGTTTCGCTAACCAAGAAACCCGCGAAACGCGGCCGTGATCCGCGGTCGTGGCTCCGGGTGACCGGCTCGGTCGGTCCGCTCGGCATTGCCACGGCGGTGCTCTGGCTCAGCATCATGGTGCTGCTGCCGCTGGCGGCCCTCACCGTCAATTCCTTCGAGGACGGCTGGTCCGGCTTCTGGGACGCGGTCACCGCCCCCAGGGCGATCGACTCGCTGAAGGTGACGATCTTCGTCTCGATCATCGTGGCGCTGATCAACGTCTTCATGGGCACCCTCATCGCCTGGGTGCTGGTCCGCGACGAGTTCCCCGGCAAGGGGATCGTCAACGCGCTCATCGACCTGCCGTTCGCGCTGCCCACCATCGTGGCCAGCATCGTGCTGCTCTCGCTGTACGGGCCGCAGAGCCCGGTCGGCGTCCACCTCAACGCCACCCAGCCCGGCATCATCGTGGCGCTGGCCTTCGTGACGCTGCCCTTCGTGGTGCGCTCGGTGCAGCCGGTGCTCATGGAGGTCGACAAGGAAGTGGAGCAGGCGGCCGCGTCGCTGGGCGCGGACAACTGGACCACTTTCCGCACCGTGCTGCTGCCGACGCTGGCCCCGGCCATCATCAGCGGCACCGGGCTCGCCTTCGCCCGCGCCATCGGCGAATACGGCTCGGTGGTGCTCATCGGCGGCAACATCCCGGGCGAGACGCAGATGACCTCGCAGTACATCCAGCAGCAGATCGAGGTCGACCGGCCGGTCAACGCCGCCGCGGTCTCGGTTGTGCTGCTGGCGATTTCCTTCCTGACCCTGCTGGTGCTGCGCATCTTCGCCGATCGCACCGCGCGAAAGGAGCAGGAGGCGCGATGAAACTCGCTCCCTGGGCTCGTATCTCGCTGCGCACGGTCGCGCTGAGCTACCTGGCCGTACTGCTGGTGCTGCCGCTGGTGATCATCCTGTGGCGCACCTTCGAACGTGGGATCGGCGCGTTCTTCGACTCGATCACCACCCCCGCCGCGCAGTCGGCGTTCCAGCTGTCGCTGATCATCGTGGCCATCGTGGTGCCGGTGAACGTGATCTTCGGCGTGCTCACCGCCATCGCGCTGGTGCGCGGAAAGTTCCCCGGCCGCAACCTGGTTCAGGGTCTGGTCGATCTGCCGTTCGCGGTGTCGCCGGTCGTGGTCGGTGTGTCGCTGATCCTGCTGTGGGGTGTGCACGGCTGGTTCGGCGGTATCGAGAACCACGGCATCAAGGTGATCTTCGGTCTGCCGGGCATGGTGCTGGCCACCATCTTCGTCACGCTGCCGTTCGTGGTGCGCGAGGTCGAGCCGGTGCTGCACGAGATCGGCGACGACCAGGAACAGGCCGCGGCCACCCTGGGCGCGTCGCGGTGGCAGACCTTCTGGCGCATCACCCTGCCCGCCATCCGCTGGGGCCTGACCTACGGCGTGGTGCTCACCGTGGCGCGTTCGCTCGGTGAATTCGGCGCGGTCATCATGGTGTCCACCGGCCTGCCCGGTGTGTCGCAGACCCTGACGCTGCTGGTGCACGGCCGCTACATCGACGACCACAACACATTCGGCGCATATAGCGCGGCGACCCTGCTCATGGCCATCGCCATCGTTGTCCTTCTCCTGATGACCCTCCTCGAACGCAAGCGGGGCACTGCCAAATGATCACCGTGACCAACGCGAACAAGAACTACGGTTCCTTCGCCGCTCTCGACGACGTCAGCCTGGAGATCCCCTCCGGTGAGCTGACCGCGCTGCTGGGCCCGTCCGGTTCGGGCAAGTCGACGCTGCTGCGCTCGATCGCCGGCCTGGAATCGCTCGACAGCGGCGTGGTGGTGATCGCGGGCAAGGACGTGACCCGGGTGTCGCCGCAGAAGCGCGACATCGGGTTCGTCTTCCAGCACTACGCGGCGTTCAAGCACATGACCGTGCGCGACAACGTGGCCTTCGGTCTCAAGATTCGCAAGCGGCCCAAGCCGGAGATCAAGAAGAAGGTCGACGACCTGCTCGGGATCGTCGGTCTGGACGGCTTCCAGCACCGTTACCCGGCCCAGCTGTCCGGCGGTCAGCGTCAGCGCATGGCCCTGGCCCGCGCGCTCGCGGTGGACCCGCAGGTGCTGCTGCTGGACGAGCCGTTCGGCGCGCTGGACGCCAAGGTGCGCGCGGATCTGCGGCAGTGGCTGCGCCGCCTGCACGAGGAAGTGCACGTCACCACGGTGCTGGTCACGCACGACCAGGAAGAGGCGCTGGACGTGGCCGACCGGATCGCGGTCATGAACAAGGGCCGCATCGAACAGGTCGGCACGCCCGAGGATGTGTACGACCGTCCGGCCAACGATTTCGTCATGTCGTTCCTGGGCGCGGTGGCCAAGCTCAACGGCCACCTGGTCCGCCCGCACGACATTCGCGTGGGCCGCGACCCCAGCATGGCCCTGGCCGCGCACGAGGGCACCGCGCAGTCGGCGGGCGTCACCCGCGCGACGGTGGAGCGCGTGGTGCACCTGGGCTTCGAGGTCCGCGTGGAGCTGCGCAACGCCGCCACCGGCGACCTGTTCACCGCCCAGGTGACCCGCGGCGACGCCGAGGCCCTGCACCTGGCCGAGGGTGAGACGGTGTACGCCCGCGCGACCCGGATCCCGGAGCTCCCGGTTTCCTGAGGCATGTACAGAAGGCCCGGCCGCGACTGAACCGTTGCGGCCGGGCCTTTCGCTATGGGTCCGAATGTGCTCTGCGGGTTGGGGGCTCAGCTGTCGGCCGACTCCAGGTCGGCGGGGGCGTAGCGCCACAGGGGGAGGAGGGCGTTCTCGTCCAGGGGGGTGGGGTCGGTGTGGACGGTGGACTCCAGGCGCGAGGTCGCGTCGGCGGAGTTCAGGGTCGTGCCGATCAGGACCAGGTCGGTGGTGGGGGGTTCGTGGCGGGGGCGGGGGGTCGGGGTGATCGTGATGTGGCGGCCGACCATGTGCAGGACGAACTTTCGGGGGTCCTCGGGGACGGCGAAGGACAGGACGCCCTTCGCCCGGAACAGGCCGGCGGGCGGGTCTTCGAGGAAGGCGATGAGGGAGCGGGGGTTCAGGGGAGTGGCGGAGGTGAACGAGACGCTGGTGTAGTCGTCGTGCAGGTGGCGGTGGCCGGGGTGGGAGTGGGTGCCGGTGCACGAGTGGCCCTCGGCGCCATGGGATTCCGCGTCGTGACAGTCGTCCGCATCGTGGCCGTCGCTGTCGGTTTCACCGTTGTCGTCGGCGAAGAGCAGTTCGTCGAAGCTGAGTTGCTCGCCGACGCGGGGCTCGCGGGCGTCGCGGGCGGGGATGTCGAAGAGCAGGCCGGGCTCGAGGTGGCCGCGAGTGGTGGCGTAGACGGGCACCTGGCCGACCAGGTCGGTGATCTCGGTGCGCAGCGCGTGCAGGGCCTCGGGGGTGACGCGATCGGACTTGTTGAGGACCACCAGGTCGGCCATGCGCAGGTGGGTGGCGAGTTCGGGATGGCGGGCGCGGGACTCGGCGAAGTGCTCGGCGTCGACGACCTCGACGAGCCCGCCGTAGCGGATGCGCGGGTTCTCGCTGTTGATCACCATGCGGATGAGGTTGCGCGGTTCGGCCAGGCCGCTGGCCTCCACGACGATGACGTCGATCTTCTGCTTCGGATGCGAGAGCTTGGTGAACAGGTCGTCGAGTTCGGTGACGTCCACCGCGCAGCACACGCAGCCGTTGCCCAGCGAGACCATGGCGTCGACCTGGCCCGCGACCAGCATGGCGTCGATGTTCACCGCGCCGAAGTCGTTGACCACCACGCCTATTCGCAGGTCGCGCCGGCGCAGCAGGCGGTTGAGCAGGGTGGTCTTCCCGGCACCGAGGAATCCGGCCACGATCAGGACAGGGATGCGCCGACTCACCCGGCCACCCTACCGAGGGGCTGTACGGCGCCCGCAGCATGGCGGAAACGGGGCGGAAATACGGGCGTCCTAGCGTGTCGGACATTCGACCGAATCGGAGGTGCGCCGTGCGGGTGCGGGACATTCTCGACGCGCCGCAGCTGGGCATGCGGCTGCTGCACGGGGACGAGGCCGCGCTCGAACGGCCGGTCGCCCGCGTGTGCACGACCGACATGCCCGATCCGCGGCCGTTCGTGACGCCGGGCGCGCTGGTGTGCACCGGGCTGGTGTGGCGGCACGCGCCGGGCGACTCGGACCGCTATATCGCGATGCTCGACGCGGCGGGCGTGGCCGGGGTGGTCGCGGGCCGCGCGCTGCACGGGCACGTGCCCGAGGACGTGGTGGCCGCGTGCGAGCGGCGCGGCCTGCCGCTCCTGGCTTCCCCGCAGAGCGTGCCGTTCAGCCGGGTCGTCGAACATCTGGCGGAGCAGGCCGCCGAGGCCCGCTGGGGGCGCGTGCGATCGGACGCCGAACAGCAGCGCAGGCTGCTCGCCGCGGTGGCGGGCGGCAGCGATGTCGGTGAGCTCCTCGCGGATGTCGCCGCCGCCCAGCGGATCTCGGCCTGGCTCGTCACGGCCACCGGCCGCGTCGTCGCCGGCACCGCGCCCCTGACCGACGACGAACTCGACCCCGTGGTCGCCACCGCCCTCTGCGCCCCCCGCCTCCCCGCCGTCACCGCCGGGGCGATGCGAGTGCTCCAGGTCGGCACCGGCGACCGAATGACCGCCTGGTACCTGGTGGTTCGCCCCTCGACCCCCGACCCCGCCCCCGTCGCCGCGGATCTGGCCGCCGTGGCCGAGCTCTATCGCCGCCGCGCCGCCGACCGCCTGCACCTGGACTGGGAACTGACCGACCGCTTCCCCGCCCCGCACACGGATCGACCCGCCGCGTCGACGGTCGCGCTGGTCTGCGAGGTCCAGCTGCCCGGCGTCCCGCCGTTCCCGTTCGAAGCTGGCCAGGGTGGCTCACCTGATCACTCCGAACCGGTAGCCATTGTCCGCGCCGCACTGCACGATGCCCTGCCCGGGATCACGACGAGCGTCGACCATGAGGGCCGCCTCGTCGGTGTGTGCGCCGGAAGGCAGGACGAGGTCGTCCGGGACCTGCGCCGCCGCCTCGGACGATTGACCCCCGCGCTCAACGGGATTCGGCTGACCCTTGGTGTCAGCGCGAGGCAGCCCGGCGAATCGATGTCGGGCGCCGTGGCCGCCGCGGCGGCCGCCGCCACCGTCCGCGACGACGAGCGCCCGATCACCGTCCGCGCGGCCGACCTCGACACGGCCGCCGATCTCTTCACCGCGGTCCCCGGCGGCCTGCGCCGCCGCTTCGCCGAACGCGTGCTCGGCCCCGTGCTCGACTACGACCGCAAGAACAACGCCGGCCTGCTCGACACCCTCGAGGTCTTCCTCGCCTGCGAAGGCTCCTGGCGCGAGTCCGCCGCCCGAATGCACCTGCACCTCAACACGGTTCGCTACCGGATCGGCCGCGTAGCGGACCTGACCGGCCGCGACCCGAACCGCCTCGACGACCGCCTCGACCTCTACCTGGCCGTCCGGACCCTCTCGGGCCGGACAGCCCTCGCCGAGAAGTGAAGTCCGCAACTCGGCGGGGCGCTCGAGTGCGAAGCATGCGGCCGGTGCGGGCACGGTGGCCGGTCACCTGCGGACCTCATTCGCCGATCCGCCAGCCGAATGCGTTTGCACCGCATGTCAATTGCTGTCCGATCGGGCGCGTCGACGACCTCACCGGTGGTGTCCGCCGGACAGTGGTTGGTGCGATCGGGCACCGGTGCCCGGGTGCCGGGCGAGTCGTGCGACCGTCGGCCGCGCTCCTCGGGGCGGGGTCAAGCCAGGCCGGTGTACGGGTCCCAGGCGATGCCCGCGTCGGGGGCGTCGGCGCGCAGGACGCTCGCGTGGATCAGGCCGTAGGGGCGGTCGTCAGCGTAGAAGACCTCGCCGTTGTTCTCCGCGCCGAAGCGGGCTATGTCGAAGGACCAGTGGTGTTTGTTGGGCGCCGACAGGCGGATCTCGGCGAGGCAGGGGTGGGCCTCGAGGGCCGCGCTGCCCATGTCGAACAGGGTCTGCTGCAGGGCTTTCGAGTGGCGGGTGGCGAACGTGGTGATCATCGTCGAGCGGATGCCGGCGTAGGTGGCGTCCCAGTCGGCCGGGTCGGCGGCGAAACGCCAGCGGGCGGTCAGGGAGGTGGCGAGCACCCGGTCGGCGGCGGGCTGCAGCACGGTGAACTCGTCGGTCAGGAAGCCGGTGAACTCCGAACCGGTCGACTTCAGGATCACCAGGTCCTTGAAACCGCCGATCACCCACTCCCGCTGCGCGGTTCCCGTACCGCTCACCGTCACCGCGGCGGTGCGCACCTCCGGGCCCAGCCGGGTCCAGGTGTGGTCGTGGCCCACCCCGTCGACCGGAACCCGTTGCCACGCATACTCTTCGATCTCGATGCGGGCGGACTCCACCGGCTCGACGTCGTTCACGAAATGCCGGGCCAGCGCCCGCCCGTACTCCTCGACGCTGCCGTCACCGTGCGTCTTGGCGTAGGTGAAGATGGTCTGCTTCTGCGAGTCGGTCGGCAGCACCGCGCCCTGATCGCCCACCGTGTGCGCGTCGTCGAAAGCCCCACGCAGGCAGGACGATACGTTCAAGTCGCGAATGCGATGCCGGGCGGTGTCGCGGTAGATGCGCACCACCCGGTTCTCGGCCTTGCCGTACTGGTGCGGGCCGAGCACGATCTTGCCGGACAGTTCGGACATGGTCGCCTCCCGTGGTCGATGATCACCTTGCCCCACTGTGGCCCATCCCCGCCGCCGCACACGCTGGTTCCGAGCACAAAACGCCGCGTCCGCCGGGGCCCGGTATCAGTGCTTTTCGACAAACCGCCGTTCCGTCGCCGCTGCCTAGCCTGACCGGAACCGACGCGCCGCAAGGAGGCACCATGACCGCGCCCCACCCCGTCGACACCCGGTTGCCCTGGCATCGGCTGCTGGCCTTCGGCATCCAGCACGTGCTGATCATGTACACCGGCTGCGTCACGGTCCCGCTGGTGTTCGGCGCCGCCGTCGGCCTGGACAAGTCCACGATCGCCATGCTGATCAGCGCGGATCTACTGGTCGCGGGCATCATCACGCTGGTGCAGAGTCTCGGGCTCGGTCGTTTCGCGGGCGCACGGCTGCCGATCGTCACCGGCGCGACCTTCGTCGCCATGAGCCCGATGATCCTCATCGCCAAGGAATACGGACTCCCGGCGGTGTACGGCTCCATGCTCGTCGGCGGCGTGCTCGGCGTAGCCCTGGCCTGGCCGTTCGCCAAGGTGGTGCGGTTCTTCCCGCCGCTGGTCAGCGGCACGGTGCTCACCGTCGTCGGGATCTCGCTCATCGGCGTCGCGGGCGGGCTGATCGTCGGCAGTGATCCGAAGTCGGCGACCTACGGCGCGCCGTCGAACATCGCCCTGGCCGCGGTGGTGCTGCTCATCGCACTCGCGTGCACCACGCTCGGGCGCGGGGTGTGGTCGCAGCTCGGGGTGCTCATCGCGCTGGTGGCCGGTGTACTGATCGCCGTTCCGATGGGACTCGTCCGGCTCGACGGCGTCTCGGACGCGGCGTGGCTCGGCGTCCCGCACCCGTTCTATTTCGGTGCGCCGGAGTTCCCGCTCACCGCCGTGGTGGCCATGAGCATCGTGGTGGCCGTGGTCTTCGCCGAGTCCACCGCGAGCATGCTGGCGATCGGCGAGATCACCGGAAAACCCCTGCGGCACGCGGATATCGCGCGCGGCCTGGTCGGTGACGGGCTCTCCGCGATCCTGGCGGGCGTGTTCAACTCCTTCATCGACACCGTCTTCAACCAGAACGTCGGCGCGGTCGCGGGCACCCGCGTGTACAGCCGCTACGTGACGGCGGTCAGCGGTGCGATCCTGGTGCTGCTCGGGGCGGTTCCGCGCATCGGCGCGGTCGTGGCGGCGGTGCCGAAACCCGTGGTGGGCGGGGTGGGTTTGATGCTCTTCGCCACGATCGCGGTCATCGGCATCGGCATCCTGCGCAGGGCCGATCTCACCGATCGGGTGAACCTCGGGATCGTCGCGGTCGCCGTCGGCGTCGGGCTGGTGCCGGTCCTGACCAAGGGCATGTTCGACCGGTTCCCGAGCGCGGCGGAGATTCTGCTCAACAGCGGCATCACCCTCGCGGCCGTCACCGTGTTCGGTCTGAACCTGCTCTTCAATCACACCAAATTGGGTGAGATAGCCCGCGGCACAACCGATCCGGAGCCGGTGGACCCGGTGCCGCCGGACCCGGTCGCCGCCTGAAGCCCCGCCTCCTCATCGGGGACGAGGCCGCGGGTTCCCGCGCCGTGCGCTCTCACCTCGGCGCCGCCGGAACCCGCGGCCTCGGCTGTCTTCTGCCGCCGGGTCCGTGCGTTCCGAGAGCAGCCCTACCCGCAGGCGTTGACCCATTCGGACATGCCGTCGGCGAACAGTTGCCGCTTCCAGATGGGCACTTCGTGTTTGATGCGATCCACCAGATCGGCGCAGACGGTGAACGCCTCGCGGCGATGCGGGGCCGCGACCGCCACGGCGATCGCGATATCGCCGATGGTGAGCGCGCCGATCCGGTGCAGCGCGGCCACGGGCAGGCCCGACTCGGCCGCCACCTCGGCGCAGACCCGGGCCAGGAACTTCTCGGCGTCGGGGTGGGCGGAGTACTCCAGCGCCGAAACCGCCTGTCCGCCATCATGATTGCGAACCTTGCCGGTGAACACCACGACCGCCCCGTGTTCGGGGCCGGTCACCGACTTCTCCACCTCGTCCGGATTCAGCGGCTGATCGCTGATGCGCGCGAGCAGCGCGTGACCCTCACTCATGACTGCCTCCTCCGGCCACCTGGGCCAGCAGATGATCGAGCAGCGGTTCCAGTACCGCGATGCCGTCCTTCACCCCGCCCGGTGAGCCGGGCAGATTGACCACCACGGTGTTCCCGGCCAGGCCCGCGACGCCCCGGCTCAGGGCCGCGAGCGGGAATTTCGCGGTGCCGCGCTGCCGGATCGACTCCGCCACGCCCGGCAGCTCCCGATTCAGCACGGCCAGTGTGGCTTCCGGGGTGCCGTCGGTGGGGGAGGCGCCGGTGCCGCCGGTGCTGATCACCAGCGCCGGTTCGCCCGACAGCGCCTCGGCCAGCCCGACAGCGATGTCGGCGTCGGCGTAGACCAGGGGGCCGCGCACCGAGAAACCCAGTCCGCCCAGCCATTCGGCGAGCACCGGGCCGGTGGTGTCCACGCGCGTACCGGCCGCCGTGCCGGTGGAAGCGACCAGCACCACGGCCGGACGTCCCGCGCCGAAGCCCGACTCGTCCAGCGGCGCCGTGCCGGAATCAGCCTGCGCCACGGCGCTTTTCGGGCCAGTTCGGGCACCGGAAACATCGCCGTGCCGCCGCGCGTGCTCGTCCGCCCGCCCGGCAGGCGCTTCCGAGTCTCGCGTGCCGCCCGAGTCCGCCCCGGCGTCGTGCGGCGGGGTGTTCGCGTCGGACAGCGGCGCGACGTCGCTGCCCGGCGCGCCGGACGTCGCCGCGGACCGTTCCCAATGTCCGCGCTTGCCACCGTCTTTGGTGAGCAGCCGCACCCCGTTGAGGGTCGCGGCCGGATCCACCGCCTTGATCATGTCGTGCAGGGTGAGCCCGGCGACCGCGACCGCGGTGAGCGCTTCCATCTCCACGCCGGTCGGGCCCTTGGTCTTGGCCACGGCCTCGATGGTGATGGTGTCCGCGGTGAATCCGAAGCTGACGTTCACCGACGACAGCGCCAGCTGATGGCACAGCGGGATCAGCTCGGAGGTCTTCTTGGCCCCGTTGATCCCGGCCAGGCGCGCGGTGGTCAGCACGTCGGCCTTGGGCATGTCGTCCGCGCGGACCAGCGCGACGACCGCCGCGGTGGTGTGCAGCTCGCCGGCCGCGACCGCGACACGGGCGGTGTCGGCCTTCGCGCTCACATCGACCATGCGCGCGCGACCTTCCTGGTCGACATGCGACAACTCACTCATACCCGCAAGCGTAGGCACTGCCCCGTGCCCGGGTCGCACGGGGCGGCCCGGTGTTCGGCCTCACCGCGGGCGGATCGAGATGGTGAGTGCGAATGCCGTCGGCGCCGAAGTCCGCGCCGCAGCACCGGGGTCTGCACAGTCGGTCGCGGTGGATACTCGCCGGGCACATCGCGTAGGGCGCACCGGCACCCCGGGCTCGCCGGGGCGGGACGTCAGGCCGGGCGGACCGGGGTGATGTGGCTGTGGACGCAGAACCAGCAGTCGTCGCGGCGGCGGAAGACGTCGGTGGTCCACTCGTCGGCGTCGAAGCGCCTGCCCTCGTAGTGCGCGGTATTGGTGACGCGGGCGGTGACGATCGCGGTGTCGCCGTACACCCGGATGTGCGGCTCGCCGACCCGGTCCATGGCCGAATGGGTGAGCCGGCCGGACAGGATCTCGTCGAGGAACTCGCGTTTGGTGGACACGCCCGTCTCCGAGACGATCACCCATTCCTCGGCCATGAAGACCGAGATCAGTTCCGCGTCGTTGGCGACGATGGCCGCCGCCCAGTCGTCGGCGATCCCGCGCAGTTCGGCGGCGGTGGCGTCCTCGGTGGTCACGGCTACAGCTCCCAGGTGGTGACGGGTGTTCCGGCGGGCACGTCGGTGACGTCGCCCGGAATCTCGATGAGCACATCGGCCTGGGCCATGGTGGCGATCAGATGGGATCCGGGGCCCGCCACCAATCGCACGCCGTCCCCGGTGCGCAGCCCGCGCAGGAACTGCCGCTTGCCGGCGGGAGAGCGCACCGAATCCCGCAGGGGCAGTTCGACACCGGGGATCGCGGGCAGTCCGGCCAGCTCCCGCAGCAGCGGCCGGGCGAAGACCTCGAACGACACCATGGTGCTCACGGGGTTGCCCGGGAAGCTCAGCACGGGCACCCCGTCCACCACGGTCAGGCCCTGCGGCCCGCCGGGCTGGATTGCCACGGAACCGAATTCGCCGCCCAGCGGGGCGAGCACGTCCTTCACCACCTCGAAGTCCCCCATGGAGACCCCGCCGGAGGTGAACACGACGTCCGCGGTCGCGGTCGCCTCGCCGAGCCGCCGGGTGAACTCGCGCGGATCGTCGGTGGCGTGCGCGAGCGACACCACCTCGGCCCCGTTGTCCGCCAGCGCCGCCGCCAGCGCGATGCCGTTGGAGTTGTAGATCTGCCCGGGCAGCAGGCTCAGTCCGGCCTGCACGAGTTCGTCACCGGTGGTGATGATCGCCGCCCGCACCCGCCGCCACACCGGCAGGTCGACCAGTCCCACCGCGGCCAGCGCGGCGATGTGCCGGGGCTTGAGCACCGTGCCCGCAGCCACCAGCAATTGCCCGGTGCGCACATCGGTTCCGGCCTCGCGGATGAAATCCCCCGCGGAGCGGCTCTTCTCGATGGTGACCGTGCCGTCCGTCCCGGCGGTGTGCTCGACCGGCACCACGCAGTCCGCGCCGACCGGAATGGGCGCGCCGGTCATCACTTTCAGCGCCGCGCCCTCGGGCAACGTTGGCGCGCCGGTGTTTCCGGCCGCCACCACGCCCGCGAGCGGCAGGGTCACGGGCACGGTCGCGATCGAGTCCGCCCGCACCGCGTAGCCGTCCATCGCCGAGTTGCGGAAGACCGGCAGATCCAGGGGGGAGAACACGTCGGTCGTGAGTCGCCGGCCCAGCGCGCGGGCCATCGGAACCGCCTCACCGCCGCGGTCGGCGAGCGGTGCGAACAAATTTACGATGCGTTGCCGATGGTCTTCGACGGAGCGGGCCGGGACCGTGGCGTGCCGGGAACTCATGCGGCTGAGCCTATACGCGGCTGATTTGCGCCCTTTCCGCGCGACACTGTGACCAATCCCCGGCGCTCGAACGGCGCCGGGCGGTATCGGTAGCGACATAATGGTCGAATGACCGTGGTCGCGATGGGCATGCCCGCCATACGAGCCGGGCAGCCCAGTGTCGACGGCCGCCCGGATACCCCGTATCTCGTCGACCGTTTCGGCCGTACCGCGCGTGATCTGCGGGTTTCCATCACCGAGAAGTGTTCGCTGCGCTGTACGTACTGCATGCCCGAGGAGGGCCTGCCCGCGATTCCGGCGGACGAACTGCTCTCCACCGCCGAACTGGTGCGCCTGGTGGTACTCGCGGTGCGCGAACTCGGCGTGCACGAGGTGCGCTTCACCGGCGGCGAACCGCTCATGCGCCGCGACCTCGAGCAGATCATCGCGGGGTGCCGGGCCGAGCTGCCGGATACGCCACTGTCCATGACCTCCAACGGGGTCGGGCTCGAACATCGCGCCCGCAAACTCGTCGAGGCCGGGCTGAATCGGATCAACATCTCCCTCGACACCGTCGATCGCGAGGGCTTCGCGCGCCTGACCCGGCGGGATCGGCTGGATTCGGTCCTGGCCGGAATTCGCGCCGCGCGCGCGGCGGGGCTCGCGCCGGTCAAGGTCAACGCCGTGCTCATGCGCCAAACCCTGAGCGGCGCAGCCGATCTGCTGGCCTGGTGCATCGCCGAGGGCGCCGAACTGCGCTTCATCGAAGAGATGCCGCTGGACGCCGATCACGAGTGGGCCCGGGCGAACATGATCACCGCCGCCGAATTGCTCGAGGTGCTCGGGGAGCGGTTCACCCTCACCCCGATCGGGCGCGACGATCCCTCCGCGCCCGCCGAGCAGTGGCAGGTCGACGCCGGTCCCGCGACCGTCGGCATCATCGCCTCGGTGACCCGCAGCTTCTGCGGTGACTGCGACCGGACCCGGCTCACCGCCGACGGCCGCATCCGCTCCTGCCTGTTCAGCGATCAGGAATACGATGTGCGCGCGGCCCTGCGCGCGCACGCCGGCGATGCCGAGATCGCCGATCTGTGGCGCGGGGCCATGTGGAACAAGTCCGCCGGGCACGGCATCGATGCCGCCGGTTTCGTCCCGCCCGAACGAACGATGGGAGCAATCGGTGGTTGAGGTGCGCTACTTCGCGGCGATCGCCGACGTGATCGGCAAGCCCGGCGAGCTGCTGGACCTGCCCGCCGGTTCGACCGTCGCCGACCTGCGCACGACCCTGACCACCGCGTACGGCCCGAAGCTGGACCCCATGCTGGCGGTGTGCGCCTACCTGATCGGCGACGAGCTGACGCGCGACGCGAGTGCCGCGCTGACGCCGCGCGTGGACGTCCTGCCGCCCTTCGCGGGCGGCTGAACCGGCCGTAGCGGGCCGGAGCGTCAGGGCTTCGGAGTTGTGGCGCGCTCGTCCGAGGGCCCGCCGCGCTCGCGTCATCGCCGGAGAGTCGTCGCGGTCGTCTCGTAAGCGATTCGGGACCTCGCGGCGGGGTTCGATCACGGTTCGGCTGAGGTTCGTATTTCGCCACCGCGCGTGGCCCCCGTCGCGAGGTAGCCGAACACCTCGCTGAGCGGCGTCGCGCCATCGGATGCAAACGCTTGACCAGCAATATCTGGTCGATCGACCAGATATTGAATCGGTAACGGAACGTTCGCCACGCCGATAATGGGACTGTCCGGTCCGCCTATTCGGGAGGTGGCGCCATGGCGCGACTCGTACCCGCTCTACTCCTCGGCGCCGTTGTGGTCGCCTTCGCCGTCTCAGCGCTCATGAACGGCGTATCTCTCAAATCCCTGCACTGTCAGCAGGTCACGACCGTCGAATACCAGACGGTCGCCCCCGGACTCGATCCCCTCCGAATCTGATTCCTGCCGCAGGCTTTCCCATCGCCCCCGGTCTCGTGGACAGGGCTTGGTGCGGCCCTGACGCAGATTCGTTCGGGCGCGCCCATGTCGCGAAGGCAGGAGCGTGGCGCTCGCCGAACCTGAAGGCACGACGGCTTTTCCGTACTACGACAGCGCCCGCCGCACCCGAGGTGCGGCGGGCGCGAGACCCGAGTGGCGGTTACTTCCACCAGGTGTCGTGCGGGGTGACCGGGACGGTCCGCTTGTGGCGGGTGTTCCGGAAGATCGACTCCACGCGGGCGGCCACCTCGTCGCTGACGGGCTTGCCCTCGAGGTAGTCGTCGATCTGGGCGTACTTCAGGCCGAGGGCCTCCTCGTCCGGCAGGGCCGGGCGGTCGTCCTCGAGATCGGCGGTGGGGACCTTCTGCCACACGCTGGGCGGGGCGCCCAGCTCCTGCAGCAGCGCCGCGCCCTGGCGCTTGGTGAGGCCGGTGAGGGGCGTGATGTCCACGCCGCCGTCGCCGAACTTGGTGAAGAAGCCGGTGACCGCCTCGGCCGCGTGATCGGTGCCGACCACCAGCAGGTTCAGCTGGCCGGCGATCGCGTACTGCAGCACCATGCGCTCGCGGGCCTTGATGTTGCCGCGCACGAAGTCGCGCAGGCGGGTCTCGCCGCCCAGCAGCTCGGCCACGCCGGCCGCCACTTCGGCGCCCGCGGCGTCGGCGCTGGGCTTGACGTTCACCGACACCGAGCGATCGGGCGCGATGAACTCCAGCGCGATCTGCGCGTCGTGCTCGTCGGCCTGCACGCCGTACGGCAGCCGCACGGCCACGAACTCGGCCTCGGCGCCCTCGGCGCGCAGTTCCTCGACCGCGAGCTGGCAGAGCTTGCCGGTCAGCGAGGAATCCTGGCCGCCGCTGATGCCCAGCACGAAACCCTTCGCGGGCGTGGCGCGCAGGTAGTCCTTGAGGAAGTCGATGCGCCGCCGCACTTCGGTTTTGGGCTCGATAACGGGCAGCACGCCCAGCTCGGCAATGATCTCTTCGCGCAGGTTCCCCATGCCGCTCACTCTACTGCGCGGCGTCCGGAACGACGCGCCGGACGAGCGCCTCCCAGTTGTCGCCGACCTGCTCGCGGGTGAATCCGAGCACCCGCATCTGATGCAGGACGAGCGTGGCGTCCAGCGGGGCGAGCAGGCTGTCGGCCAGCAGCGAGATCTCCCCGTGTGTTCCGGCCTGGCGCAACAGCATCGAGACGTGGGTCTTGGTGACCGCGTAGGGCGCGCCCTCGAACTTGCGGGGCTGGTCGGTGGCGGCGCGCAGCACGTCGCCCTCGATCTCGGTGAACGACAGCCGCGCCCGGCCGTAGGCGATCAGCCGGTCCAGCGGCGGTGCGCCCGGGCCCAGCGGGGGCGGGCCGAACATGTAGGCGGCCTGCAGCTTTCGATCCGACTCGTCGAGCAGGGCGTACATCAGCCCGGCGCGATTGCCGAAGCGGCGGAAGACCGTGCCTTTGCCGACGCCGGCGTGTTTGGCGAGCGCGTCCATCGTGAGCGCGTCCGCGCCGTGCAATTGGACGAGTTCGGCCGCGGCGTCCAGCAGGAGTCGGCGATTGCGCGCGGCGTCGGCGCGCTCGACGGGTTCGCCGTCCGCGAGCGGCAGCACCAGCGGAATGTCCCAAGTCACGGCTTCGACCCCTTTGTCGGTATCTGCAATCGGACCATGGTCCGTTTCCAGTCTAGCGCACAGTCCGGCGCTCCCGCCGCCGCGGCTCGGCGTGGCCCGCGCGGGCTCGCCATTGGATTCTGCTCGAGTGAAAGCGGTGCTCGAGCGGGGGTGCGGCGGCCATTGTTGGCTGTGGCGCGGGTCACGGCACGCGATAGCCACCCCCGGGAATGTAATCGGACCATGGTCCGGTTACTGTCTTCAGAATCCCGCCACTGGATCAGCATCGTAGGAGTAGTCACCATGTCGCAGACCCGTCTTCTCGCTCTGGTCGGCAGCCTTCGCGCCGCCTCGATCAACCGCCGCATCGCCGAGGCCGCCGTGCAGGCCGCGCCCGAGGGTGTCGAGGTCGTGCTGTACGACGGCCTGGCCGATATTCCTTTCTACAACGAGGATCTCGATGTAGAAGGTCAGGTTCCGGCCGCCGCCGCGGCGCTGCGCGAGGCCGTCGCCGCCTCCGACGGTCTGCTCGTGCTCACCCCCGAATACAACGGCACGCTGCCCGCGGTGCTCAAGAACGCCATCGACTGGGCCTCGCGCCCGTACGGCGCGGGCGCGATCAAGGGCCTTCCGGTCGGCGTGATCAGCGCGTCCATCAGTGCCAACGCCGCCAAGTGGTCGCACGCGGACGCGGTGAAGTCGCTCGGCGTCGCCGGTGCGGCCGTGCTCGAGGACGCGTCGCTGAACTTCGGCGGCATCGGCCAGCGCTTCGGTGAGACGCATCCGGCCGAGGATGCCGAGGCGCTCACCCAGCTCGCCGCCACCGTGCGCTCGGTCGCCGCGGCCGCGAATGTGACTGCAACTATCCAGTAATTGGCGGACGCACCGCTGAATCCGGCACGATGCCACGATCTTTCGGTCGTGGCATCGCCCGTTTTCGGAGTCGTTGCGCTAGCTTCTCCGCATGAAGCAATCTCCTAGCTACACATGGGTGTCCGGTCGGGCTCCGCCGCCCCCGAGAATGCGCGTCATCCGGGACCGGCGGCGGCCGAGACGGTTTCGCCGCGACCCGCGACGGACGGCGGCCGGACTACCTGCGCGATTCGTCGAATCGCCCGGTGAGGTCGCATGATCGAGGGGCGCGTTCGCCCACCGGCTACCGCGATGTGCTGACACCGACACACCGGCGGCGGCACCCCGTCGCGCACGACACGCCGCGGCGGACAGGGATGTCGGAAGCGCGTCGGTGCACTCTCGAACCCGTTGGAACTCGCTCGGCAGGTGCGCGTGTGACTCGCGTGAAGGGTGTTGATCAGCGGGAACGATGTGTTTGCTGAGAATGTGCTCAATCTCGAAACTGTGACCTGCGCCTCAGTTGCTCCGGGTGGCGAATCGAGCGTGCTGGCACTTCACCGATCCGAATCCCATCTTTGTTAGTCGCAACATGTCGTGTCGTGTGTATCTGTCGGCCACTAGGTGTAGTGTCTTGGGAGCTGGAAGGGCACGCGGCGAGACCCTCGAAGGGAGCCGCGCGACCAGGGACTTCGGTCTCGCATCCAGGGGTTTGCGCACTTACTACATGGTTCTTGTTTCAGCCGTGCACTGCATACGGATCGAAGGCAAGGAGAAGGGGAGATACCAATGACCATCACCGTTTACACCAAGCCCGCTTGTGTCCAGTGCAATGCCACGTACCGCGCCCTCGACAAGGCCGGCGTCGCATATGACGTCATCGATATCTCGGAGAACCCGGAGGCCCGCGACTACGTGATGGCGCTGGGCTACCTGCAGGCTCCCGTCGTGGTCGCCGGTGAGGATCACTGGTCCGGGTTCCGTCCCGATCGCATCAAGGCGCTCGCCGAGGCCGTCGCCGTCGCCTAGCGGACAGCACCCGCTGATCGAGAGTCAGCGGGTATCCCGAAGGCGGAAGGAGTCGAAAATGACCGAGTTGTCCACGCGGACACCGAATCTGGTCTACTTCTCCAGCGCTTCGGAGAACACGCACCGCTTCGTCGAGCGGCTGGGCGTGCCCGCGGTCCGCATACCGCTTCATACCGCCGACAGTCTGCGAGTCGACGAACCCTACGTGCTCATCGTCCCCACCTACGGGGGCGGTAAGCACGTGCTGGGTGGTGAACGATCGGAGAAGGAATTCGTGCCGCGGCAGGTGGCCAAGTTCCTCAACGATCCGCACAACCGCGCCCTGCTGCGCGGCGTCATCGCGGCCGGCAACACGAACTTCGGCGATACGTACTGCTATGCGGGCGAAGTCATTTCGCGCAAGTGCGGAGTCGAGTATTTGTATCGCTTCGAACTCATGGGAACAGCCGAGGACGTCGAGCGCGTCCGAGAGGGATTGGGATTGTTTTGGCAACGACAACCGCACCGGTCGGAAAGACTGCCCGCGTAGAGCGCCCCGTCAGCGGCGAGTCCACCGACGGGATGGACTACCACGCGCTCAACGCCATGCTGAACCTGTACGGCCCCAACGGTGAGATCCAGTTCGACAAGGATCGCGAGGCCGCGCACCAGTACTTCCTGCAGCATGTGAACCAGAACACCGTCTTCTTCCACAATCTGCGGGAGAAGCTGGACTACCTGGTCAAGGAAAACTATTACGAGACCGAGGTGCTCGACCAGTACAGCTTCGACTTCACCAAGAAGCTGTTCAAGCAGGCGTACGCCAAGAAGTTCCGGTTCCCGACGTTCCTCGGCGCGTTCAAGTACTACACCTCGTACACCCTCAAGACCTTCGACGGTAAGCGCTACCTGGAGCGTTTCGAAGACCGCGTGTGCATGGTCGCCATGACCCTGGCCGCCGGTAACGAGACCCTGGCCTCGGAGCTGGTCGAGGAGATCATGGAGGGCCGCTTCCAGCCGGCCACCCCGACCTTCCTGAACTCGGGCAAGAAGCAGCGCGGCGAGCCGGTGTCGTGCTTCCTGCTGCGCATCGAGGACAACATGGAGTCCATCGGGCGCTCCATCAACTCCGCGCTGCAGCTGTCCAAGCGCGGCGGCGGTGTGGCGTTGCTGCTGAGCAACATTCGCGAGACCGGCGCGCCGATCAAGAAGATCGAGAACCAGTCCTCGGGCGTCATCCCGATCATGAAGCTGCTCGAGGACTCGTTCTCCTACGCGAACCAGCTGGGCGCGCGCCAGGGTGCGGGCGCGGTGTACCTGCAGGCCCACCACCCGGACATCTACCGGTTCCTGGACACCAAGCGCGAGAACGCGGACGAGAAGATCCGCATCAAGACGCTGTCCCTCGGCGTCGTCATCCCGGACATCACGTTCGAGCTGGCCAAGAAGAACGAGGACATGTACCTGTTCTCGCCGTACGACGTGGAGCGCATCTACGGCGTGCCGTTCGCGGACATCAACGTGACCGAGAAGTACTACGAGATGGTCGACGACAAGCGAATTCGCAAGTCCAAGATCAAGGCTCGCGAGTTCTTCCAGACCATCGCCGAGCTGCAGTTCGAGTCCGGCTACCCGTACATCATGTACGAGGACACCGTGAACCGGGCGAACCCCATCAAGGGCAAGATCACCCACTCGAACCTGTGCTCGGAGATCCTGCAGGTCTCCACGCCGTCGCTGTACAACGACGATCTGTCCTACTCCCATGTGGGCAAGGACATCTCGTGCAACCTGGGTTCGCTGAACATCGCCAAGACCATGGATTCGGTGGATCTGGCCAAGACGGTCGAGACCTCGATTCGCGCGCTCACCGCGGTGTCGGATCAGACGCACATCCACTCGGTGCCCTCGATCGAGCAGGGCAACAACGAGTCCCACGCCATCGGCCTGGGGCAGATGAACCTGCACGGCTACCTGGCTCGTGAGCGCGTGCACTACGGCTCCGACGAGGGCATCGATTTCACGAACATCTACTTCTACACGATCGCGTACCACGCGGTCCGGGCCTCGAACCTGATCGCCAAGGAGCGCGGGCAGTACTTCGGCGGGTTCCCCGAGTCCAAGTACGCCTCGGGCGAGTACTTCGACAAGTACACCGAGCAGGAGTGGGTGCCGCAGACCGAGCGGGTGCGCGAGATCTTCGCCGACGCGAACGTGCACATCCCGACCCAGGACGATTGGCGCGAGCTCAAGGCGTCGGTCATGGAGCACGGCATCTACAACCAGAACCTGCAGGCGGTCCCGCCGACCGGTTCGATCTCGTACATCAACCACTCCACGAGCTCGATCCACCCGATCGCCTCGAAGATCGAGATCCGCAAGGAAGGCAAGATCGGCCGCGTCTACTACCCGGCCCCCTACCTGACGAACGACAATCTCGACTACTTCCAGGACGCCTACGACATCGGCTACGAGAAGGTGATCGACACCTACGCCGCCGCGACCCAGCACGTGGACCAGGGCCTGTCCCTGACCCTGTTCTTCAAGGACAGCGCCACGACCCGCGACGTGAACCGCGCCCAGATCTACGCCTGGCGCAAGGGGATCAAGACCCTGTACTACATCCGCATCCGCCAGATGGCGCTGGAAGGCACCGAGGTCGAGGGCTGCGTGAGCTGCATGCTGTAGTGACCTACCTGCTGTAGGTCTCGGAACCCCAAGGGCGCTCCCGGTATTGACCGGGAGCGCCCTTGCCGTTTCGGCAGGCGACGCGCCACCCCGCGATCGGAGTGGTTTGCCTAGGTCAGGGAATCGTTGTGATGGAGAACAGGGGGATGGGGGTTCGGTAGGTCAAGGGTCCAGGGAATGGGGAATGTGAAGTACTGGCGGGTAGCAAGGGCCTAGTTTGGCCGCATGATTCGACGGGTGGCGGTGGGCTTGGCCGTGGTGCTGGCGGCTGTGGCGGGTGCGCCGGCGGACCGTTCGGGGGCGGAGGAGGTGCGAATAGCCGTGCGGGGGGAGCCTATTCGGGTCGAAGTGCACAGCCCGGGGTGGGAACGGGTGTGGATCGAGTCCGAGTCCATGACGCGGGTCATGGCGGTCGACGTCCTGCACGGGGCCGGCACGGGACCCAAACCCACGTTGTACCTGCTGGACGGGGTCGACGGGAAGCTGGTGTCGGACTGGCTGACCAAGGGGCGGGCCGCGGAGTTCTTCGCGGACAAGGCGATCAACGTGGTGCTGCCCGCGGGCGGCGCGGGCAGCATGTACAGCGACTGGCTGCGCCCGGACGGCGTGCTCGGCTGGAACCGGTGGGAAACCTTCCTGACCGAGGAACTGCCCGCGGTGGTCGAGCCGTACCTCGGCGGTGACGGGCGGCGCGCGATCGGCGGGGTGTCCATGGGCGCCCAGGCCGCCATGATGCTCGCGCACCGCCACCCCGGCCACTATCGCGCGGTCGCGGGGATCAGCGGCTGCTACTCCACCACCGACGCCCCCGGCCGCGCGGTGACCACCATGACCGTCGGCTCGCGCGGCGGCAACGTCGAAAACCTCTGGGGCCCCTGGGGTTCGCCGGAATGGCGGGCGCACGACTCCATGGTGAACGCGGAGGGCCTGCGCGGCACCGCCGTGCACATCTCGGCCGCCACCGGCGTGCCCGGGGTGCTCAACATCGCCGAGGCCCTCACCGCCCGCGACGCCGTCGAAGCCATGGGCGTCGCGGGCGGCGGGGTCAGCCTGGAAGCCGGCGCGCACTACTGCACGGTGCGATTCGCCCAACGGCTGAACGAGTTACACATTCCGGTCACCGCGCTCTACCTGCCCACCGGCATCCACTCCTGGCTGGACTTCGCGGTGCAGCTGGAGCCCGCGTGGCGCAGCATCGCCGCCGCCCTCGACCTCCCGCCGGGCAAGTGAGGCGGCCCGAGCACCGTGCCTCAGAAGCGCTGCCGGGGGCTCGGTAGCCGGCGCAGGCCCGGCCGCACCTTGCCGTCCACGGTGACGAGCATGCCGGAATGCACGGCGGTGACTATGTATTCGTAGGCCTCGACCCGGGTTGCCGCATACTCCATGACGAGTTCGGCGGCGGTGCCCGGTGTGCCGACGTACACCGTGACCCGGTGGGTGAGGGCATCACCCGCGGCCTGCCGGCGAGTGGGTTGATCGACGATATCTGTCATTGCGTGGTCCCCTCCACGAGAAACTGCTGCGGATGCGGTCCGGTACGGAGATGCTTCCGTCCCGCACCCTCGACGCTAGTGGGATCCCAAGGCCCGGAACGTGTTTCACTTTCGCGCTGTACTATTCACAGGGCGCCGCCGCATCCTCTTGGTAACTGTGTCAAACGGTATCGTTCAACTCCACAAGTCACCCGCGCGGCCCGTTGTGACTTGTCGGGAAATCCGCTCCGCCCGTTCGTAATCGGCGCGCGGCTCCATACCCTTCTCGCAGGCTCCGGACCGTGTGCACTGCGGCCGGAAATCGCTTCGGAGGGAACGATATTCATGCATCGTCCGGAATCGATCAGCAGGCCGCGCGGGGGCGCCCGGCACCGATGGTGGCGAGCGAGCGCGGGGGTGCTCGGCGCGGTGGCCGCGCTGACCCTGTCCTGCGCCGTCGCGATCGCCGAACCGCGCTATCCGACCCCCGATCCCGACCCGTTCTTCGCGGTGCCCGCGGATATCGCCGACAAACGACCGGGCGAAACCCTCGGCACCCGGGCCATGCCGCCGCTGCCGCTGTTCCCCGGCATCGACATCACCCTGGTCAAGTTCCGCTCCACCGATTCCACCGGGCACCCCATCCTCGCGACCACGACGGTGCTCTCGCCCCGTAACCGGCAGCCCGACACCCCGCTGCTGTCGCTGCAGCACATCATCAACGCGCTGGGCTCGCAGTGCTCGGTCTCGCGGGTGCTCTACACCACCGACCAGAACCTGGTGGTGCGCGAGGCGCCGGCCTGGAACCTGCTGCTGCAGCGCGGCTGGAGCATCGCGCTGCCGGACCACCTGGGCCCCCGATCCGCCTACGGCGCGGCCAAACTCGGCGGGCAGATCACCCTCGACGGCATCCGCGCGGTCCAGCAGGTGCCGGAGCTGCGGGTCCAGCACAGCCCGGTCGGCCTGATCGGGTACTCCGGCGGCGGCATGGCCACGGCCTGGGCCGCCGCCCTGGCCTCGACCTACGCCCCGGAGCTGACACTCGCCGGGGCGGCCATGGGCGGCGTGCCCATGAACCTGGTGACCATGCTGGAAACCCTGGGCCTGGGCCGGCATCCGGTCTTCGGCCTGGCGCTGGCCGCCGGCCTCGGCCTCGAGCGCGAGTACCCCGATCGCTTCCCGATCAGCAGTCAGCTCAACTCCCAGGGTCTCGAGATCCGGGATCGCCTGGTGGACAGCTGCACCAACGACATCATCGCCGCCGGCGCGGGCCGCGGCGCCCTCGATATCGCCGAGACGACGGTGATGACGGAGGATCCGGTGGCGCGCGCGGTCGTGGAGGAAAACAGTCTCGAGCTGTACGACGGCGTGCCGAACATGCCCGTCTTCGAATGGCATTCACCCATCGACGGCCTCATTCCCATCGACGCGGTGCGAAACACCGTGCGCCGCTACTGCGCCGCGGGCGCCCGCGTGCGGACCGAGGAGGTCCCGGTGCCCGATCATCTCACCGCCGCCGTGCTCGGCATCCCGTCCGCCCTGGGCTGGCTCGACGCCCGCTTCCGCGGCGAACCCGCGCCGAGCAACTGCTGACCATCGGTGCGAAGGGAACATCCAGAACGTGCGTGGCCGGGTTCCAACGCCCCTGAGTCGCCCGGCCCCGCATTCTCCGCCGTACGGAATCGAGTCGATCGGCTCCAATCCTCGCTGAGGTCGGCCCGCCGCGGCGGCGGAGAGGCGCCTGCCGGGTGGCATGCAACCACCACCCGGCCGCAGCAGCGATTCGCTGGTGCGCACCGAGGCGGCCAAGCACAGACACGCGCTGGCCCAGGTGCTCACCTGGGTGGTGCTGTCCCT
>NZ_JBSFNO010000017.1:0-163559 GCF_053981095.1 Nocardia sp. NPDC003693
AGTCCCATCTGCCAGACCAACATAGACCAAACCAGGATTGATTCTATAACGTGTTCTACATGACTGATCGGGATTACGACGTGGTGGTGGTCGACCGAGCATCAGCCCAAACGCTGCTTCAGGGCCTCGAACTCGTCGCGCACGCCCGAGGGCAGCTTGTCGCCGACGAACTCGAACCACTCCTCGATCATCGGGATCTCGCGCTTCCACTCCTCGGCGTTCACCACGAGCGCCTCCTCGACGTCGGCCGCGTTCACGTCCAGGCCCTCCAGCAGGAGGTTGGAGGCGTGCGGCACGGTGCCGATCGGGGTGGCCTCACCCTGGGCAGTGCCCTCGATGCGACC
Organism: Nocardia sp. NPDC003693; assembly: GCF_053981095.1. NCBI lineage: Bacteria > Bacillati > Actinomycetota > Actinomycetes > Mycobacteriales > Nocardiaceae > Nocardia > Nocardia sp. NPDC003693. The sequence goes on from NZ_JBSFNO010000017.1 coordinate 345, forward strand.
GACGATCCACTCCAGCACGCGGGAGTTCTCGCCGAATCCGGGCCACAGGAAGCGGCCGTCGTCGCCGCGGCGGAACCAGTTGACGTAGAAGATCTTCGGCAGCTTCTCCGCGTCGGCGTTCTTGCCCAGGTTCACCCAGTGGTTCATGTAGTCGCCCACGTGGTAGCCCAGGAACGGCAGCATCGCCATCGGGTCGCGGCGCACGGTGCCGACCTTGCCCTCGGCGGCGGCGGTCTGCTCCGACGACATGGTCGCGCCCATGAACACGCCGTGCTGCCAGTCGAAGGACTCGGTCACCAGCGGGACGGTGGTCTTGCGGCGGCCGCCGAACAGGATCGCCGAGATCGGCACGCCCTGCGGGTCGTCCCATTCGGGAGCCAGGGTGGGGCACTGCGACATCGGGGTGCAGTAGCGCGAGTTCGGGTGCGCGGCAAGCGTCTCCGACTCCCGCTCGTACCAGTCGTTGCCCTTCCAGTCGATGAGGTGATCGGGCTGGCCCTCGAGGCCCTCCCACCACACATCGCCGTCATCGGTGAGCGCCACGTTGGTGTAGACCGTGTTGCCCGCGTCGATGGTGGCCATCGCGTTCGGGTTGGAGGAGTGGTTGGTGCCCGGCGCGACGCCGAAGAAACCGAACTCCGGGTTGACCGCGTACAGGCGGCCGTCCTTGCCGAAACGCATCCACGCGATGTCGTCGCCGAGGGTCTCGGCGCGCCAGCCCGGGATGGTCGGCTGGATCATCGCGAGGTTGGTCTTGCCACAGGCCGACGGGAAGGCGGCGGCCACGTAGTAGTTCTTGTTCTCGGGCGAGATGAGCTTGAGGATGAGCATGTGCTCGGCCAGCCAGCCCTCGTCGTGCGCCATGGCCGAGGCGATGCGCAGCGAGTAGCACTTCTTGCCCAGCAGCGCGTTGCCGCCGTAACCCGAACCGTAGGACCAGATCTCGCGATCCTCGGGGAAGTGGGTGATGTACTTGGTGTCGTTGCACGGCCACGGCACGTCGGCCTGGCCCTCGGCCAGCGGGGCGCCCAGCGAGTGCAGCGCCTTCACGTAGGGGCGGTCGGTGCCGAGCTTGTCCAGCGCGGCGGAGCCGGCGCGGGTCATCACGCGCATGGAGACCACGACGTACTCGGAGTCGGTGAGTTCGACGCCCAGCTTCGGGTCGTCGGCGCCCAGCGGGCCCATGCAGAAGGGCACCACGTACATGGTGCGGCCCTTCATGGAACCGCGGTACAGCTCGGTCATGGTGGCGCGCATCTCGGCCGGGTCGACCCAGTTGTTGGTCGGGCCCGCGTCGGACTCGTTGCGCGAACAGATGTAGGTGCGAGATTCGACGCGCGCGACGTCGGAGGGATCGGAGAGGGCCAGGTACGAGTTCGGCTTCTTCTGCTCGTTCAGCTTCTTGAACGTGCCGGCCGCGACGAGCTGCTCGGAGAGCCGCACCGCCTCTTCCTCGGAGCCGTCCACCCAGACAACGCGATCGGGCTGGGTGAGTTCTGCGACCTCCTGTACCCAGGCAAGCAGTTCCTTGTGCTCGGTGGGCGCGGTGCCATCGTGAAGACCAGGAATGGTCGCTGAGGTCATGAAACAACTCTCCTGAGATAGGGGGCCCGGGGTGCTCGCGACACCGAGTGCCACCACTTGCGGCAAGGCGACCACCAGCGACTTGCCGATAGCCGTCCCGGCTGGACGGCGTACAAGGACCAAGCGGACGCCCAGGTTCCTGCCATAGAGGTTAACGCCATATATCGCGGCGTATGGAATCGGGTTGTCCAGTCGGTACCGGGTCGAAACCTCCGACCAGCGACTATGCGAATTCGAGTGCGGTCAGGTCACGTTCACACGCCGTCGATAAAGCGGGCCTACGCTGGGCCGCCTGCCGCAATCGGGCCTCCAATTCTCCTACCCTTCGGTCTGTTTCGATGAGCTGGGCCGTGCTCGATGTCACTACGTGCTCGGTGAGTCGTTCCTCGGCTTCCACCAGCGCGGTCGCGACCCGTTGTTCCAGCTGCGCTTTGACGTTGACCAGCACGTCGGCGGCCCATTGGCCGAGGTGCGCGCGGTCGGCGAGTTCGCGGCGCGCCCGCACGACCCAGGCGGCCACGGCGGCACCGAGGAACAGACTGACCGGCACAATCCCGTATTCCAGGGCCTCCCAGAGCGCCAGCGGGGCCATCATCAGCCGCCCGAGCCCGAACCCCGCGGAGGCGCCGAGCGCGATCATCAGATGATCTTCGACACCCCGGCAGCGCGGATCCGGGCCGGGGCCGACCCGGGGGCGCCGAACATCGCGTCGGACCCCGGGCGTGTCGGGGGCCGCGGCCGGTGTGTCCCCGGCGATTCCGACCGACCGCTCGACCAGATCCGCCAGCTCGGCCAACCGCACCCGCACCGCGCGGTCGATCTCGCGTGTGATCTTTTCCACTGCCGCCTGCAGCACCCCGGGATAGCCCGGCTGCCGCGCGCGGGGCAGCCGATCGATCTCGGCGCGCGCGGCGGTGTGGACGCCGCGCACCCGGACCCCGACCTCGTGCACCAGATCCACGCGCGCCAAATGCAATCGATTCCGCAGCATCGACATGGCGGGCCCGCGCCCGCCGTCCCCGATCGCCAGCAGGGCGGCACGCTCGGCACGCAGTGCCGCGACGTCCCCGCCGTCGCGCAACTTCGCGAGTTCGCTCCCGATGCGTTCCCGGGTCTGCTCCAGCACCCGGGCCCGGACGAGCGCTATCTGATCCGCCGCCGCGCCCGCGCCCGCCGCGGCCACCAGCCGGGCATGGAGAAGGCCGAGACCCGACCGATCCGCCAGCGCCGCATCCCCGTTCGCCCGCGCCAGCGCGGCCAGCCGCGCCGAGACCGGAACGATCTCGACCGCCGCGCCGGCCGCCAGGACCCGCGCGTCCCCGTCGAGAACCACCCGCCATTCCGCATGCGCGGCAAAACCCTCCAGCGCGAACACGATCCGTGTGCCCGCCGCCCGCAGCGCACGCACCGTACCGAGGGTCTCCCGCCCGACCGGCGCCCCCGCTTCCAGCACGACACACGCCACGGCCACCGGCCTGCCTTCGACCTCACCCGCTCCCCTGACCACCGATTCCCTCGGCTCCGAGTCGAATTCGCCCGTCCCCCACCCCCGCGCCCCGCCGTCCACCACCTCGACCCGCGGCACACACCGAGCCAGCTCGGCCCGCAACAACGCCGTGTCCCCCGCGTCCCGCCCCACCAACACGACTTCGTCCCCACCCCGCCCGCTCCCCATGGCCAGCAGCAGGGCCAGCCCGTGCGGGTTCCACCGCCCCACGACCCGCTCCACCCCCGGCTCGAGGATCGCGACCCGCCGCGGCGGCCCCGCGACCGGCTCGGCGAGCACGGCTTCCACGGGCTCCTCGGGCACGGTCCCGGCCGGTCCGCCCGACGCGGTCCCGACCGGTTGGCCGGGCACAGTCCAGACCGGGTCGCTGGGCACGACCTCCACCGGTTCGCCAGTCACGTGCCCGACCGGACTTCCAGCCATATCGCAAACAGGGTTTCCCAGCGCGGCCGCCGACTCGCCGGAAACATCGGCCTCGGATTCACTTGGCACAGCGGTCGACCCGTTCGGCACCGGAGCGACAACCGGATTCGGCACGCCGGGAGCCATGGGCGACATGCTCTCCACCGATGCCGCCGCCTCCCCGGGCGCTGTCACCGCACGCTCAATCCCCGCTTCCCCGGTCCCACCGGTGTCCGACCGCCCATTCCGCGGTTCCGGCAAGTCGAGCGTGCCGAACAGTTTCCTACCGCCCTGCCCCGCAACCCCGCTGCCGTCCGCACCCCCGCTCCGCCCAGCGCCGCCCAACATCCCTCCGGACCCGAGATCTCCCTCCACCCCCCGTCATTCGTCACCACCCCCACCCTCGTCTCTCCCCATCCCAACTTGGGTGCCTCGCCGAGACCCCGGACCACGCAGACCCTGCTGCACTCCATGAAGCACAGGGCATATGCGGGCCCGCCCGCAACCGGTCTTTCTGGTCAACACTTGGTCGGCGTTGCTGCGTTAATCACCGAGGGGCCGAGCCACCGCGGATCGTGACGATCGCGGGTCGAGGCGGGGCTCACTGGCGAAGGACCTTGGGTCGTGGGCAGCGCGGTCAGTCGGGGAACTCCGGGAGCGGGTGGGGGCGGGCGGCCGCCTCGGCGAGGCGGGTCGCGGCGGCGGCGTAGCGGGTGTGGAGCTCCTCGTGGAGGGGGTCTATGCCGCTGGCGGAGTGGAGGATCTGGAGGAGGGGGCGGGGAGCGAGGGTGGGGGCGTGGTTCAGGGCGGTCAGGGCGCAGGCCACGCCGTAGAGGGTCCAGCGGTCCAGGAGGGTGTGGCGGGCGGGGGTGTCCAGGGCCACGGACGGGTCGGTGAAGAGCTCGGGGAGCAGGGTGAAGGCGGGGGTCTCGCGGTGGCGGTGGCGGTGCAGGGTGTGCAGGTCGGCGGGAGTGAAAGTGCCGGTGCGGGTGCGGGCCGCCAGGGTCGACACCACGGGGAAAGTGGGGTGGCCCAGGGTGCGGGTGAGGCGGTCGGCCACGGCGGCCGCGTCCGGCCAGCGGGCGCCGACCGCGTCGGCCTTGTTCAGGACCACGAGGACGCGGCCCGGGGGCAGGGCGGCGAGCAGGCGGCGGTCGGCGGAATTCGCAGCGCCGGGCAGGACGTAGAGGACTAGATCGGCATCCAGGACCGGGTCGGTGCGGCCGGGAGCGTCCAGCGGCGCGGTCTCCTCGGCCGACAGCAGGGACAGCGCGTCCCGCAGGGTGGATTTACCGGCGCGGGCGCGGCCGGTGATCTGAATGCGCGGGGACGGCCCGTGCGACACGCGGGCAGCCTAGCCCGGACCCGCTCGCACAGGCGGACATTCGACGTCCACTGACCGAAATGCCGCCTTCAACAGGACAAACCGACTCATACCCCTCCGGGTCCAACTGTGCGACAGCGCATTTCACCGACACCGCTCTTCACACACACCGCCGAACCACCTACTGTTTCGATCCGGTCGGCGGGCACCGCCGGCAGGTCCCCCGAGCCCATGGGCCGGGACTCAGCCAGGAAGGTCGCCAGCACCCGTGACCAAGCACCACGCCGACGGCGTCGCCGCCCCGCCGGCCCGCTCGGATTCCCCTGCCGGACAACCCGATCCGTCGGCGCCCCACCCCGACGCGAACCTCACCGCCGCCGCCGGCCGCCGCGCCGCGGGCGCCGCCCGCCCGGTCCCGCCCAGCCGCGACCCCTTCTTCCACACCCCCGCCGGCCTGGCCATGCAGCCGCCGGGCACCATTCTGCGCACCCGCCCGGTCGAACTCGCACTGCTCGGCGTCATCCCCCAGCAGGTGACGGCCTGGCAATTGCTGTACCGCAGCAACGATTTACACGGACGCCCCGAGGTCGCGGTCACCACCGTCCTCCTGCCCAAGGGCGCGGACCCCGGCGCCGACCGCCCGCTGCTGGCCTTCCAGTCCGCCCAGGACGCGGTGACCGATCGCTGCGCCCCGTCCTACGCCCTGCGCCGCGGCGCGCTCTCGCCCGGTTCGGTCACCCAGTGGGAGTGGATGCTGGTCGCCAACGCGCTGCGCCGCGGCTGGGCGGTCACCATCGCCGATCACGAGGGCCCCAAGGGCGGCTTCGGCGTGGCCCGCGAACCCGGCTACCGCACCCTCGACGGCATCCGCGCGGCCCTGCGTTTCGCACCGCTCGGCCTGCGCCCGGAGACCCGGATCGGGGTGTGGGGCTATTCGGGCGGCGGCATGGCGAGTTCGTGGACCGTGGAGATGGCCCCCGAGTACGCCCCCGAACTCGATATCGCCGGCGCCGTGCTCGGCGCGCCCGTCGGCGATCCCGCCGCGGTCTTCCTGCGCCTGGACGGCGGCCTGTACGCCGGTTTCCCCGCGATCGTCATCGCCGCGCTGCAGCAGGTCTACCCGGTCCTGGCCGACGTGGTCCGCAAGGACTTCACCCCCGCGGGTCACCGCCTGCTGCACCGGGTCGAGCAGCTCGGCCCGATCGCCGCCCTGCCGCTGCTGGTCGGCTGCCGCCTGGAGGACTACCTGCGCCGGCCGCTGGCGGAGATCCTGCCCGAGCTCGAGGACATGTTCGCCGATATTCGCCTGGGCAACACCGCCCCGGCCTGCCCCGTGCTGGTCGTGCACCCGGTGCGGGATCAGGTGATCCACGTCTCGGGCGTCGATGCCCAGGTCGAGCGCTACCGGGCCAACGGCGCCGAGGTCTGGTACCTGCGCGATCGGCTGAGCGAACATTTCTCGCTGCTGCCGCTGGCGACGCCGCTGACCCTGGATTGGCTGGCCGATCGGCTCGCGGGCAAAACTCTCACCGAACCCACAACCGAGACCGTCTGGTCGGTAGCGCTGCCGCCCGCCCGCTGGCGGGGACTGCTGGAATTGGCAACCACCGCAATGCGAGTCACGCTGGGACTGTCGCTCACACAGCAGTCGCCGCAGGTCGCCGCCGAGGCGCCGGGCCTGGCGGCCTGACGGTCGATCCGCTCCCCAACACGTAGTCGATTGCTGCGGTAACTACTCAATACTGGACAATGGACGCCGTGAACGACGCCGCGAACCACACTGCCGAGTCAGTCCCCGGGCCGCGGTCCGCCGACCACGCGGATGCGGGTGCGCCCGCCGGCGCGGGTGTGGATCGTCCCCGCGACAATCGCCTCTACCCCCGGGTAACCAGCTTCCGGTCGCGCCGGGGCGCGCTGACCCAGCCGCAGCAGCAGTCCTGGGAGCGCATGTGGCCGTCCATCGGCCGCGAGGTGTCCCAGGACAAGCTCGACGCCGACGCGTGGTTCGGCCGCAGCGCCCCGCTGATCATCGAAATCGGCTGTGGCACCGGCACCGCCACCGCGGCGATGGCGCAGGCCGAGCCGCAGTTCAATCTGATCGGCGTCGAGGTCTACCGCCCGGGTCTGGCACAGCTGGTGCAGCGCATCGAGCGCGAGTCCATCGACAACATCCGGCTGCTGCGCGGTGACGCGGTCTCGGTTCTCGAGCACATGATTGCTCCGGAGTCGCTGACAGGTGTCCGAGTGTTCTTTCCGGACCCGTGGCCGAAGGCGCGGCACCACAAGCGCCGGCTGCTGCAGCCCACGACGCTGACCTTGATCGCCAGTCGGCTGCGTCCGGGCGGCGTGTTGCACGTCGCGACCGATCACGCGGATTACGCGGAACACATTGCGGAAGTGGGCGCGGGAGAATCGCAGCTCATCGGCATGAATGAGACCACGGGTGGGGACCCCGCGCAGTATCTTGAAAACGCACCGATCGGTTTCGAACGCCCGATTACGAAGTTCGAGGGCAAAGGACTCCGCGCGGGTAGCGCTATCAACGAGTTCATCTGGGGGAAGATCGAATCATGAGCGTCAGTGAGATGGCCCCGGAGGTCGCGGATGTTGCCGGAATAATGCACGGCGCAGGGTCGTCGGAACTAACCGGCAACACGAGCCTCTCGGGCACCACATCGGACGTGCGCCGGGTTCTCCTCGTGTGGGACGCCCCCAATTTGGATATGGGCCTGGGCGCCATTCTCGGTGGCCGCCCGACCGCCGCCTATCGCCCGCGTTTCGACGCGCTGGGCCGCTGGCTGCTCGCCCGGACCGCCGAACTCTCGGTCGGCAGTCGCACCCGCGTCGAACCCGAAGCCACCGTTTTCACCAATATCGCCCCCGGCACCGCCGATGTCGTGCGCCCCTGGGTGGAGGCGCTTCGCAATGTCGGCTACGCAGTCTTCGCAAAACCCAAAATCGATGAAGATTCCGACGTGGACAGCGATATGCTCGCCCACATCGAGCTACGCCGCCGCGGCGCCGGGCTGGCCGGAATCATGGTCGCCTCCGCCGATGGCCAGGCATTCCGCGCACCGCTCGAGGAAATAGCCGCCAGCGGCGTTCCTGTCCAGGTGCTGGGATTCCGCGAGCACGCGAGTTGGGCGGTCACGTCGGATATTCTCGAGTTCATCGATCTCGAGGACATCCCGGGCGTGTTCCGTGAACCGCTGCCCAGGGTCAGTCTCGAGTCGCTGCCCGACGAGGGAGCATGGCTGCAGCCGTTCCGGCCGCTGTCAGCGCTGCTCACCTCCCGCCCCGCTCAAGGAGTCGCTTAGTGTTCACCCGCTGGGGCGACCTGGTCTACAAACTGCGCTACACGGTTCTGGGCTTGTCGATCGCCGGGTTTCTCGCGCTCGGTGCCTTCGGGCTCGGGGTAGAGAGCCATCTCAGCTCCAGCGGCTGGTTCAACCCGCATTCCGAGTCGACCAAGGCGGCGGTCCTGCAGGACCAGACCTACGGTCGCGACCACAACAGCGACATCGTGCTGCTGTTCACCGCGCCCGAGGGCAAGACGATCGACGATCCGGAATGGAGCGCGAAGGTCGTCGAGGCCCTCAACCGGCTGCCCGAGGAGTACCCCGAGATCTCCAAGGTCAACGGGTCGTACTGGCGCACGACCACGGGCGAGTACTCGCCGAGCTTCTTCGGCTCCAAGGACAAGCAGCACGCGTTCGCCACCCTCGCGCTGGCGGGCAACAACGACAACGACATGCTGCGCAGCTACGACGCGGTGCAGAACGCCTTCGACATTCCCGGCGTCACGGTCGAGGTCGCGGGCATGCAGCCCATCGCGTTCACGCTGAACGACACCATCTCCAGCGACGTCAAGCGCATGGAGATGCTGGCGCTGCCCGCCGTCGCCGTGCTGCTGTTCCTCATCTTCGGCGGCATCGTGGCCGCCTCGCTGCCGCTGATCATCGGCGGCCTCACGATCATCGCCTCCAACGGCATCATCATGGGCCTGACCAAGTTCACCGAGGTGAACTCGTTCGTCATGGCCGTCGTCTCGATGATCGGCCTGGGCCTGGCGATCGACTACGGCCTGTTCATCGTGAGCCGTTTCCGCGAGGAGCTGGCCGAGGGGTACGACACCAAGGCCGCCGTGCGGCGCTCGGTGCAGACCGCGGGCCGGACGGTGTCCTCCTCCGCGACGATGATCATCGCCGCCAGCGCGGGCATGCTGCTGTTCCCGCAGGGCTTCCTCAAGTCCGTCGCCTACGGCACCATCGCCGCGGTGCTGCTGGCCATGGTCTCCGCGCTCACCGTGCTGCCCGCGATCCTGGGCATCCTCGGCCCGCGCGTGGATGCCCTGGGCCTCAAGTGGATTCGCAAGACCAAGACCGCCGAAGAGGTCGAGAACGGCCTGTGGGGCCGGCAGACCGCGTGGGTCATGAAGCACCCGCTCAAGGTCGCGATTCCGCTGACCATCGTGCTGCTGCTGCTCATCATCCCGGTCAAGAATCTGCAATTCGGCGGTATCAGCGAGACCTACCTGCCGCCGGACAACAAAGTCCGCATGGCGCAGGAGCATTTCGACGAGATCTTCCCGCTGCGTAAATCGGATCCGGTGCAGCTGGTCATCGTCACCGATAATTCGCGCGATATCGGCGCGATTCTCACCCAGGCGAATCAGGCGCCCGGACTGGTGAAGAACTCCCAGTTCGGCATTCCGGCGAAACCGCCGAACGGCTCGAATGTCTGGAAGACCGAAGCGACCGTTCTGACCCCGGATCATCCCGAGGAGACCGTGGATTATCTGCGGGCCATGGAGGTGCCGGCGGGCGCGGAGGTGATGGTCACCGGTCAACCGGTCATGATGATGGACAGCATCAACTCGCTGCTCGACATCATGCCGATCATGATCGCGCTGGTGCTGCTGATCACCACGATCCTGATGTTCCTGACGTTCGGATCGCTGGTGCTCCCGCTCAAGGCCGCGCTCATGAGCGCGCTCGGATTGGGTTCCACGCTCGGCATTCTGACGTGGATCTTCATCGACGGGCACGGCGCGGGGCTGCTGAACTTCACCCCGCAACCGATCATGTCGCCGATCCTGGTGTTGATCATCGCGATCATCTACGGCCTGTCGATCGACTACGAGGTATTCCTGCTGTCCCGCATGGTCGAAGCGCGGGCGCAGGGCGCGAGCACCACCGAGGCGGTGCGCATAGGCACCGCGCAGACCGGCCGCATCATCACCGCCGCCGCGCTCATCCTGCTGGTGGTGACGGGCGCGTTCGCCTTCTCCGAACTGGTGATGATGCAGTACATCGCCTACGGCATGGTGTCTGCGCTGATCATCGACGCGACGGTGCTGCGCATGCTGCTGGTGCCGGCCACCATGAAGCTGCTCGGCGACGACTGCTGGTGGGCTCCGGCCTGGATGAAGAAGGTGCAGGAGAAGATCGGGCTCGGTGAGCCGATCCTCGACGACGAGCGGCCCGGCGGCGGCGAAGTGGTGGACCTGGTCAAGACCACGCCCATCACCGACCCGGTGACCATGCAGATGCCCGCGCTGACCGACAGCCAGGCGATTCCGCGTATCCGGCGGCCCAAGCCCGCGCGCATGATCGACATCGACGTGGACGGCAACGCGCCGACCCAGCAGATCACCGACTCGAAGCCGGCCGGACCCGCCGCGCCCGGCGGCGCACCGGGAGCGGCGCCCAAGTCGCTCGGCACCCCGCCCGAGGCGGCCAATGGTGTTCCCGCACAACCGGGCAACGGCGTTCCGGCGCAGCCGGGCAACGGTGTTCCCGCGGACCGGCCCGCCGGCGGCGCGTTCCCCCGGACCCCCGGGCACGGCGTCACCCCGCGCACGGTCGACCGGCCCGGTCGCGAGACGCCCGAGTCCGATACCGCCCGGAACCGGGACGGCGCCTTCGCGCAGCCGCCCAAGCCGGCGCCGCTCGCGAACCCGGCGATTCCGGCTGTCTCCCAGTCGGATTCGGCGCCCGCGAAGCATCCGATCGGCGCGGAGCGGGTGCTGCCGCCGCCCGGGAGCAACATCGCGCCGCATCCGGCGACCCGTGCGCAGCTGTATCAGCCCGGCGGTGACGCGGGCGAGACCGCGAACGCCGGTGCGGAGCAACCGCATCCGACGCATCACTCGCTCGAGGATCAGCCCGCCGGGGACGGTCGCAGCAGTATCGAGCAGTGGATGTCGGACCTGCGTTCGGCCCGGCGCCCGGCCGAGGATCTGGACGACGAGGGCAAGCACCGGGGCGGAGAGGGCCGCACCGTCAGCGTGAACGAATTACTGCGCCGGCAGAACCGGGACTGATCCCGGAAGCACCGACGCTCGGAACACAACGAAGCCCGGCCGTATCGCACGGCCGGGCTTCGTCGTTCGGATCACGCTCCGGATCACGGTGTGGTCGGGCCCGCCTGCGTCGATTCGGCGAACGCCCGGGCGTAGCGCGTGCCCGCCAGCAGCAGGAGCACGCCGACCACCAGGAACGCGCCCGCGCGGACCAGGCCGTCCAGGGTGGCCAGGTCGAACAGGAACAGCTTGGCCAGCGAGGCGGCGGTGACCAGCAGACCGGCCGCGAGCGCCACCTTGGCCGCCTGCGGGGTGCGGGTGAGCCGGCGCAGACCGTAGAGCAGCGCGGTGGTGGCGGCCGCCATCCAGATGACGGTGGCGATGCCGTGCCCGGCGCGGAAGCCGTCGGGGCTGCCGGTGGCGATGCCGATCGAGACGGTCAGCGCGGTCACCGCGTACAGGGCCGCGATGCCGCCCACCACGCCGAGCGCGCTGGCGTCGCTCTCGGTGGCGGCGAGGCCGAGCCTGCGGGCGCACCAGAACGCGGTGGCGAGGACGGCGAGCGCGGCGACGGCGGCCAGGGCGGTCGAGATGCCCAGGTACCGTTCGGCTTCGGCCTGTTCGGCCAGGGTGGACGGGTTGGCCCGCTCCAGGAAGACCAGGGTGCCGGCAACCCCGAAGGCCGCGCCGAGACCGGTCGTCAGTCGCGAGCGCTGCTGCCCGGCCACCGCGAGGAAGCCCAGGGCCGCGAGGAAGAGCGCGATCGGGAGCGTCTGCACCCGGGTCGCCCCGACGCACGCCTCGAGCAGGGCGCAGGCGCCCGCCACGGCCGCGACCGCCGCGAGGTGGCCCGGAACACGCACGCGCTCGGACAGTTTCGAGATCCACGGCAGGGCGGCGACGAGCAGCAGCACGGCCGCGAAGACGGCGGACACGAGTACCGAGGTGCGGCGCTCGAACATGACGGGCGCGGCCAGCAGCGGCACGGTGGCCGCGGCGAAGGTCAGGCTCGCGGTCAGGTCACCGGCGCGTGCGCGCACCGAGACCAGCGCACCGGCCAGGCCGATGACGGCCACCGCGACGGCGGCGGCGAGGATCTCGTAGCGCTGCCCGCGCGCGGCGTCGCCCAGCGCGGCGGCGGCCACGGCGAAGAAGACGGCCAGCGCCGCGGGCAGGGTGCGCACGAGGTGCAGCCACGGCCAATCCCGCACCACCTGTACGGGAACCGCGGCGAGCTGCAGCACGATCAGGAAGACCAGCAGCGCGATTCCGGTGGCGACGGCGGGCGACAGCAGCGCGGCGCCCAGCACCACCAGCACCGCCAGAGCCTGTGCGCGCCACCGCATCGCGAGTGCCACGCCACCGGCCGCGATACCCAGCGCGACGCCGTAGCCGATGATCGGATGCAGCCACCCGTACACGGTGGTCACCGCGACGACGGTCAGGTATCCCCCGGCGATACCCGTGGCCGCCAGCGCGACCGCCCCCACCTGCCCGCCGGCCCGGCCGTGCACCCGCCCGGCTATACCCACCAGCGCCGCCGAGAACAGCGCCCCGGCAACGACTCTCGGCACCGGCCCGAAGATTCCGGCCTGCGCCGCCAGCACCAGCAGCATCACGACGCCGATGAGTGTGACGCCAACGCCCGCCACCGCGAGCACCCGGCTGACGACCCCCTCCCGCTGCCACCACGGCGTCCGCGCCGGCCGCTGTGCGCGACGCTGTGGCGCGACGGGCGGCATGGCCCCGTACACCGGCTGCCCCGCCGGTCCGACCCGAGGCGGCGGCCCGCCCATCCACCCGGCCCGGGTCTGCCCGGGCGCCAAGGGAACTCCCGCGTAGCGCGGCGGCACGGGCGCACCCTGATACGGCGGTGGGGGTAGCAGTCCCCCGGCCGGCGGTACCGGCGCGGCCGGCGGGGTCTGCCATCCGGGCGCACCGGTGGTTGGAGCACCGGTCCGATCAGGTTCGGCCGCAGAGGTTTCCGACGCTCGACGCTCGAACGCCGCTGCGGCAGATGCGGCTTCGGTCGCCGGTACGGAGTCCACCGGACCGGTAGCGTCGGCCGGTACGGGCCGCGCCCACTCACCGGGCGGCGGCACGACGCCGCCCGCCACCGAGGGCATCGGGGCGGGCGGTGTGGCGGGATTCGGCGGCTGCGACGGGAACGCGCCCATCGCAGCGGCGCCCTGGGCGGTCGGCCCGCTCCGCTCGGCGACGAGCTGCCCGCGCAGGACCTCGAGGTCCCGGCCGAGCGTGCTCATGTGGTCGCTGAGCGAGGTGAATTCGGTCGACAGCCGTGCGATCAAGCGGGGATCGATGGCGGTGTTCATGCCCTAAAGCCTCGCGACCGGCGCCTTCTCTCACATGAGTAGAAACCCGCGAGATATGACCGATTCCTACCTCGGTTACCCAGGACAGCCGTCCGATTTTGATATCATCTGGTCGGACAGACGATATCTTTTGGAGGTGACCATGTCGCGGACCGTACTCGATGTCGATGATGATCTGCTGGCTCAGGCAGCCGAAATCCTCGGCACCTCCAAGAAGGTGACAACTGTGAACGCCGCGCTGGCGGATGTTGTGCGCAGACGCCAGCGCGAAGATTTCGCGAACTGGGTCAAAGCGGGCGGGATGTCCGAGAGTGCCGGCGACGTCCCCGCTGCCGATGGCCGGTAAGTCGTACCTGGTAGACAAATCGGCGCTGGCACGGTGGAACCAACCCGTTGTAGCGACCGTCCTCGATGATCTGTCGAACCGCGGACTGCTCGCAATCTGCGGTGCCGTCGAGTACGAGGTGCTGTACAGCGTTCGCCGTGCCGGTGAGCTGGAGAAGGTCCGGCAGACGCTGCGAGGCTTCGACTGGCTGCCCACCTCGGACGAGATCTGGGATCGGGTGAACGAAGTTCAGATTCAACTCATCCGAGGCGGCAACCATCGCGCGGTCTCGCTACCCGACCTCGTGGTCGCCGCGGTCGCAGAGCGCAACCGGCACACGGTTCTGCACTACGACGCCGATTTCGACATGATCGCGAAAGTCACCGGGCAGCCGACCCGCTGGGTGGTCGGGGCCGGTCAGGCGGACTGAGACGCCGCGCGGGTGAGGGTCGCGCGGACCTCGGCCACCACGCGGGTGGGGGCCTCGAGCATCGGGACGTGGCCTACGCCGGTCAGGGGGCGGATGTCTAGGGCCGGGGTCGTGGGGAGGTCGGGGTAGAGGTGGGCGGGGAGGATCCGGTCGTGCTGGGGGAGCAGGATCGTGGTGGGGGTCTCCAGGGTCGATAGGGTGGTGAAACCCTTGGGGAGCAACGGATCCTGGGTCAGATCCGTTGTTATCGTGCAGTGGGTCACGGCGGCGGCCATCGCCTTGGCGAGCTGGTTGGGTACTGCGGCGGGGCGGTGGGCCAGCAGCGGGAGCAGCAGGCTGCGGAGCATCGTGGGCATGGTGGCGGGGCGATCGGTGGAGATGCCGACCACGGGGCCGAAGATCAGGAACTTGCGCAGCAGGGCGTCGGCGGCCTGCGGGGTGCGCCACAGCCCGGCGGGTGCGATGGCGGTGACCGATCGGGCCCGGCCGCGCGCCGCCAGTTCCAGGGCGAGCCAGCCGCCGAGCGAGTTGCCGACGATATGCGCTGTGGGCCAGCCCACTTCGTCGAGCAGGGCCTCGGCGAAGTCGGCGAGCGCGCCGACGGTGGCCGGCCGCTCGGGTTCGGGACCGCCGAAGTGCCCGGGCAGGGTGGGCGCCAGGACGTCGTGATCGGCGGCCAGGTCGTCGATGACCGGAATCCAGGACTGCCAGGTCAGCAGCACCCCGTGCAACAGCAGCAGGGGTTCGCCGCGGCCGGTGCGCACCAGTGGTTTCGGAATCGCGCCCGCCGCCCCGCCTTCGACCATGCGCGTGAGGATACCCGCCGGAACCGCCTGCCGCCGCAGCCCATTCGGGCCCCGGGCGTCAGGCTCCGCTCAGGAAACGCTTCCAGTTCGTGCCGAAGGGATGCTTGGCGGTGATCGAGCCGAAGCGCAGGTCACCGAGCACGACCAGGTGCAGCGGGCCCATGGGCGGCCCGGTGCGCACCTTGTTGTTGGCCGAGGAACCGACCAGGTCGACGCCGTTCACGTCGACGGTCGCCTCGCCCGGCACGACGAGTTCGATCGAGCTGAAGTACCCGGTGAGCCGAATCTCCACGACCTGCGTGGACATGATGGCCTGGGTGAAATCGAGGGTGACACTGCCCATGAAGCTCTCCACCGTCAGCGCCGGCGGCACCTGCCAGGGCCCCTTACGGGTGATGCCGGACATGCGCGCCCGAATCACGGTGCCGGACACCGGCGTCCGCGGGTTGGCGAATTGCGCTGCGGCGGTGGCGAATCCGGTGGCGAACTGCGCGCGCCCGCCGGTGAACGGCCGGGGCGCGGAGTGGACGCGCGCGTTCGGGTAGTGCGGCGGCGCCTGTCCGGGCTGCCCGGCCAGCCGGATACCGGGCAGGTCGACCAGCACGGCGTTGAGCTCGCCGCGCGTCTTGGCCGCCAGCGCGGTGTCCATGCGCTCGGTGAATTCCCCGAGGGACAGCATGCCCAGGCCCACCGCGCGCTGCAGCAACGTTCCGACGTGTTCGCGTTCGGCATCCCCCACGCGCAGGTCGCGATCGCCGATCACGCCCGTCTCGATGCCGGATTCAGGGCCACCCATGCCTTCGAGGCTAGCCAGCGCGGGGGTGTTCGCGCATCAGGGCAATCCCTGAATCCCGCCCCCACGCCCGGATACCGCGGCCGCTATTCCAGCCCCTGCTCGATCGCGTATCGCGTCAGTTCCACCCGGTTGCCGAGCTGGAGTTTGCGCAGCGTGGATTGCACGTGGTTCTCCACGGTCCGGTGACTCAGGCTCAGACGGGTCGCGATCTGCCGGGCCGAGAGGCCCTTGGCGACCATGCGCAGCACCTCGGTCTCGCGGTCGGTGAGCGCGGGCCGGTGCGGTTCGTCCCGGTCGGCCGGGCTGTTGGCGATGCGCCGGAATTCCCCGAGCACGAGGCCGGCCAGGCCCGGGGTGAACACGGCCTGCCCCGCGGCGGTGGCCCGCACGGCGTCGGTGAGTTCGGTGGCCGAGGCGCTCTTGACCAGGTAACCGATGGCCCCGGCCTTGATGGCGTCGAGGACGTCGTCGCGTTCGGCCGAGGCCGAGAGCACCAGCACGTGGGTGCGCGGGGACACGCGCAGCACCTCACCCGTGGCGTCCGCGCCGTTGCCGTCGGGCAGTTGCATGTCCATGAGGACGACGGCGGGCTGGACCGCGGCGGCCCGCCGCGCGGCGGACGCGACGCCGTCGGCGGTGGCCACCACCTCGAATCCGGCCTCGGCGAGGTCGCGGGCGACGCCGTCGCGCCAGATCGGATGGTCGTCGACCACCATGACCGTGATCGGCCCTGCTTGTTCGGACATGTGCACCTCCGGTCCCATTGTGAGTGATCGCGGCCGCGGATGGTCAGGGGCGCCGGGGCACCCGGAACTCCCATTCCGCGCCGTCGTCCGAGCCGTGCGCGCCCGCGGTCTCGAACAGCAGGTGCGCCGTGCCCTCGAGGGCGGCGATGCGGCCCACGATCGAGCGCGAAACCCCCATGCGCCCTTGCCCTTCGGCTTCAGCGAGCCGACCGGACGCGATGCCCGGCCCGTCGTCGCGCACGCTGATGATGAGTTCGTCGCCGGTATCCTCCAGCAGCACATACGCTTTCGCGCCGGGCCCGGCGTGCTGCACCACGTTGGCGAGCGCGGCGGCCACCGCCGCGGAGATCTCGCGCGCCTCCCAGCGCCCGAACGGCACCGGTTCGCCGGGGGTGGAGACCAGCACCGACGGGGTGGCCTGGGCCGTCAGCAGCGGCCGCAGATCCACCTCCGGTCCGCCGGCGTCGGAGCGTTCGCCCTGTTCGGAGATGAGCACCCGCAGCGCCACCTCCTGCTCCCCCGCGCGCTGCGCCAATTCCGCGGTGGGACCGCCGATTTCGGTGCCGCGCCGTTTGATGTAGCTCAGGACCTGCAGTACGCCGTCGTGCACCTCGCGGGCCAGTCGCTCGCGTTCCTGGGCCGCGGCGGTGAGCCGCACCGCGCGTTGGAGCTGGGCCTGGGCGCGGCGAGCGGTGTTGGCGGCCAAGCCGATCGCGAGCCCGACCGAGACCAGCACCGGCGCGGTCGCGTCCCGCCAGATGTCGAGTTCCCACTGTTCGCGCGCGGTGATGATGGCGGCGGCGATCAGCAGTCCGGACATGACCCCGCCGAACGGTCCCCACAGGATCGCCGAGGACATGACCGCGTTGGCCGCCCACAGCGTGGTGGGCAGGGTCTGATGCCCGTGGTACCAGTCGAAGTCCGAGACCAGGCGGGTGGCGAAGATCAGCGCGATGACCACCAGGTGGTCGCCGATGACGACGGTGGTGCGCACCCGGCGCAGATTGTGAATCCGCCACTGCGACAACATGACCGCCGAGACGCCGGACCACACCGCCATGAGCGCGATGAGCACCCAGCTCAGTCGCTGATTGGTGTAGTTCGACACCGACGCGGCCTGCTGGCCGACCGCGTAGATCAGCGTGACCAGCCGGAACGCCTGCGCGGCCCGCCACAGCGGTGAGGTGGCGGCGTCCCTGGAGGCGGGTTCAGCCGGGCGTGTCACCGGCGGCATCCGGGTCGGCGGCGGGCCCCGGCGCGCTCGGCCCGGCCGCGGGCGCCGCGCTCGTCGCCCCGGGTTCGGGCAGTCGATAACGATTCGGGTCGGGCGTGTCGGGCTCGGCGGCGAACATCCGTTCGTGCGGATCCCCGGTGTGCAGATCCTGGTACAGCTCGTCGGGCGAGTCGGCCAGCAGCGAGCGCATGGCGGTGTTGAGCACGGCCACGAACGGCACCGCGAGCAGACCGCCCGCGATGCCCGCGAGCACGACGCCCGCGGCGATGGCGAGCACCACGGCCAGCGGGTGGATGCGCACCGCGCGGCCCATCAGCAGCGGTTGCAGCACATGCCCTTCCAGCTGCATGACCGCGACGGTGATGCCGAGCACGATGAGCGCGGTGACCAGCCCCTTGGTCATCAGGGCGATGAAGACGGCGACCGAGCCGGCGATGAACGACCCGATGATCGGGATGAACGCGCCGATGAACACCAGCGAGGCCAGCGGCAGCGCGAGCGGAACCTGCAGGATCGCCAGGCCCGCGCCGATGCCGATGGCGTCGACCGCGGCCACCAGCACGGTGGCCCGGACGAATCCGGTGAGGGTGCCGAAGCCGAGCCGCCCGGCGGTGCGCACCCGATCGCGCTGGGCGCGCGGCACGACCCGGGTCATGAATTCCCAGATCTGGTCGCCGCCGTAGATGAAGAAGATGAGGATGAACAGCGTCAGGAACGCGCCCGTGAAGAACTCGCCGATCACGGTGGCGGTGGTGAGCGCGCCGTTGGTGAGCGTGGCCTGGTTCGATTCGATCGTCTTGACGATGGTGTCGCCCGCGTTGCGAATCTGCTCGTTGCTCATGTGCAGCGGGCCGTTGATCAGCCAGTCCTGAATCTCGTGGACGCTGTCCTTGAATTCGTCGGACAGCTGCGGCACACCGACGACGAACTGTTCGACGACGAAGGTCATGATGCCCGCGAGCAGGCCGATGGATCCGGTCAGCGCGACGAAGACCCCGAGCGACCGCGGCACGCCGAGACGCTGGATCCAGTCGACCAGCGGCGAGAGCAGGGCCGCGCCCAGCAGCGCGATCGACAGCGGAATGGTGACGGCCGAGAGCCGGTGCGCCATCCACGCGACGGTCAGGATGGCCGCCAGGATGAGCAGCAGCCGCCAACTCCATTCGGCGGCTTCGCGCACCAGCGGATGCACCGCGTCGGAATCGCTCTTGCGCGCCGACTTCGGCTGATCGGCGTGCCCGTCCCCCGCTTGCGCCTCGCTCACCCCCCGAACCCTACTGTGTCCGAATTGTCCCGCGCTGGTGCGAACGCACGCTCGATCGCCCGCCGCGCCCATGCCATTTCCCTCTCACGCGACGTCACACCCGATTTCGGGTGTAGCGGGGGCGTGTTCGGGGTAACCGGGAAATCGGCCCCGCGCCCAACCGCCCGCCCGCGCACGCGAGCTCCGGTGGCGCGCAGCCGTGCGCCAAATATTCGGACGGGCCGATCCGCCGCTAGATTGGTCTTCGTGTCAACGCCCCGCGAAGCAAGCTCAGCCGCGATATCCGCGCGGCCGGCCGGGCGACGAACGGTGGCGACATGACGACCGCCCGGGATCCGCTGGAAGCGGTCAAACAGACGATGCGTACGCGCTGGCCGCTGTATCTGGCATCGATGCTCGCCGCCAACGCTTTCGGCGCCGTGCTCGTGTGGGCGTTCATCCAGTACGGCCTGCCGGTGCCCGAGGGCGAGACCAGCGCGACCCGCCAGACCGGGCTGCTGGTGCCCGGGCTGGTCTTCACCGTCGGCGGGTTCCTGAGCCTGACCGCGTCGGCGCTCATGCTGCGCCCGGTCATGCGCTGGCAGATGCGCGGCGGGCCGCCGAGCCGGCAGGAACAGATGGCGGCGCTGCACGCGCCGCTGCGACAGGCCATCGTGCACCTGGTGCTGTGGCTGGTGGGCGGCGCGGTGCTGGCCTCGCTGATCATCGTGCGCACCCCGGAACTGGCCGCGGCGGTGATCGTCACCGAATGCATGGCCGCCACCATCGTTTTCGGCTTCACCTACATGCTGGGCGAACGCATTCTGCGCCCGGTCGCGGCCGAGGCGCTGACCGCGGGCGTCTTCGACCACACGCTGACCGCCGGCGTCGGCACCCGCATGGCCATGACGTGGGGCATGGGCACGTTCGCGCCGGTGATCGCCATCGTGCTGCTGTGCGTGACGCAGATTTCCGCGCGCGTGCAGTTCTCCGCCCAGTCGCTGGCGGTGTCGATTCTGCTGCTGTGCGGCGTGGTGATCATGCAGGCGCTGGCGCTGTCGATGCTCACCGCGTCGAGTATTTCCGATCCGATTCGGCAGCTCAGCCAGGCCATCGATCGCGTACAGGAAGGCGCGCGGGATGTGCAGGTGGAAGTTTTCGACGGTTCGGAAATCGGGCTGCTGCAGGTTGGCTTCAACCGAATGATGGGCGAGGCGGCCAAACGCCGGGAACTGCAGGAATTATTCGGCCGCCATGTGGGTGAGGACGTGGCGCGGCGCGCATTGGAGTACGGCACCGAACTCGGTGGTGAAACCCGATTCGTGGCGGTGTTGTTCGTCGATATGGTCGGTTCCACGGCCACCGCCGCCGAACGCCCGCCGACCGAAGTGGTCAGTCTGCTCAATGAGTTCTTCCGCGTCGTGGTCGATGTGATCGACCGCCATCACGGCCTCATCAACAAATTCATGGGCGATGCCGCGCTCGCCATCTTCGGCGCGCCGCTGGATCGCCCGGACGCGCCGACCGCCGCCCTGGCCGCCGCCCGTGAGCTGCGCGAAGCCCTGCGCGAGGTGCCCGGATTGGATATCGGCATGGGCGTGTCGGCCGGGCTCGCGGTCGCCGGCAATATCGGTGGGGCAAATCGATTCGAGTACACCGTGATCGGCGATCCGGTGAACGAGGCGTCGCGGCTCACCGAGCTCGCCAAGGACCGCCCCGAACGTGTCCTGACCTCGAGCAGCGCGCTGTATTTCGCCGATGAGAACGAACAGCGGCATTGGGAAACCGGCGACGAAGTCCAGCTCCGCGGACGGCGCAGAAAAACTCGGCTGGCCTGGCCGCGCTCGAGTAGCGACCTGAGGGGTACAGACGAGGCGGCGACCAGTTCGTTAGGCTGACCCCGTGACGGCCCATGATGAGCTGGCCGGCGAACCTGCGCCGCCCGCGGAGAACTCGCGCCGCGGCAGGTTCGGATGGGCCAAATGGGTGGTCGGGGCCGCGCTGCTGGCGTTGTTGATTTCCGAGGGCGCATATCTTTATCCGCGCCTAGCCGATTCTTGGAAGAACCTCACCGAAATCCATTGGGGTTGGGTCGCCGCCTGCATCTTCATGCAGGCGGTCTCCATGAGCGGGTACGGCCGGATCCAGAAGCAGCTGCTGCACGCGGGCGGCGTCGAGGTGAGTCAGCGCAAATCGGTCTCGGTGGTCTACGGCTCCACCGGTATGGCGCTGACCCTGCCCGCGGGCCAGGTCTTCTCCACCGCGTTCACCTACAGACAGATTCGGCGGTGGGGCGCGAGCCCGATCGTGGCGTCC
Organism: Nocardia sp. NPDC003693; assembly: GCF_053981095.1. Classification (NCBI taxonomy): domain Bacteria; kingdom Bacillati; phylum Actinomycetota; class Actinomycetes; order Mycobacteriales; family Nocardiaceae; genus Nocardia; species Nocardia sp. NPDC003693. Next base: position 21,695 of record NZ_JBSFNO010000017.1, read on the forward strand.
TGGCAGCTGGTCATGTCGGGCGTGGTCGCGACCGCCGGACTCACCCTGCTCGGCCTGTTCGGCGCGGTGCTGGTCGGCGACCGCGTCGGTCCCCTGAAGGTGATCGTGTCGCTGGGCGCGGTGGCGGTGCTGATCTGGGCATTCAACTACGTGTCCAAGCATCCGGGTTCCATCGAATCGCTGCTGCACCGGGTGCTGCACCTGATCAACCGGATTCGGCACCGGCCGAGCACCGAGGGTTCGGAGAAGATCAGCGAGATCCTCGGCCAGCTGGAGTCGGTGGATCTGGGCCGCCGGGACGGCGCGCTGGTCACCTGGTGGGCGGTGGTGCACCGGATGGCGGACGTGGCCTGCCTGGGCGCGGCCTGCTACGCGGTCGGCGCGGAGCCCAAGCTGGCGGCCCTCATGCTGGTGTTCGCGGCCGGAAAAGCGGTGGGCACCATTCCCTTCGCGCCCGGCGGCATCGTCTACGTGGACGCCACCCTCATCTACTCGCTGACCGTCGCCGCGGCGCTGCCCGCCTCGCAGGCGGTGGCCGCCGCCTTCCTGTATCGCCTGGTCAGCTTCATCCTGGTGGCGATCGTCGGCTGGATCGTGTTCCTGTTCCTGTACCGCAAGCCGCACATCGACGACGCCGAGTACGAGAAGGAGTTCGAGCAGCGCCGCACCGGCGCGCCGAACCGACCCGCCGCCGAACAGTAGGCCCGGCGCCGGCGTGAGTGTCCCCGCGCGGTGCACGATATGTCCCTCGTGCGGCACGAGTGTCCCTGCGCGACCGGCCTGTGCGGTGCCGATACCCTGTGGCCCGTGAAGAAATTGGTGCCGTTCGTCGTCGATGTGGTGTTCGTGATCGTGTTCTGTGCGATCGGCCGCAGCAGCCACGACGAAGAGGTACTGACCGGCCTGGCGCGGACCGCGTGGCCGTTTCTCACCGGATTGCTGCTGGGCTGGGTGATCGCCGTGGCGCTGGCCTCGGGCCGCGAGGGGCTCACCGCGGCACGGCGTTTCGACGGCGGGGCGCTGTGGCCCGCCGGCGTCGTCATCTGGATCAGCACGCTGGCGGGCGGCATGGCGTTGCGCGCGGTCAGCGGTCAGGGCACCGCGCTGAGCTTCGTCATCGTGGCGACCTGCTTCCTGGCGCTGGTGCTGCTCGGCCCGCGCGCCGCGCTCCGGGCGCTGCGCTGATCCGGTCGCACCGGGCCGGGCACGACACGCCGAACTGACCAGGCGCGCCGCAGAATCGACCCCGGCGCGCCGCGCTAGTCGTCCGGGCTCGACAGCGCCTGCATCAGGCGCACCGCCATCCGCCCGGTGGCGTCGGCGCTGTCCACGTCGTCGATATGGATCGCGAAGGCCAGATCGCCCATGGTCGCGATGAGCCAGCCGTTGGCCCCCGCGGTCGCGCTGAACGCCTGAATGCCCTGGTAGCGGCCGAGTCCGGCGAGTTCGGGCGCGCCGGTGGCGTCCCGCAGCATGGTGCGCAGCCGGTCGGTGACGCCGCCCGCGAGCGGTTGCAGCTCGACCTCGGTGGCGGCCGGGTTGCCGATCGTGATCATGGGCTTGGGCACCTGGCCGTTGGCGATGGCCGCCGCCGCGATGGCCATGCCCCACGGGCTGGCCAGCAGCGAGTCCGCGGCGTTGCCGCGCCCGACGGTCTCCGCGCCGTTCTTGCCCGAGGGCAGCCTGCCGGTGGATTCGTCGAGACCGGCGACCTTGAAGTCGATGCCGACCCCGAGCATGGTCGCGGCCTCGGCGGCATCGCTGACCGAAACGTCCTGCGGCGCCTTCTGCTTGGCGACGGCGGCGACGTTCTTGAACACCTCGATCAGCCCGCCGACCGGGTACAGGCCGGTGAAGGCCACCGAGCCGTGCGCGCTGGCCTGGCTGTTCTGCGCGGCCGCGACCACCGCGCCGCTGGAGGGCTGGATGGCCACGATCGAGGCGGGGGCGCCGTAACTCACCACCGCGTCCTCGGCGGCGCGCTGCAGCCGCTGGTCCATGGTGGCGGCGATGTCCGGTCCGGGCGGGCCCTGTTCACCGGCGAGCTGGGTGACGAACTTGCCGTCCGGTTCGAACAGCTGCACGCCCCAGCCGGCCCGCTCGTCGCGGTTGTCCTGCCAGACCTTGCGCAGGGAGTCCAGCAGCGGGGACCAGACCCGGCGGTCGGCGGAGATGAGCCGGGGCTGCTTCTCCATGACCACGCCCGCGATGGGCGCCATGCGCGGCTCGAGGATCTCGAAGTCGCCGTCGCGCAGGTTCACCGCCACGATGGGCTTGCCCTGCGACGACGAGAGCTGCTGCAGCAGCGAATCTCCGGTGATCAGGGGCGCTACGGGTTCGATGGCGGCGGCCAGGGCGTTGGAGGAGGCCACCGGGTCGCCGGTCTTGGCAGGGTCGAGCTTGATGACGTTGATGGTCTGCTCGGTCATGAGCGGCGCGCCGACGATGTCGTTGACGCGCGGGGACGGCGCGGCGTAGGTGCGCACGAGTTGGACGCTGCGCTTGGCGTCGAGCTGCGGCAGCACCAGGGCGGGGTCCCACGAGATGCGCCAGCCGACACTGAGTTTGCGGACGGTGCCCTGCAGGTCGAACTTCCAGTCCTTCTTCTCCCCGAAGTTCCAGGCGCCGGTCATGCTGAAAAGACCGGTGTTCCCGTCGAGTCCGATGAACTGGGTCATCTCGTAGTCGGGTGTGCCCGACTCGAGTCCGCTGAAAACTTGCTTCAACGTTGCCGAGGCACCGTTAGGGTAGGACGTGAGGCGCGCGGCGCCGTCATAGTCCTTCTTGTCGAGGAGCGTGCTGAACCGCTCGACGACCGCTTCGGCCCCGGTCGTCCGATCCCGAACAGCACATGACCCCATCGCGATCGCGACACCGGCCGCCACCGCGAGCACGATTGCCCCACGTACTCGGAAGCGGCGGGATCCCCACACATCCATATCGCCCACTCTTCACTCTTGCCACATCAGCAACAGGGACCACGGTACCGCGTACCGAAAGCTCGCGGTGCCACCTTTCCACCAGGCGTACTCCTATTGAGCACCACCATAGTGCCGATATCGGTCGTTCGGGACCAGTTACATGATCACCGGTCGGTTACGGCCCCCGGCGTGTTCCACCACCCCTGAACCGTCCGGTCCGTACTGATGGCGGCCGCGCGAGCACCTTCCAGGACACCGTTCGAACACCGTTCTCCGAGAGCGCAATCGCATCGGCGCCGCGAAACGTAATGTTGTAATCAGCATTACAACTTCAGGCAGTAAGCGAGAGTGACCGCGATGAGAAACGGACAGCGCGAACGCGATCTCGGCCGACCGGGGGGCTGGCAGCAGGCCGACCTCCCCGACGCCCTGGACGCGAAGGATTGGTTCGCCGGAAGGTTGCCAGTCGAGTGGTTCACCGGTCCTCCGCTCCTGGAGATCGACCGCGACGAGATCGTCGTCATCGGCGAGTTGCCGCTCCCCGCAGTCGAACCCACCGACGCCGCGGACCCGGACGCACCGCCCGCCGAGGTCCCCAGGGCCACCCGGGAGGGACTCGTCTCCCGCTTCCGGGAATCCACCCGGCCCGCCCGCATGCAGATCGCCATGGAGGCGCACGGCCGCTATCGCCGCAGCGTGGCGTGGGGCGTGACGATCGCCGGCGAGCGAATCCTGTTCACCCACCTGTCCGTTCCGGTCATGACGCGCCTGCGCCAGCCCGAGCGCAAGGTGCTGGACACCCTGGTCGACGCCGGCGTGGCGCGCTCGCGGTCGGACGCGCTGGCGTGGACGGTCAAACTCGCGGGCAAGCACGCCGAGGAGTGGCTCGAGGAATTGCGCGCGGCCATGCGCCAGGTCGACGACCTGCGCGCGGAAGGCCCGCGCGGACTCTAGCCACCCGGTCCGCGGACGTAGGATGCGAGCCATGGCTCAATCCGCCGGTCCGATCCTGGTGCTCAACGGTCCGAATCTGAACATGCTCGGCACGCGACAGCCCGAGGTGTACGGTGCCGACACGCTCGACGACGTGGTCGAGCTGTGCCGGGTCACGGCCGAGCGGTTCGGTCGCGAGATCGACGCCTTCCAGTCCAATCACGAAGGCGCGCTGATCGACCGGATCCACGCCGCGCGCGGGGTGGTGTCGGGCATCGTCATCAACCCGGGCGGGCTCACCCACACCTCGGTGGCGCTGCGCGACGCCCTGGTGATTCCGGAGGTGCCGATCGTCGAGGTGCACATCAGCAATGTGCACGCGCGCGAGGAGTTCCGGCATCACTCCTACGTCTCCCCCATCGCCACCGCGGTCGTCGCGGGCATGGGTATCCGGGGGTACGCGGCCGCCGTCGAATTCCTCGCCACCCGCTGATCTTTCGGCTCCCGAGGCCCGGCTCATCACGAGCCGGGCCTTTTTCGTGCGCCGGGCACCCTCGAAGTAAATAGCTTGTACACCTCAGAATGTAGTAGATATGCTACATAGCATCATGAGATGACTACGGAGGATGCAATGGCTTACGGCGGGGACGCGGGGGGTGGCGCCGGCATCGTGCTCGACGTCAACCAGCTGCGTATGCGTTACGGCGACCGGGATGTGCTGCGGGACGTCACTTTTCAGGCCCGCGCGGGCGAGGTCCTGGTACTGCTGGGACCGAACGGCGCGGGCAAGACCACCACCATCGAGATCCTCGAGGGCTTCCGCATGCGCTCGGCCGGGCAGGTCAGCGTGCTCGGCGTCGACCCGGCGCACGGCGACGAGGCGTGGCGGGCGCGCGTCGGGGTGGTGCTGCAGTCGTGGCGCGATCACGGCAAATGGCGGGTCCGCGAACTGCTCTCGTACCTGGGACTGTTCTACGGCCCCTATTCCACCGGCGACATCCGGCGGCCCTGGGACGTCGACGAACTCATCGCCGCGGTCGGCCTCACCGCGCAGGCGAAGGCCAAGGCCATGACGCTCTCGGGCGGCCAGCGCCGCCGGCTGGACGTGGCGATCGGCATCGTCGGGCGGCCCGAACTGCTGTTCCTGGACGAGCCGACCGCGGGTTTCGATCCGCAGGCGCGCCGCGAATTCCACGATCTGGTGCACCGGCTCGCCGACGACGAACAGACCACCATCGTGCTGACCACCCACGATCTGGACGAGGCGGAGAAGCTCGCCGACCGCATCCTGATCCTGGCGGGCGGCCGGATCATCGCCGACGGTTCGGCCGATCAGCTCTCCCGCCGGATCGCCGGTGAAGCGGAGGTGAAATGGACGCGGGACGGGCAGCGTTTCGTGCACACCACCACCGAGTCCACCGCGTTCGTGCACGAGCTGTTCCGCGAGCACGGCGCGGCGATCGAGGAGCTCGAGGTGCGCCGCGCCTCGCTCGAGGACACGTACATGACCCTGGTGCAGCGCTTCGAGTCCGGGCGGCAGTCCGGCGACGACGTGCACACCCTCGAGGAGGTGATCCGATGAACCCCACCGTGATCGCGGCGCGCGCGGGCCTGTTGCGCGGGTGGATCGAAACGCGCCAGACCTTCACCAACGGCCAGGATCTGTTCGGTCAGTTCATCTGGCCGGTCCTCACGCTGGGCGCGTTGTTCTTCATGCGGGACGGCGCTTTCGAGGCCAGCGGGCTGACCCTGGGCGCGCTGGCGCTGCCCAGCGTGGTCGGCATGATGATCGCCTTCAACGGCATGTTCGCGATGGCGGGCTACCTGGCGATGGACCGCGAGGACGGAACGCTGTTGCGCGCCAAGGCGACTCCCAACGGGATGGTCGGCTATCTGGTCGGCAAGATCGCGGTGTCCTCGGCGTCGGTGCTCATCCAGGTGGCGGTGATCCTGGGCGTGGGCTCGATCATCGTCGGGGGCGTGCACCTGGACGGCGCCGGGTCGCTGTTCACCCTGCTCTGGGTGCTGGCCCTGGGTCTGCTCGCGGTGCTGCCGATGGGAGCGGCGCTGGGATCGCTGTTCGACAGCCCGCGCAGCATCGGCTTCATGGCGTTCCCCATCATGGGTCTCGTGGCGATCTCCGGCATCTTCTATCCGATCACCGCCATGCCCGGCTGGTTGCAGGGTGTGGCGCAGCTGTTCCCCATCTATTGGCTCGGCCTGGGCATGCGCTCGGCCCTGCTGCCGGACAGTGCGGCGGCGGTGGAACTCGGCGGGTCCTGGCGCACCCTGGAAACCGCGGCGGTACTGGGCCTGTGGGCGGTGGCCGGGCTGGTGCTCGCGCCGATCCTGTTGCGCCGCATGGCCCGCCGCGAGTCGGGGTCGAGTGTGGCGGCCCGGCGGGAGAAGGCCATTCAGCGTGGCTACTGAGGTCATCTTCAACCGGATCGCCATGCTGCGGGCCGAGCGCGGGGTGTCCCGCCGCGAGCTGGCGGCGGCGCTGGGCGTGCACTATCAGACGATCGGCTATCTCGAACGCGGTGAGTACAGCCCGAGTCTGCATCTGGCGCTGCGGGTTTCCCAGTACTTCGAGGTGCCGGTGGAGGTGGTCTTCTCGACCGCGCCGTTCCCGCGCCTCGGCTCGGACACCGCGTAGCGCGCCGCGCCCGTAGCGGCGCGGGGCCGGCGGCACGGCATCCGGTGACCGAACGACCTTGCCCCGCCGCACCTTCCGGTGCGGCGGGGCCATAGGTGTTCGTCACGCGGGACGCGGCCGCGTCCGGCCGAGGTGTCCGGTGCCGGTTACTTCTTCGCCCCCTGCATGAGTTCGAAGGTCGAGACCGCGCGTCCCGCATCGGCACTGGCGGCGATGGCCTTGCGCCAGTACTCCTGCGAGGTGCGCGAGAGGGTGGCGTCGACGCCGACCTCTTCGCTGGCCTCGATGATGTGCTGTGCGCCCGCGTCCATCATCTTCAGGCTGGCCACGTCGGCCCAGCCGCCGTTCTCGTTGGCGACCGAGAACTCCTCCATGAAGTACGGGTACGCCTCGCTCGAACGGATCGCGAAGGGCACGAACTGGGCCACCGAGTGCCCGGACCGCTTGATCATGGCCGTGGCCTGGTCGAAGGCCAGCAGCCACGGGTGGAAGGTGGTGAGCAGGCCCTGGTAGAAGACCTGTGCCAGACCGTCATCCGTGCCGAGGTACTCCTGCGGGCTCAGCGGGCGCAGCAGCTCGGCGTGCGCGTCGAACACCTCGCGGGGGCCGCTGTAGAAGATGTACGAGGCCGGATGTTCGATGTTGTCGCCCGCCGACATGACGCCGCCCGAGATGAACTGCGCGCCGTGCGATCGCACCCACTCCGCGCCCTTGCGGGCGTGCTCCGGGGAATCGGAGGAGAGGTTGGCGATCACCTTGCCGGGCAGGTGGTCCACGGCCTGGCCGAGGACGTCGTACATGGCGGCGTAGTGCGTCAGGCTCAGCACCGACACCTCGTTGGCGTCCAGGGCCTCGGCGACGGTGGCCGCCGCCTTGGCGCCCAGCGCCACCATGGCATCGACCTTCGCGGTGCTGCGGTTCCACACGGTCACCTCGACCCCGGCCTTGAGGAAGGCCTGCACCATCGCCTGTCCCATGGGGCCCAGGCCGATGACGGAAACGGAATTACGCTGCTCAGACATGGTGTGTCCTGTTCGTTCGTCGCTGTGTTGGTATCGGCGCCGAAATCGATACTGGCCCTGATCGGTAAGCTCGGGAAGACCGCACGTCGGGGTGTGGTTGCTTACCTGCAGGTTCGAAATACGGTCAGGAGCCCCGCCATGAACAACGACGGTGACGCGGATCACGACATCTGCGGCATGTCCGTGGCCATCGACGTGGTCGGCGGCAAGTGGAAGATGCATCTGATGTGGGCCCTGGGCGCGGGCCCGCAGCGCTTCGGCGAGCTGCGCCGCCTGCTGTCGGGCGTGAGCGAGAAGGTGCTCGCCGAGAATCTGCGCCAGCTCGAGGCCAGCGGCGTGGTGCACCGCGAGATCTACCCGGAGATCCCACCGCGCGTGGAGTATTCGCTGACCGAGCTCGGCCACGACCTCAACGTGGCCCTGCGTCCCCTGGAGGAGTGGGGCGATCGCAATCGCGGCCGGATCCTGGGCCGCCCCCTCAGCGTCGCGGGCTAGCCGCCGCCGAACAGGTTCGGGCACAACGGTTTCCCGGACGCACGCGGCCGCGCCGCAGTGTGATCACAGCCGGGCCGCTATGCGGGCCCCGGTCCGCCGTACCAGGTCGGCGGCCTCGGCCATACAGACGCGCGGGTCCGGTTCCAGTTCCGACAGCGCATAGGCGGCGTCGAAACCGGCGGCGCGTATCTGCCCGGGGCTCAGCAGGATTCGGCCCGCTATGGCGACGACCGGAACACCGGCGCGGTGGGCCGCGGCGGCCACCCCCATGGGGGCCTTGCCGTGCAGTGTCTGCTCGTCGAACGATCCCTCACCGGTGACGACCAGGTCGGCGGTCGCCAGGGCGGCGGGGAAATCCACCAGTTCCAGGATCACCTCGATGCCCGGGCGCGGGATCGCGTTCAGGACCGTCAGGGCCGCGAAGCCGGTGCCGCCGGCCGCGCCCGCGCCGGGCTCGCCGGCCCGCTCCGGGCCGAGCAGGGCGGCCCAGCGGGTCAGTCCCGCTTCGAGAATCGCCTGATCGGCGGGGGTCGCGCCCTTCTGGGGCGCGTAGACCGCCACCGCGCCGTGCGGGCCGAGCAGCGGATTGTCCACGTCGGTGGCGAGGGTGAACCGGGCGCCGGCGAGCGCGGCGTGCAGGCCGGTGCGGTCGACGCGCGCGGCGCGGGCGAGAGCCGCTCCGCCGGGCGGCAATTCGGCGCCGTCGGCGTCGAGTACGCGCAGACCCAGGGCCCGCAGCAGGCCGGCCCCGCCGTCGGTGGAGGCGCTGCCGCCCAGGCCGAGCACGATGTTCCGCACCCCGGCGTCGAGCGCGTGCGCGACGACCACGCCCAGGCCGTGGGTATCCGCGTGCAGCGGATCCGGTTGTGCGCCGGGCAGTTTCGCGAGGCCGACCACGGCGGCGAGTTCGAGGACCGCGGTGTCCCCGCGCCGGGCGTAGGCGGTCTCGCCCGGGACGCCGGTCGGGCCGGGCGCGGTCACGGCGATCCGGTCCCAGCCCGCGGCCAGGAAGGCGTCGACCGTCCCGTCACCGCCGTCGGCGATCGGCAGCCGGGTGACCTCGAAACCCCCGTGGGAGCGGCGGAACCCCAGGTCGAGGGCCGTCGCCACCTCGGCGGCGGTCAGCGAACCCTTGAACTTGTCCGGGGCGAGCAGGACCCGGCGGGCACGGGTGGGCGTCACCAGGACAGTGTTGTCCATCGCCGCGCATCCGGCACCGCGACGGCGCGCCGTATCTGCGACACGCCGAGGGTGTGGAACCCGGGAACGGACAAATAGCCGCAGACCCTCGGGCTATTTTCGATATATGCCGAGTGAGCCGAATGCGCCGATCGAGGTCCGCAAGAACGACGAGCTCGATCGTTTCGAGCTGTACGTCGACGGCTATCTGGCGGGGGTGGCGGCCTATCAGGACACCGCCAACGAGCGCGCGTTCGTGCACACCGAGATCTATCCCCAATTCGAGGGGCAGGGCTACGGCCGCAAACTCGTGCAGGGCGCGCTCGACCAGACCCGGGCCGCGGGCTTCGGCATCCTGCCGCTGTGCCCGATGGTGCACCACTTCGTCGAATCCCGGCCGGAATACCTGGCGCTGGTCCCGCAGTGGTCGCGCGAACGACTGAACCTCCCCCAGCAGTAAGGGCGACCAGGCGGCGGCGAATCGCCCGCGCCGGCGGCCCGCCGCGCACCGAAACCGATCCCGTCGATCACCCGGCGCGCAGCGGCCGCGCCGGGTCCGCGCCGAGCGGCGACCCGGACAACGACCTCAGTGCGCCGAGTACGCCTTGACCGCGCCGTCCAGCGCGGACTGGAGTTCGTCGCGCACCACGCGGGTGATCTCGGCGGGCTTGCTGGGCAGGCCGTCGACGGGCAGGCCGAAGTAGAAGCTGGCCGACTTGGCCTCCTCCTTGGTCGGCTCCACCTTCGGGTCCAGGCGCGGCCCGTAACTCAGGCCCAGGCTCACCAGCACCGGGTCGGCGCCGAGCCGCTTGGCCCGGAATCCGATGTGCCCGATACCCGTTCCCACCGGCTGCAGCTGGGTGGGGTCCACGTTGTTGCAGGTCCCCTCGGGGAAGACCGCGACGCCGTCCCCGCGTGCCAGGCGCTCGGCGCAGATGTCGATCATGCGCTGGCCGGCGGCGTTCACCGCGCGCAGACCGTGGTCCTTGCCGCGGAACACCGGAATGCCGCCCATCATGTCGATCCGCGCGCGCAGCTTGGGCTCTTCGAACAATTCGTCCTTGGCCAGGACCCGGGTCCGCCCGATGGCGGGCCGCAGCGCGCTGCGCCAGGCCGCCGCGGCCACCGTGTACGGGTCCAGCTGGGACAGGTGGTTGATGGCGATCAGCAGCGGGCGCCGCTGAGAGATCAATTCCCGCAAGCGCTCCCGCGCGCCCACCGCGTAGGAGACGCGGGGGCGGTAGCGCCGCCCCAGCATCCAGTAGGCCCCCCTGGCCTGGAGCAGATTCTGCTGATGGTCGCGATAGAAGTCGTAGACCGCGTCGCTGTTCTCGAGGACAACCTCGGGCCGTTCCATGGCCTCACCCTAGCCACCGGATCGCGATCGCGCCGGGGCGAGTGCGAACGCGGGCCCGCCGTACCCGGCCGATGACGCAATTGCGCGGTTCCGAAAATTACCCGGCGCAATTGTGGTGCCACGGTGGAATGATGGCGGGGTGGCACGCGCAGAAGAACATGGCGACAGTTCTAGACGCGAATTCCGGCATGAGGACCAGGTCGTGCGTCCGGGGACGCTGCTGGTGTCCGCGACCGACCTCACGGAACCGGCGTTTCGACGCACAGTCGTGTACATCGTCGAACACAACGAGGCGGGCAGTCGGGGGGTAATCCTCAACCGGCCCAGCGAGACCCCGGTCGCGGAAGTCCTACCGGATTGGAGCGCGCTGGCGGCCGATCCGGACACCCTCTATCTCGGCGGACCGGTGCAGCGCGATTCCGCCCTGTGCCTGGCCACCCTGAAGATCGGCGCCACCATCGCCGGGGTACCCGGGCTGCGGCGGGTGGACGGCCGGGTGGCGCTGGTGAACCTGGATTCCGACCCCGACCGCATCGCACCGCTCATCGAGGGCCTGCGGGTCTTCGCGGGCTACGCGGGCTGGACCTTCGGCCAGCTCGAAGGTGAACTGGATCGGGGCGACTGGATCGTGCTCTCGGCGCTGCCGGGCGATCCGCTCGCCGGCCGGGTCGACCTGTGGGGCCGCGTGCTGCGGCGGCAGCCGTTGCCGCTCTCGCTGCTGGCCACCCACCCGGTCGACTCGCCGCGCACCCGATCGAACTGAATCGCGGCCCACACCGTGGTTCGGGTGTGGACAGCGGGAACAGCGGTATCCGCCGACTGATTCGGTGAGGTCATGGGCACTGTGCCGGGCGAATCCGACCGGCGACCGGACTCCCGGCCGCCGGATCCGCCGGTGCCGGTCCGGGCGCCCGCGGACGACGCCGAGGCCCTGTTGCGGGCGCTGTACGACGAGCACGCGGCACCGCTGTGGCGGTTCACCTTCGGCCTGGTCGGCGATCCGGGGCGGGCCGAGGACATCGTGCAGGAGACCCTGCTGCGCGCCTGGCAGCGCCCGGCGATCCTGGATCAGTCCACCACCTCCGCCCGCGCCTGGTTGTTCACCGTGGCCAGGCATCTGGCGGTGGACGAACATCGATCCGCGCGCAATCGGCGGGAGCTGCGCACCGATCATCCGCCGGAGCAGGTAACGCCCGACCAATCCGATCGCGCCCTGGACGGCTGGCTGGTCGCCGACGCCCTCGCGCGCTTGAGCGCCGATCACCGCGATGTCATCGTGCGGGCCTACTACCGGGGCCTGTCCACCCACCAGATCGCCGCGGAGCTGGACATTCCCGAGGGCACCGTGAAGTCCCGCATGCACTACGGCATGCGGGCGCTACGACTGGCGTTGCAGGAGATGGGGGTGACGAGATGACCGCGGAACATGAACTCTGCGAAGGGTTCACGACCTGGGACGGCGCGTACGTGCTCGGCGCTCTCGCCCGCGCCGAACGCCGCGCGTACGAGGAGCACCTGGCCGGCTGCGCACCCTGCCGCGCGGCGGTGGCCGAGCTGACGGGGCTGCCCGGGCTGCTGACGCTGGTCGATCCGGAGACGGCGATATCGCTCGCGGCCCGGCCGGATCCACCGGACACGGTGCCGCCACCGCCCGAGCGCCTGCTGCCCGGCCTGGCCGCGCGGGCCGCCCGCGCGCGTGTACGCCGGCGCCGGTGGGCCGCGGGCGGCGCCATCGCGGCAGCGGCGGCGGCCGCGTGCGTCGCCGTTCCGGTGACGGCCGCGGTGGTCGAGCACCAGCGCCCGGCGGTGGAGGTGGTTGCGCAGGGCCCGCTCCTGGCCCGGGTCGAGACGCCGATCACCGCGACGTTCGAGGTGCGGGTGGTGGACGGGCAGACCCGGGTGGACATGCGGTGCGACTACCCGCCGTCCGAGGACGTCTACTCCTGGCAGCTGTCGCTGTGGGTCGTGCGCGACGACGGTACGCAATCCAAACTGGCGGAGTGGACGGCGGTTCCGGGTCGGGTCTTCACCCCGGACGGTACGACCTCAGTCGCGCCGGACCGCCTGCGCGCCGTCGAGGTCCGCAACGGGTACGGGAAAGTCCTACTGGCGGCAGATATCTGAGGTTCGGGGTCGAACCGCACCGGAACGCACGAAAGCGGCGCACCCTGCTCGGGTGCGCCGTCATCGCGACGTGCGGGTGTCGTTCAGGCGCCGGGGATCAGTTGGCGCGGCGGCGGAAAAGCGATGTGGACCAGAAGAATCCGAGCACCGCGATGCCGACGCACCAGGCCAGCGCCATGATGCCGTTGTTACCGATCTCGGTGCCCATGAGCAGGCCGCGCAGGGTCTCGGTGATCGGGGTGAAGGGCTGGTACTCGGCGAAGTGCCGGACACCGGCGGGCATGGTGTCGGTGGGCACCAGACCGCTGCCGAGGAAGGGCAGCAACAGGATCGGCATGGGCATGTTGCTCGCGCTCTCCGGCGTCTGGGCGAGCAGACCGAACGCGACCCCGAGCCAGTTCAGCGCGAAGAACACCAGGCCGATGAGCCCGATCGCGGCCAGCCACTCCACCGGGGTCGCGGACGGCCGGAACCCGACCAGCACCGCGACGCCGGTCATCGCCGCCACGCCCAGCATGCCCTGGATCCAGCTGCCGACGACCTGTCCGGTCAGCACCGACGACTGCGAGATGTGCATGGTGCGAAAGCGATCGACGATGCCCTTGGTCATGTCCGTGCACATGGAGACCGCCACGCCGGCGATCATGTACGCCGGGATGATGAGCATCATGCCGGGGGTGAGGTAGTCGATGTACTTGCCGGTGGAGGCGCCCAGCGCGCCGCCGAACACGTAGTTGAACACCAGCAGCAGCACGATCGGCATCAGGATCATGCTGAAGGTCATCGAGGGATATCGCTTGGCGTGCACCATGTTCCGGCGCAGCATCGTGGCGGAATCGGCGTAGGCGGTGGCCAGGGCGCTCATCGCGCGTTCTCCTTGCTCGTGGTGTGTCCGCCGGTGAGGGCGAGGAAGACGTCGTCCAGGTCGGGCGTGTGCACCGACAGCCCGGCGGGTTCGATGCGCGCGGCGTCGAGGCGGTCGATCACCTCGCGCACCGAGCGCACGCCGCCGTCGCTGGGGACGGCCAGCGTGAGATCGCCGTTGACCTGCGCGGCGGTACCCAATACCTGTGCGGCGTCGGTCAATTGGTCCCGGTCGGCGAAGTCGAGCCGGATGTAGCCGCCCGGCACCAGGCGTTTGAGTTGATCGGCGGTGCCCTCCGCGACCAGCCTGCCGCCGTGCAGCACCGCGATGCGATCCGCGAGTTGATCGGCTTCTTCCAGGTACTGGGTGGTGAGCAGGATGCTCACCCCGCCTCGGACCAGTTCGCGAATGATGTCCCACATGGCACGGCGGCTGCGCGGATCCAGGCCGACGGTGGGTTCGTCGAGGAAGATCACGCTCGGGTCGCCGACCAGGGTCATGGCCAGGTCGAGGCGGCGGGTCATCCCGCCGGAGTAGCTGCCCGCGGGCTTGTCCGCGGCATCGACCAGATCGAACCGCTCCAGCAGTTCGCCGGCCCGCCGCCGGCTCTCGGCCCGCGGCAGATGCCGCAGATCGCCCATGAGCAGCAGGTTTTCGCGGCCGGTGAGCAGTTCGTCGACCGCGGAGAACTGTCCGGTCACCCCGATCACCGAGCGCACCCGCTCCGGTTCGGTCGCGAGATCGTGCCCGCCGACCCGGATGTCGCCGCCGTCGGCGCGCATGAGGGTCGACAGGATCCGCACGGTGGTGGTCTTGCCCGCGCCGTTCGGGCCGAGCAGCGCGAAGATGCTGCCGCGGTCGACGCGGAAGTCGATGCGGTCGAGCACTATCTGCTCGCCGAAGGATTTGCACAGGCCGGTCGCGGTGATCGCCGCCGTGCTCGGATCGTGGTTCATTGTTCCCCTCGAATCAATGGGTACGCATGAATGCATGCTTCGGGTGAGCCGTGACCGCAGAGGCTGCGATCAAAGCGATGAGCTGTTCGGTTGTGCGAGAGCGGATGCCGCCCCGTGGGGATCAGATATCGAGGACTTCGACGTTCGGGTGTTCGGCGGCGTCGACCAGGCGGGCGTAGAGGCGCTGGGGGATCAGCTTCTCGAGTTCGTGCAGTTCCTCCACGACCACGAGTTCGTAATCGCCCCAGTCCTGTTCGCCGACCCCGAGCAGGCGGCGCCACTGCTTCCAGTCCTTGAGAATGTTGGTGTCGGTGGGGAATTCGCTCCAGTTGGAGAAGTGACTGTGCACCGCGTACGCGCCCTTGCGGGTGCGGTACACCCGGATGTCCTCGACGCGCTTGTCGGTGACCTGGTGCCATTCGGTGAGCAGGGTGGCCGAGAAGCGCACCTGCCGCACCCCGTCCTTGCCGAGCTTGAGGACCACTTCGTCGTAGCCCTCGAGGCGGCCCTCCTCGAGTTCGATGAACCGGCGCAGCGCCGTCACGATCGCGCCCGACAAATTGCCCCCGACCAGTTCCTGCGCACGTGTGAACAGCTGGAGGTCGTCATCGGATACGTAGATCGTCTTGTTCGGCATGAGCCAACTATACGTAGACGTATACATACATTGCAAGAGGGGCGGCGAACTCGCCCGGGAACCGGCCGCGCCCGCCGATTGAACCGCGGCCCGCCCACCCTCGTATCCCCGGGTAGAACCGACTCGGGCATCCGGTGTCCGGCGCCGAGAGGAGCCGCCCATGCACAATGGAACACGAGTGGTGGATCACCTGGTCAGAGCGATTTCCACGCTGGGGGTGCGACACCTGTTCGGGGTCGGCGGGGCCAATATCGAAGACCTGTACGACGCGGCGCACGATCATCGGCGCCTGCTCACCGCCGTCGTGGCCAAGCACGAATTCGCCGCCGCGACCATGGCCGACGGCTACGCGCGCTCCACCTCCGGGCTCGGCGTCGTGGCGGCCACCTCCGGCGGCGGCGCCATGAATCTGGTCCCCGGACTCGCCGAGTCCTTCGCCTCCCGGGTTCCCGTCCTGGCCCTGATCGGCCAGCCCCCGACCGTCCTGGAGGGCAAGGGCGCCTTCCAGGACACGAGCGGGCGGGCCGGCGCCATCGACGCGGTCCGGCTGTTCACGCCGGTCTCGCGCTACTGTGCGCGCGTCGACGCGGCCGCCGACCTGCCCGCTCACCTCACCCGCGCGGTGCGCGCCGCGCGCGGGGACGATCCGGACACCGGCGGGCACGGCGGCGGACCGGCGATCCTGCTGCTGCCCAAGGACATTCAGCAGGCCGATCTGCTCGCCCCCGAGTTCACGCCGCCGCCGCGCCCGTACCGGCCGCCCGCCGCGAGCCTGCACCGGGTCGCGGACACCGTGCGCACCGCGCGCGAGCTGGGCCGGGTGCTGATCATCGCGGGCGCCCAGGTCGCCCGGGACGACGCGCGCGCCGAACTCGCCGAGCTGGCCGCGGTGCTCGGCGCCGCCGTCGCGGTGGCCCCGGACGCCATCGACGTCTACCACCACGCCGACCCGGGCTTCTGCGGCCTCGTCGGCAGCATGGGCCACCCCGGGACGCGCGCCGCGCTCGACGCCGCCGCACTGTGCCTGCTGGTCGGGGCCCGAATGCCGGTGACCGACCGGGCCGGGCTGGAGGACGCGCTGCGGGCCGTGCCGCTGGCCAGCGTCGGCGCCGAAATCCCCTTCCTGCCTTCGATTCACGCGCGCGGAGCCGACCTGGGACCGGCGCTCGCCGAACTGACCGGCGCACTGGCGCCGTCCGCGCCGATCGCCGTGCTCGCCGTCGGCGGGAGCGCCGAAACGTCCCCGCGCCGCGCGCGTTTCGAGGCGGACCGCGACGCGACCGGTCCACCGGCTCCCGCCGCCGCCGTCACCGCGCTCGAGGTGCCCCCGGCCACGGGGCCGGGACTGCGCTACCGCACGGTGGTGGAGACCATCAACGCCGAGTTGCCGCCCGGGGCAGACGTTTTCGCCGATGCCGGAAACACCGGCGCCGCGGTGACGCATCACCTGCGCCTGCCCCGGGGCGGGCGCTTCACCGTCGCCCTGGGCATGGGCGGCATGGGGTACGCCTTCGGCGCGGGCATCGGCTCGGCGTTCGCGCGGCGGCACCGCGGGGACGGCGGCCTCCGGCGCACGTTCGTGATCGCCGGCGACGGCGCCTTCTACATGCACGGCATGGAGATCCACACCGCGATCGAATACGGGTTACCGATCACCTTCGTCCTGTTCAACAACAACGCGCACGCCATGTGCGTCACCCGCGAACAGCTCTACTACCGGGATCGATACAGCTTCAACCGGTTTCGGCCGGCGAATCCGGGCGCCGGTCTGGCCGCCATGTTCCCGGATCTGTGCGCCCACGCACCCACCACCCGCGCCGAACTCCGTGCCGCGCTGCGGCATTGCCTCGGCAGTCCCGGACCGTCGTGCATCGCCGTCGACTGCGATCCCGACGAGATCCCGCCCTTCACACCGTTCCTGACGGCACCCCGGAGGTAACCGTGACCAGTTCGACCCGACCCGAGCGACTCCCCGCCCTCGAGGACCTGCCCCCGGATGTGCCCGGCGTCCTGCGCATCGAGACCTCGGACCGCGAGGCCACCACCCCGATCATTCTGGACATGCTGCGCTCGGTCTATCCCCACGATCAGGTCTTCGGCGAGTACTGCACGGTCCAGGGCCACATCGACGCGCCGCCGCGCGAACTCTACGACTACCTCGCCGACACCCGCTCGCTCGAGGAGTGGACCTACAGCCTGCGCGGGTTCACCGAGACCGCGACGCCCGGACTGTGGGAGTCCTACGACCGGCTCGGCGACAACACCCGCATCTTCACGCGGACCGTCGCCAACCCCGACGCCATGACCGTCGACTACCACTGCGCCTGGGATCAGCCCGACCACCTGTGGATGATCTACCTGCTGCGGGTGGTCGACGCGCAGGTGGTGTTCGACAAGCCGGGATCGGTGGTGCTCTGGACCAACTGCCACCACCCGTTCTACGACGAGAACCCGTACCGCGACAGCGCGCCCGGCGACCGCAAGGTGTGGGTCGGCGACTTCTGGGAGATGTTCTCCGCCGGGCACCAACTCGAACTCGACAATCTCAGGGCCATCGCCGAGTACCGGGCCGCACACGGGCTCCCGCTCACCCCCACCTGGATGAGATGAGGTGTGCGCCATGGACTTCACCGATCCCGCCCTCGTCACCCCCGCCGTCAGCCTGCTCGACGTCGCCTCGTACCTGCCCGGCGAACCCGTGGGCACCGAATACTTCACGCGCTACTCACGATCCGAGCGCATGGCCAAGAACGTGATGTTCCGCGCGCCCACCGGCCGGCACCACCGCGGGCCCGACGAGACCGCGGTCGACATGGCCGAGCGGGCGGTCGCGCCGCTGGTGGAAAGACATGGGGCGCAAGAGCTCTCGAAGATCGATGTGCTGCTGACCCATACCCAGCTGCCGGACAATCCGGTGCTCGGCCCCGGCGGGGAGATGGCGCGCAGGCTGAACATGCGCCCCCGCTACGTCTTCGACGTGCACAACGGCGGGTGCGCGGCCTTCGTGCACATGATGTGGCTGGCCCGCACCGTGCTGCGGACCACCGATGCGCGCACCGCCCTCATCGTCACCACCCAGAACTGCGCGGGACCGGTTTTCACCCAGCCCGACATCCGCGGTCTCGCACAGGCCCCGGTGCCGGGCGACGGCTGCGGGGTCGGATTGCTGGTCAAGAACAGCGCCGCGCCCATCCTCGACATCGAATGCCGGACCTACCCCGAGTTCGCCGGGGACATGGATTTCGACACCGGCTCCGAGCGCAAGTACTGGCAGCCCGGCTCCGGTCAGGCGTGCGTCACCTTCACCGAATCCAAAGTGGCCAAGGTGTTCACGCGCGGCAATCGGCTGGTGCCCGAGGTCGCGCAGGCGGTGTGCAAGCGCATCGGGGTCAAGAGCAGCGACATCGACACCCTGGTCACCAATCAGCCCAACCGCCTGTTCCTGCGCAACTGGCACGACGCGCTCGAACTGCCCGCCGAACGGCACCCCGACACCTTCGATCACTGCGGAAACCTGTTCGCCGCGGGCATTCCGGTCACCCTGGACACCGAGAACTCCGCCGGGCGGCTGCGCAACGGTTCGGTGGTGCTCATGGCGGCGTTCGCGCACGCGGGCGACTTCGCGGGCGCGGCGGCCGTGCGCTGGGGTGCGGCGCGATGACCGCTCTCGAGTCGTACCACGTCGCGACCGGCCGCTTCGAGACCGAGCGCTTCGATCTGAGCCTGAGCGAGAACCCCTTCCCGCCGCTGCCCTCGGTGCTGGACGCGCTGGACGAGGCCCTGGCCGGCGCGAATCGGTACCCGGAGTTCGCGCCGCTGCGACTGTCCGAACTGATCGCCGGGCACATCGGCGTGCGTGCGGATCAGGTGGTGGTCGGCGCGGGCGCGACCGGCGTCGCGATGCAGATCATGCAGACGCTCCCCCGCCGGGGCGCGCCTTTCGTCTTCGCCGCGCCCACCTTCGACGGCTACCCGATCCTGGCGGGCATGACCGGATTGCGGCCGGTCCCGGTGCCGGTGGACCTGCGCGGACGCCAGGACGTGTGGGCCATGGCCCGGCTCGTCGACGCGGACACCGGCCTCGTCGCGGTCTGCCGGCCGCACAATCCCACCGGCACGGTGCTCTCCCGCAGCGAACTCGGCGCGTTCCTGTGCGCGGTCCCCGCCGGGGTGCCCGTCCTGCTCGACGAGGCGTACCTGGAATTCCTCGGCGCGAGCGAGGTCCTGGACACCGTCGAGCTGGTGCGCCGGCACCCGAATGTGCTGGTGCTGCGGACCTTTTCGAAGGCGTACGGCCTGGCCGGGCTGCGCATCGGCTACGCCTTCGGCGACCCCGCGCTGATCCGCCGGGTGCGGCGACTGCAACTGCCCTTCGGCATCCCCGCGCTCGCCGTCGCGGCGGTCCGCGCCTCGTACGCCGCCGAATTCGAACTGGGCGAACGCATCCTGCGCATCACCACCCAACGCGAACTCCTGCGCACCGCGCTGCGACGGGCGGGCATCCGCGTACCGCGCAGCAGCGCCAACTTCCTCTACCTCCCCGGCGCCGGCATCGCACCGGCGCTGGCCCGCGCGGGCATCGTGGCCAAGCGCTACCCGGACGGCAGCGTGCGCGTGGCCGTCGGCGACCCCGCCGCGGACACCGCCGTGCTACGCGCCCTCACCGGCGACCGTGAGCCGCGCGCCCGCGCGCTCGCCCCCGACGACAGTCACCTGATCGCCCTCACGGTGCCGTGCGGGCCCAGCGCTGCGCCAGGGCCGCGCAGACGATGAGCTGCACCTGGTGAAAGAGCATGAGGGGCAACACGATCAGGCCGATCGGTGACCCCGCGAACAGCACGGTCGCCATGGGCAGGCCGGTGGCGAGACTCTTCTTGGAACCGCAGAACACGACGACGATGCGGTCCTCGCGGTTGAACCCCGCCGCGCGACCGGCCGCCATGGTCGCGGCGATGACCAGCGCCAGGAGCACGCAGCAGACCGCGAGCAGCGCCAGGATCCGCCACGGCGACATGGCGTGCCAGATGCCCTCCACCATGCCCGCGCTGAAGGCGCTGTAGACCACCAGCAGGATCGAGCCGCGATCCACGAGCTTCGTCGGTTCGGCGTAGCGGGCCATCCAGTCCTTGATTCGCGGCCGGACGAGCTGCCCGAGGAAGAACGGGACCAGCAGCTGCAGCACGATGTCGAGGATCGCGGACGGGTCCACCCGCGCCTGGCCCGTGGTGTTCATGAGCAGGATGACCAGCGCCGGGGTCAGGAAGACGCCGAGCAGATTCGAGACGGTGGCGCTGACGATCGCACCGGCCACGTTGCCCTTGGCGATGGAGGTGAAGGCGATCGAGGACTGCACGGTCGAGGGCACCAGGCACAGGAACAGCAGGCCGGTGTAGAGGTCCTCGGTCAGCACGCCCGGCACCAGCAGGTGCGCGGCCACCCCGAGCACGGGGAACAGCACGAAGGTGCAGGCGAGCACCACCAGGTGCAGGCGCCAGTGTTTGAGGCCCTCGACGGCCTCGTTCGGGGAAAGGCGCGCGCCGTACAGAAAGAACAGCAATGCGATAGCAATCTTGGTGAGCCAGCTCACAATATCGGCGGCGTCGCCCCGTGCCGGAAAAATACTGGCCACGGCGATGACGGCGAGGATCGACAAAATGAATCCGTCGATATAGAACTTGCTGAGAAATCGCACGGGTCAAGGCTAATCACCCCCGGCGAAAAGGATTAACACCGCACCCGGACGACCGCGATACTGATGTCGATCGACCGCACGCACGAGTTCCGAGGTGGAATGCCATGGTTCCCTGGACCACACTGGCCGGTACGCACGCCCCGGCCCTCGCCGCGGAGACCTGGGGGATGTCCGGGCCGACGTTCCTGGCGCTGTTCTGGCTGGCCGCGCTGGCGGGCGGAGTCTTCGTCATCGGGCAGCGCGTGCACCTCGCGCGCTCGCAGGGCGCCGCCGATCCCTATGCGGGACCGCTGAATCCGATCGAGACCGCGCTGCTGTTCGACGACCGGCGCGCGGTGCTCGCCGCCCTCACGTTCCTGCGCGGACGCGGGCTCATCGACTCCGCCGGCGTGCCCTGCCGCGCCGTCTCCACGCAGGAACTCGATGCGCTGGACCCGGTGTCGCGGGCGGTGTACGCGCATCTGCGCGTCTCGGCCGACCGCAAGGTACCCGCACTGCTGAAGGCGGCACGGGGCGCACTGGACGCGGTGCGCGTCTCGCTGGGCAAGCGCGGCTATCTGTTCGGCGACGACCAGCGACGAGCGCTGCGGCTGTCCGCCATTCCGCTGTGGGCACTGCTGGCGGTCGGCGTGCTGCGGTTCTTCGCGGGCCTGGACAATCACCGGCCGGTGATCTACCTCGTCATCAGTATCTTCGTGCTGCTCACGGCCACCCGGCTGCTGATCCAGCCGCCCCGGCTGACCCGGCGCGGTCGTGCCGCCATCGCCGAGGCCACGCGCCGCAACGGCCATCTGCGCCCCGATCGTTCCCCCGCCTACGCCGCCTATGGCGCCGAGAGCGCGGCGGTCGCCGTGGCCCTGTTCGGCGCGGCCGTGCTGTGGAGCGCCGATCCCGGCCTCGCGGGCGCGACGGGCACGGTCAGCGCGTCGGGCGGCGACTTCAGCGGCGGCGGCAGCAGCTGCTCGGGCGGCGACAGCGGCGGCGGAAGCAGTTGCGGCGGCGGGGGTTGCGGTGGTGGCGGAGGCTGCGGCGGATGACCGGCCACGGCGACATCGGCATGCCGGACGGCGACGGCGGTCCCCGCCACGGCGACGGACCGCTGCCGGCCGGGGTGATCGGGATCGGGTGGCGGCCCGAGATCTGCGGCATGATCGCCGATCTCGACGGGATCGGGTTCTGCGAGGTGATCGCGGAATCGTTGCGCGCCCCGGCGGGTAGGTGGCGGCGGCGGGCCGG
The DNA here is from genome assembly GCF_053981095.1 of Nocardia sp. NPDC003693. Classification (NCBI taxonomy): domain Bacteria; kingdom Bacillati; phylum Actinomycetota; class Actinomycetes; order Mycobacteriales; family Nocardiaceae; genus Nocardia; species Nocardia sp. NPDC003693. The sequence goes on from NZ_JBSFNO010000017.1 coordinate 43,768, forward strand.
GATCACCGTGCCGGACGAGCTGTCGGCCTTGATCGCGCGCGGCGTACCCGCTGTGCCGCACGGCATCTCACTCTCGCTCGGCGGCGCGGAGGCGGTCGACGAGCGGCGGATCGCCCACCTGGCCGCCTGCGCGAGCGCCCTGGGGTCGCCGGTCGTGAGCGAGCACATCGCGTTCGTCCGCGCGGGCGGGGTGGAGGCCGGGCACCTGCTGCCGGTCCCCCGCACCCGGGAGGCGCTCGATGCCCTGGTGCGCAATATCTCCCGGGTGCAGCGGGAATTGCCCGTGCCGCTCGCGGTGGAGAATATCGCCGCGCTCTTCGACTGGCCGGACGCGGAATTCACCGAGGCGGAATTCCTTCGAGAACTCCTGGAGCGCACCGGCGTTCATTTGCTGCTGGATATCGCGAACGTCTACGCCAACGCCCGCAACAGTTCTCGCGATCCGCTCACGGAATTGCTGCGCCTGCCCGCCGAACGCATCGCGTACTGCCACGTCGCCGGTGGCCGGGAGGTTGCGGGCCGCTATCACGACACCCACGTGCACGCCGTGCCCGCCGAGGTGCTGGCCCTGGTCGCCGAATTCGCCCCGTCCCGCCCGGTTCCGCTGATGCTGGAACGCGACGGAAACTACCCGCCCGCAACCGAACTGCTCGCCGAGTTGAACGCGATCGCCGTGGCCGCCCGCCGCCCGGCGATCACCTCGCGGCCCGCGCCGCTGCCGACATGAGCACCGGCAACGGGAATCCCGCCACCGGCACGGCCGCCGCCCGGGAACCGTCGTCCGAACTCGGGTCCGGTCTGTATGACCGCCGATCCGAGGACCACCTCACCCCGGCAGCGGGCGTCCCGGCACCATCGGGTTTCGACACGGCCGGCGACGATTCGGCGGATCGGACCGGACCCTCGGGGGCACCCACTCCCCAGCCGAGCCTGGCCGACCAGCAGGAGGCGCTGGTGCGCGCGCTGGTCGCGGGCGCGGCGGCGCCACCCGGCTTCGACGCCGCGGATCTGGCCGCCACCGCGCACGCGCTGTTGCACAAGCGGGCCGGTGAGGTGGCCGCCCGTTTTCCCGTGTTCGCGTACGCGTGCGGACCCGAGTTCACGGCCCGATTTTTGGAGTGGGCGGCCACCAGACCCAAGACCACCACCGCGGCCGACGCCGCGGCGTTCGCGGCGCACATCGGCGTGCCCCCGCCCCGGACGGGCGGTCGTCGCCGATTCGGGCGATAGATGCATCAGTGCTAATGTTCGTATCTGTTTGCTGGAAGGTGTCTTGATCCGTCTCGAAAGGGAAGTTCCATGACTCACGTTCTGCACAACGACCACGATCACGCGCACGGCGCCGCCTGCGGGCATGTTGCCGTGCCGCACGGCGATCACGTGGATTACGTCCACGACGGCCACCTGCACCGCGCGCACGACGGCCACTACGACGAGTGCGAGCCCTCGTCCCACGCCGAGCACGCCGGGCACACCCACGAACACGGTGAGGGCTGCGGCCATGTCGCGGTGCCGCACGGCGATCACATGGACTACATCCACGACGGCCACCGGCACGCCGCCCACGACGGCCACTACGACGAGCACTGACCGGCGTCGCCGGCTCGGATCCGCGCGGCTCGCGGATGCCGGGCGAGTGCGAATCGAGCTCTGCCCGCCGGTGATCCCGCTCACCGGGGCATGCTGAATTCATGATCGAAATCCGCACGGTGTCCACCGACCGGGAGCTGGCCGACGCGTACGCGGTCCGGATCCGGGTGTTCGTCGACGAACAGGGCGTGCCCCCGGAGCTGGAACTCGACGAGTTCGACGCGAGCGCCGATCACTTCCTGGCCCGGCTCGACGGGCGTCCGGTCGGCGCCGGCCGGCTCATCGTGCGCGACGAGGTGGGGGTGCTGGGCCGGCTGGCCGTGCTGCGGGAGGCCCGCGGCACGGGTCTGGGCGCGGCGCTCGTGCGAGCCATCGAGGGCCGGGGGCGCGAACGCGGTCTGCCCGCGCTCGAACTGCACGCCCAGACCCAGGCCGAGGGCTTCTACGAACGGCTCGGCTACAAGGCGTACGGGGAGATCGAGATGGACGCGGGCATTCCGCACATCTGGATGCGCAAGTCGCTCACCGAGTCCTGATCCGCCCCGGGCGGGATCCCGATCCGGATCGGCAGGCGAGCGGAGGCTAGCCGTTGGTGGCGTCGGCGGGCTCGCACGCGTCGCGCAGCGAGCAGGAACCGCAGGCGCTGCCGCAGCCGCCGGGCTCCTCGGCCGGGGCCAGCGCGGCCAGCGCGTTGTTGGCCGCGTTCGCGCCCGCGCCCAGGGTGAACAGCGCGATGATCACCGCGACGGCGGCGACGCCGATGGCCGCGATACCGCCCGCGACCAGCACGACCGCACCGCTGGCGGCGAGCAGGAAGCCGGCGGCCACCGAGGTCGGGGCGGCGATGCGATTGGCGAGGCGGTAGTTCTCCTCGGACTTGATCGCCTCGTCGGAGTGCACGCCGAAGATACGATTCGGCGGCATGGTGCCGGTCCAGCCGAGCACCCCGGTGACCACGGCCACCACCGACAGAGCAAACAGAATCAACGCCACGACCGCCACGCGCCCCAATTTACCTCCGGCGGGTTCGCCGGGGTTCGCGACCCATCGGAGGAGAGGGCGAACGAGACGGCGGTCACTGTCCGGCGGCGAACCCGCCGGATCGCGCCCGGTACGGCGGGGGTGCGAGGTTCGGACCCTTTTTGGGGACCGAGGTAGCCACGCTTTACCCTGGTGGCGGACCTTATCGGGGATCGGCTAGGTAAAGAAGGCAGGACCGTGCAGGACACTCCCGCAACCGACACACCCACCGCGACGGCGGGTGGGGGCAGCGATGTGCCCGCACACCGTTACAACGCCGACCTGGCCGGTCGCGTCGAGCAGAAGTGGCAGGCGGCCTGGCGCGAACGCGGCACGTTCCACGCACCCAACCCGGTCGGCCCGCTGGCCGGCGAGACCCCGGCCGACAAGCTGTTCGTGCAGGACATGTTCCCGTACCCCTCGGGCGCGGGCCTGCACGTCGGCCACCCGCTGGGCTACATCGCCACCGACGTCTTCGCGCGCTTCCACCGCATGCGCGGGCGAAATGTGCTGCACGCCCTGGGCTATGACGCCTTCGGCCTGCCCGCCGAGCAGTACGCGGTGCAGACCGGCGCGCACCCGCGGGTGACCACCGAGTCCAACATCGCGAACATGCAGCGCCAGCTGGACAGGCTGGGCCTGGGCCACGACCGCCGCCGGTCCTTCGCCACCACCGACCCCGAGTACTACAAATGGACGCAGTGGATCTTCCTGCGCATCTACAACGCCTGGTACGACGAGGGCATCGGCCGCGCCCGCCCCATCTCGGAGCTGATCGCCGACTTCGAGGCCGGCAGGCGCGCCGTCCCCGCCGACAACCGGGCCTGGGGTGAGCTGTCCCCGGCCGAGCGCAACACCCTGATCGACTCCTATCGCCTGGTGTACCAGACCGATTCGGTCGTCAACTGGTGCCCGGGTCTGGGCACCGTGCTGTCCAACGAGGAGGTCACCGCGGACGGCCGCTCCGAGCGCGGCAACTTCCCGGTGTTCCGTAAGCGCCTGTGGCAGTGGATGATGCGCATCACCGCCTACTCCGATCGCCTGGTCGACGACCTGGACGAGCTGGACTGGCCGGACAACGTGAAGTCCATGCAGCGCAACTGGATCGGGCGCTCGCGCGGCGCGCAGGTCAAGTTCACCGCGGGCGCGGACGTCATCGAGGTCTTCACCACCCGTCCCGACACCCTGTTCGGCGCGACCTACGTGGTGCTGGCCCCCGAACACGATCTGGTCGACCGGCTGACCGAGGCCACCTGGCCGTCCGGCACCGATGCGCGCTGGACCTTCGGCAACGCCGACACCCCGGCCGAAGCCGTTGCGGCGTACCGCAAGTCGATCGCCGCGAAGTCGGATCTGGAGCGTCAGGAGAGCAAGGAGAAGACCGGCGTCTTCCTGGGTTCCTACGCCACCAACCCGGTGAACGGCGCGCGCGTGCCGATCTTCATCGCCGACTACGTGCTGAGCGGCTACGGCACCGGGGCCATCATGGCGGTGCCCGGCCACGATCCGCGCGACTGGGAGTTCGCCTCCGCCTTCGGCCTGCCCATCGTGGAAGTAGTCGCGGGCGGGGATGTCTCCGAGGCCGCCTACGCCGGTGAGGGCACCCTGGTGAACTCCGGCTACCTGGACGGGCTGGAGATCGACGCCGCCAAGGCGAAGGTCATCGCCGAGTTGGAGGCGAACGGCCACGGCCGGGGCACCATCCAGTACAAGCTGCGCGACTGGCTGTTCGCGCGGCAGCGCTACTGGGGTGAGCCCTTCCCCATCGTCTACGACGAGGACGGCGCGGCGCACGCGCTGCCCGAATCCATGCTGCCGGTGACGCTGCCGGAGATCGAGGACTTCGCACCGGTCACCTTCGACCCGGACGACGCGAACTCCGAGCCGTCCCCGCCGCTGGCCAAGGCCACCGACTGGGTGAACGTCACCCTGGATCTGGGCGACGGCCCCAAGCGGTACCGCCGCGACACCAACGTCATGCCCAACTGGGCGGGCAGCTCCTGGTACCAGCTGCGCTACGCGGACCCCACCAACTCGGAGGCGTTCTGCGCCAAGGAGAACGAGCAGTACTGGCTGGGCCCGCGCACCGCCGAGCACGGTCCCAAGGATCCGGGCGGCGTGGATCTGTACATCGGCGGCGTGGAGCACGCGGTGCTGCACCTGCTGTACGCGCGCTTCTGGCAGAAGGTGCTGTTCGATCTGGGCGACGTGTCCTCCAGCGAGCCGTACCGCCGCCTGTTCAACCAGGGCTACATCCAGGGCTTCGCGTACACCGACGAGCGCGGCGCGTACGTGCCCGCCGCCGAGATCGTCGAGCGCGACGGCAAGTTCTTCTGGACCGATACGACCGGCACCGAGATCGAGGTGTTCCAGGAGTACGGCAAGATCGGCAAGTCGCTGAAGAACGCCGTCTCCCCGGACGAGATGTACGACCTGTACGGCGCGGACACCTTCCGCTTCTACGAGATGTCCATGGGCCCGCTGGATGCCTCGCGCCCGTGGTCGACCAAGGACGTCGTCGGCGCGCAGCGCTTCCTGCAGCGCGTGTGGCGACTGGTGGTCGACGAGGAGACCGGCGCCGTCCGGGTCACCGAGGACGCGCCGTCGGACGAGGCGCTGCGCCTGGTGCACAAGACGATCGCCGGGGTCGACGACGACTACGCCAACCTGCGGGACAACACCGCGGGCGCGAAGCTGATCGAGCTGACCAACTACCTGACCAAGAACTACGGTGACGGCGCCCCGCGCGCGGTGGTCGAGCCGCTGGTGCTGATGCTGGCCCCCATGTCCCCGCACATCGCGGAGGAACTGTGGGAACGCCTGGGCCACACCGAGTCCCTGGCGCACGGCCCGTTCCCGGCCGCGGATCCGGCGCTGCTGGTGGCGGATTCGGTGGAGTACCCGATCCAGGTCAACGGCAAGGTCCGCAGCCGGATCAGCGTCCCCGCCGACGCCGACCAGGCCGCGGTGCAGGCCGCGGCGCTGGCCGATCCGAAGGTCGCGGAACTGCTGGGCGGCAAGGATCCCCGCAAGATCATCGTGGTCCCCGGGCGACTGGTGAACATCGTCGCCTGACCACGCGAACATCCGATTCGGGCCCGGTGCGCGGTGCGCATCGGGCCCGAATCGTCCGTGCGGCAACGACATACATCGCGAGCGGACCGCGGCGCTCGCGAACTTCACGTGGTCGGAAACCGCCGGTCCGCGGTAGCGAGTGGCGATATCCGGGCCGGCCGCAAGCCGGATGCCCGCGGATCTCCGGCCGATCGGCGCGGGGTCGGGCCGATCCGGCCGGAGTGGGCCCTAGCCGGGCGGCAGTAGAACGTCGTCGAGCGTCACCATCGACAGGTTGCGTTCGCGGATGATCTCGACCAGCTGGTCGTAGCAGTGGGTCACGGCGGGCGCGTTGGCGTGGCCGATGATGATCGTCTGCGGGTTGAAATACCTGTGGGCGCACTCGATCAGGTACTGCTCGGTGATCACCCCGGAGTCCGAGAGCGAGCCGTACCACATGGTCGGGACCGTGTAGCCGAGATCGGCGGCGACCCGGTCGACGGTGGCGTTGTGACGGCCGAAGGGCGGGCGATAGTACGGGGTGCCGTCCACGCCGAAATTGTTGCGCAGGAACCGCTTCGCCTGATCCAGCTGTGACGAGACCGCGCCGGCGGAGATCGCGGTCAGGTCGGCGTGATCCCAGGTGTGATTGGCCAGCTGGATCTGCCCGGAATCCACCAGTGGCCGCAGGGCGTCGCGGTGCGTGGTCCAGGAGTCGTAGTAGGCGGTCACGAAGAAGGTGAAGCGCGCGCCGGTGTCCCGGGCGAACCGGATGTACGCGCCGACGACCTCCGGGCTGGCGCCGTCGTCCACGGTCAGGGCCAGCGAGTTGCCCGGGCCGGGCAGCGCCGTGATGGTCCCGGCCGGGATCGCCGTCCGGGGCCCGCCGGGCGGCGGCGGCAGCCGCGGCCCGACCGGGACGGGCGCGGCCTCGGGCAGGGTGCCGCCCCCGGATCCGGAGTCGAGCAACGTGTCACTGCGTGCCGCGGTGCACCCGGTGAGGGCCACCGCGGTTCCGGCCGCCAGCCAGGTGAGCAGATGTCGTCGGTCCATAACTCCCCGGTTATAGCGATTCCGGGTGAACGAGTCACGTACATGACGCGAAATGATTCGAATCGAGAGGAAATCCGCCGCGGGTCGTCACCGTGGCACGGGTCGCAGGACGATCTCGGTCGGATGCGCGTCACGCGGGGTCTCGATCGCGTTGCGCACCGTCCGCGCCACCGTCTCGGCGGTGAGGAACTCGTTCGGTTCGTAGGCGCGCTGTTCCCCGGCGATGATCTCGCGCTGCATGTCGGTGTCGATCCGCCCCGGGTGGATCGAGGTGACGCGCAGGTCCGGCTCCTCGAGGCGCAGCGCGTCGCCGAAGGCGCGCAGGCCGAATTTGCTCGCCGCGTAGACGCCCCAGCCGGCGTTGGCGCGCAGGCCCGCGCCCGAATTGATCAGCACCACATGACCGTTCGCGGCACGCAGTGCCGGAAGCAGTAGCCGCGTCAGTTCGGCCACCGCGATCAGGTTGCCTTCCAAGGTATTCCGCCACTGCGCAACGGACGAATCGGCTATCGTTCCCAGGTCGGCGATTCCGGCATTGTGCACGACCACGTCCAGCCGTTCGATCGTTTCCGTCGCTCGCGCGACCGCGGGATAGTCGGTCAGATCGACCGGCCAGCCTGTGGCGCCGGGCAATTCGCGCAGGATCGGTTCCAGGGCCGCGGGCGTGCGGGCACCCACCAGCAGGCGGTGCGTGGGGGCCAGCTCCCGCGCGATGGCGGCGCCGAGCCCGCGACTGGCGCCCGTGATCAACGCGGTCGGCCGGTCTGTGCTGGTCTTCGCGGAATTCGCCATGCGAACACCGTAACCGGGCGCCCCCGCGCGGCGATGCTCCGGCTAGGCACACCACAGGTTCGAATCATGAGAAGGCGAACAGAGTGCATTCTGGCGTAGCGGAGCCGCCCTCCGACCATCCCGTGCGGCACGCCCACCGCGCATACCTGCGCGTTCCGTCGCAGAATAGGGCGATGACACATCCCGGTTTCACGCCGACCCAGCTCGCGGCCCGCGCCGCCTACCTGCTGCGCGGCAATGATCTGGGCACCATGACCAGTGCGGCGCCCAGACTGTATCCGCACATGTGGAGCTGGGACGCCGCGTTCGTCGCGGTCGGGCTGGCGCCGCTGAGCGTGGAGCGCGCGGCGCTGGAGCTGGACACCCTGCTGTCCGCGCAATGGCGGAACGGCATGATCCCGCACATCGTGTTCGCGAACGGGGTGGACGGGTACTTCCCGGGCCCCGCGCGCTGGGAGTGCCGCCGGCTGGCGGCGAACGCGCCCGACGGCCCGGACACCTCGGGCATCACCCAGCCACCGGTGCATGCCATTGCGGTGCAACGGATCCTGGATCATTCGCGACGGCACGGGCGCAGTACCCGGGCCGTGGCGGAGGAGTTCCTGCAGCGGCGCTGGCCCGATCTCATGCGCTGGCATCGCTGGCTGGCCTACGCGCGCGATCCCAAACAGCAGGGCCGCATCACGCTGTATCACGGCTGGGAGTCCGGGATGGACAACTCGCCGCGCTGGGATCGCGCCTACGCCAACGTGATTCCGGGCCCGGACCTGCCGCCGTACGAGCGGGCCGACCGGCAGGTGGTCGGGGATCCCACACAGCGGCCCAGCGATCGTGAGTACGACAGGTACCTGTGGCTGGTCGAGCAGATGCGGCGCTCGGGCTACGACGATTTCGAGCTCGCCTCCACCATGAGCTTCGCCGTCGAGGACGTGTTCGTCACCGCGATCTTCGCGCTGGCGTGCGACGTGCTCGCCAATATCGGCGAGGACTACAAGCAGCCGCTGGCCGACGTGCGCGAACTCTACGAGTGGGCCGACTACTTCCGGGCCGGGGTCATCGCCACCACCGACGCGCGCACCGGCGCCGCCCGCGATTACGACGTGCGCGCCGACGAGTGGATCGACACCGAGACGCTGGCGGTGTTCGCGCCGCTGCTGTGCGGCGGACTGGGCCGGGACGCGGAACGCCGGCTGCTGCGCCTGTTCGAGGGGCCGCGCTGGTGCGGGCATCCGGATCTGCGCTACGCGCTGCCGCCGTCGACATCACCGGTCTCGAAGGACTTCCGCCCGCGCGAGTACTGGCGCGGCCCGGTGTGGCCGGTGATGAGCTGGCTGTTCTCCTGGGTGTTCGCCCGCCGCGGGTGGGCCGAACGGGCGTTCATGCTGCGTGCGGAGGGCCTGCGCCAGGCCAGCGACGGGACGTTCGCCGAGTACTACGAACCGTTCACCGGTGAGCCGCTGGGCTCGATGCAGCAGTCCTGGACGGCGGCGTCGGTGCTCGACTGGCTCGGGTGACGGGACGTGCTGCCCCGGACCGCCCGTGACCGGGCGGTCTGCCGCGCGCTTATAGCTCGGCCGAGCCTCCTATCAGCGAGAACGGCGGGATTGAGATTCAGCTAACAGTTGGCCGACATGCGGCCCGGTCGCTGGCCAGAGCGATGCGGCTCACATAGCGTCCGCTCGTATGGCAGGACGACACCGGCTGGCCCTGGCGGCCTTCGCCGCGACCGGCATTCTCGCGACAGTGGCCGCCGCCCCCGCGACGGCGGAGGTGAGCGGACCCGACGTCTCGTCCTGGCAGCACATCGACGGGCGCGGCATCGACTGGCACGCGGTCCGCGCGTCCGGCAATCACTTCGCCATGGTCAAGGCGACCGAGGGCCTGAGCTACGTGAACCCGTACTTCGTGCCGGACAGCCTGCTGATGCGGGCGGCCGGGGTGGCGCGCGGGACCTATCACTACGCCCGGCCCGCGCTCGCGCCCGAACCGCAGGCCGCCATGTACGCGGCGGTGGTGCTCGGCCAGAACGGCATGCTGGATCTGCCCCCGGTACTCGACATGGAGGACTCGGGCGGGCTCTCCCCCGCCGCGCTCATCGACTGGACCCACCGCTACCTGAACACGGTGCAGGCGCTGACCGGCCGCACGCCGATCATCTACACGTACCCGAACTTCTGGCGCACGGCGATGGCCGATTCCCATGAGTTCCACCGCTATCCGCTCTGGATCGCGGACTACCGCGGCAACGAGGGACCCGAGGTGCCCGGCGGCTGGCCCGCCTGGACCTTCTGGCAGTACACCGACTCCGGCCGGATCCCCGGCATCGCCGCGGGCACCGACATCAACGTGTACAGCGGCGCCCAGGGCGATTTCGCGCGCTTCGCGAACATGCCGAGCTTCGGCAGCAGCTAGGGCTACACGCCGATCTTGCCGTTCTTCTTCCAGACGGCCACGACCGACGGGCGGGGCTGGCTCGTGCCGCCGTCGGGCCAGTGCGAGCCCGGGTTGTCGGCGCTGTGGCCGTCGAGCTCGCCCGGGTGCTGCACGCAGACCAGGACGCGGTCGGCGGTGACGACCGGGCCGCAGGTCTCCGCGCCGATGGGGACGGTCAGGAACTGTTTGGTCTCACCGCGGCGCTCACCCTCGAGGGCCACCGAGAAGAGGCCGTCGTTGGACTTGAGCGCGTTGCCGTCGGTGGAGATCCACAGGTTGCCGTGCGGGTCGAAGGCCAGGTTGTCGGGGCAGGAGATCGGGCTGACCTTGGTCTTGTCGAAGCCCGCGAAGTAGGTGTCGGCGGCCTTGGGATCGCCGCAGACCAGCAGCAGCGACCAGGTGAACGACGTGCCCGCGTGGTCGTCGACCAGCTCCAGGATCTGGCCGTTCTTGTTCTGGTTGCGCGGGTTGGCCTCGTCGGCGCCGGCCTTGCCCTCGGTGCCGCGGTTGCTGTTGTTGGTCAGCGCGACGTAGACCTTGCCGGTCTTGGGGTTGGCTTCGAAATCCTCGGGGCGGTCCATCTTGGTCGCGCCGACCTTGTCCCCGGCGACGCGGGTGAACACCGCGACCTCTTCGGCCGACATGCCGTCGACCAGGGAGCGGCCCTTACCGTCCGCGCCGGTCTCCAGGATCGGAATCCACTGGCCCTTACCGGTGAACCCCTTGTCGGAGGGCACCTTTCCGGTGCCGTCGATCTGATCGGGATGATCGCCGGTCAGTTTGGCCACGTACAGCGTGCCCTGGGCCAGGATGCCCATGTTCGCCTGGCGGCTGGCGGCGGTGTTGCCGGGCTGAATCTTCTTGGCGGACACGAACTTGTACATGTACTCGAAGCGCTCGTCGTCGCCGGAGTACGCGACCACGGTGCCGTCGCCGGTGACGTGGATGTTGGCGGCCTCGTGCTTGAACCGGCCCAGCGCCGAGTGCTTGACCGGGGTTCCGCTGGGATCCCACGGGTCGACCTCGACCACGTAGCCGAAGCGGTGCGATTCGTTGGGCTCCTGCGCCACGTCGAAACGCTTGTCGAAAAGCTCCCAGCGGCGGGGCATTTCACCCTGGCCCGCGCCCGGGTGGCCGAGGCCGTAGCGCTTGCCCATCGCCTGCAGAGCAGGATCGGCGATCACCCCGGCGAAGTACTGGTTGAAGTTCTCCTCGCCGGAAAGCACGGTGCCCCAGGGGGTCACGCCGCCGGAGCAGTTGTTGAGGGTGCCGAGCACCTTGGCGCCGGTGGGATCGGCGGAGGTCTTCAGGAAGGCGCTGCCCGCCGCCGGGCCGGTGACCTTGAATTCGGTGGTGCCGGTGATCCGCCGGTTGTACTGGCCCATGACCGGGGTCAGCTTGCCGCCGCCGCTCTCGCCCTTGACCTCGACCACCGAAAGCCCGTGCGCGGCAAGGGCGATCTCGACCTGTTCCTTGGTCGGGGTTCCGGGGGTGTACCCGGTGAACATGTACGGCTCGGTGGTGTATTCGTGATTGACCACCAGCAGGAAGCTGCCGTCGCGGCCCTCGATGGGCAGCAGCGCGGCGAAGTCGTTGTTGAAGCCGAACTGCTGGGCCTGCGCCGCGGCGGTCTGCTTCGCGAAGTCGAACGCGGGCGCCCCGGGCAGCACCGGATCGCCCCAGCGGATCACCACGCCCTGGTCGTACCCCTCGGGAATCACCACCGCGTCCTGCTTGTTGGGCGCGATCGGTGTGAAGTCGGTGCCGATCCCGGTACCCGGATCCGCTTCGGCCGCACCGGCTTTGTCATCGCCGCAGGCCGCGAGCAGGCTGCCCGCCCCGACCGCGAGCACCGCGGCCGCGCTGCCCTGGAACAGGCGACGGCGCGAGATGGCCGCGACGATGTCGCCGAAGTACGCGCCGTCGGAGGTGTTGGGCACCTCGTGGAAGCAGGCGTTGCCGCACTTGTACTGACAGGTGATGGAGGCGCGCGACGAGGCCCCGTCGTGCTTCACGAAAAGGGCGAGGGGTTTCAGGCTCACAACATGCTCCCGGGGTTGGACTGTCGCGCGCACGGTAACCAGGCCAGAAGAGCCGCAGAAGACAAGCAGATGAACGGACGACCAATTAGGTTGCCCTTAGTTAGCCGACGGGATGCGGGGCCGCCGCGTCAGACGACGGCCCCGCGTCCCGGATGAATTACAGCACCTGCGAGAGGAACTGCCGCAGGCGCGGCGTGCTCGCGTCGTCGAAGAGCTCGTCCGGCGCGCCGGTCTCCACCACCAGCCCGTGATCCATGAACACCACCCGATCCGATACCGAACGGGCGAAACCCATCTCGTGGGTCACCACGATCATCGACATACCGCCGGCGGCCAGGTCGGTCATGAGCGCGAGCACGCCCTTGACGAGCTCGGGATCCAGCGCCGAGGTCGCCTCGTCGAAGAACATGAGCTCGGGTTTCATGGCCAGCGCCCGGGCGATGGCCACGCGCTGCTGCTGGCCGCCGGACAGCTGCGCCGGGCGCACGTCGGCCTTGCCCGAAAGTCCCACCGCCGCCAGCTGTTCCAGCGCCAGCTCGCGGGCCTGATCCTTGTCCAGACCGCGCAGCTTGCGCGGGCCGAGCGCGATGTTGTCGGCCACGCTCAGGTGCGGGAACAGGTTGAAGTGCTGGAACACCATGCCGATGCGCTGGCGCAGCGCGTCCGGGCTCTCGGCCAGCACCGACTTCCCGTCCAGCGCGATGTCGCCCGCGGTCGGCTCGTGCAGCCGGTTCAGCACCCGCAGCAGCGTGGACTTGCCCGAGCCCGACGGTCCGATGACCGTGGTCGTCTTGCCGGCGTCGACGTGGATGTCCACGCCGCGCAGAATCTCGTTGCCGCCCAGCGTCAAACGCAAGCCGGTTCCGGTGAGCGAGGCACTCATGCTCCACGTCCTTCGGTGATCACGGCCTGTTCGACCGGCTCGGTCGGATCCACCCGGCGGCCGGTGCGCAACCGCCGGTCGATGTAGTTCACCAGGTGGGTCAGGGGGACCGTCAGCACCAGGTACATCAGGCCCGCGGCCACCAGCGGGGAGAGATTTCCGGTCTGCGCGTTGAGATCCCGGCCGACGGCGAACAACTCGCGCTGGGTGGCGAGCAGACCCAGGAAGTAGATGAGCGAGGAATCCTTGATCAGGGCGATGAACTGGTTCATGAGCGCGGGTAGCACCCGGCGCACGCCCTGCGGGATGACCACCAGCGTCATGGCCTGGCGGTAGCCGAAGCCGATGGCGCGCGCGGCCTCGAGCTGGCCCGGTTCCACCGATTGGATGCCGGAGCGGAAGATCTCGCCGATGTAGGCCGAGGCCAGCAGCGCCAGCGCCACCACGCCCAGCCAGTACGGGTTGTTGCCGGTGATGTTCTTGACCAGCGGGCCGACGCCCAGGCCGATGATCAGGATGATGACCACGGCGGGCAGGCCGCGGAACACGTCGGTGTAGACGCGGGCGGGCCAGCGCAGCCAGCGGGTGCGGGAGATGCCCGCCACGGCCAGCAGCATGCCGATGACGGTGCCCAGCGCACCCGAGACCAGCGCCAGGATCAGGGTGTTGGGCAGGCCGGTCTTGATCAGATCCGGGAACGCCTTGCGGTACAGCGACCAGTCGAAGAAGGTGTCCTTCAGCTGTTCCAGGGTGGATTTGGGTTGCGCGGGCTCGTAGTCCCCACCGCCGTCCCCGCGTTCGGCAGCGATCTTCGCGAAGTCCGGGAGCTGCGGCGCGGCAACGGCTTTGGAACCGGGCTTCCAGCCCGGCGGGATCTCGCGCGGCACCCAGTCCTGATACAGGCGCGCGTAGGTGCCGTCGGCGATGACCGCGTCCAGCCCGGCGTTGAGCGCGTCGGTGAGCGGGCGGTTGTCCTTGCGCACCGCCCAGCCGGTGTAGTTGTTGAGGCTGAAGGTGTTCTGCGCGATGGTGGCCGGATCGCCCGGCTTGATCGCGCCGATGGCCTGCTGCGACGGCGCGACCCAGGCGTCGATCTGCCCGGTCTTGAGATTGGCGTAGGCGGTGTTGTAGTCCGGGAACTTCACCGGGTCCAGGCCGAGTTCGTTGACCACGTACTCGTCCTGCACGGTGCCCTGCACGACGCCGATCCGCGTGCTCTTGTTCAGGTCCGAGAATGCCTCGATACCACTGGTTTTCGGTACGACGAGGGAGAAGTAGCCGAAGTCGTAGCCGTTGGTGAAGCCGACCAGCTCGCGGCGGGCGTCGGTGCTGGTGATGCTCGAGGACGCGGCGTCGAAGCGGCCGTTGGCCACCTGGGCCAGCAGGCCCGAGAAGTCGGTGCCGGTGAACTCGACCCGCAGGCCGAGCTTGGCGCCGACCGCCTTCAGCAGCTCGTTGTCGAAACCGGTGAACTCGCCGGCGGAGTTCACGCAGATGCTCGGCGGGGCGTCGGACAGCGTGCCGACGCTGAGCTTGCCGGGTGTCAGCAGGCCGAGTGTGCTCGTATCGATGCGATCGAGCGGTTCGGTGGTGGCCGTCGTGTACTTGTCCGAGGCCGGTGACTGCTGCCCCGAGGCCAGATTCGTGGGGGCGGCGCTGGCGGCCGACAGGCCCGGCGGCGAACACAGATCACCACCGCCCGGGGCGGCGGTGCCGGAGCCCACACCGATAGTCGCGACCCCCGCCAGAGTGACCAGCAACACCCCCGCGACCGCAGTCACGCGAGATCGCCACCCGGGGCGACGGGGATCGGCTGTGCGCAAGCGAACCATGACTAGCCACCCTAGCGGCGCATGGTCGTCGAGCCAGAGTTGCAGTCCGGCGGAGTCCAGATGAATATCGGCCGGGAATCCGGGGTACCCCCGCGCGGGGTCCCCGGATCAGCAAACCTCAGGCGATGCCGGCGACGGACTCCGGGTTGAACTCGTTGCGCCAGCGCACGGCCTCTTCCACCACGCTCAGGTCGTAGTCCGGGCCACCGGTGCCGACGGTGAACAGGGTCGCGCCCGCCTTCACGAAATCGGCCGCCTTGTCCGCGCCCGGCCAGTCGACCGACTTTTCGATGGCGTTCACATCGGTGCCGACCTCGGCACAGTGCTCGGCCAGGATGCCCGACTTACGCTCGAGCACATCGAGTTCGGCGAAGCTGTGCCAGATGTGCGCGTATTGGGCGACCAGGCGCAGCGTCTTCTTCTCGCCGCCCCCGCCGATGAGGATCGGAATCTCGCGCACGGGTTGCGGATTCAGCTTGGCCAGGCGATCGGTGATGCGGGCCAGGTAATCCTTGAGCAGCGCCAAACGGCTTCCGGCGGTACCGAAGTCGTAACCGTAGGCGTCGTAGTCCTTCTGGAACCAGCCCGCGCCGATGCCGAGCACCAGGCGACCGCCGGAGATGTGGTCGACGGTGCGGGCCATGTCGGCCAGCAGGTCCGGGTTGCGGTAGCCGCCGCCGGTGACCAGCGCGCCCAGTTCCACCCGCTCGGTCTGCTCGGCGACCGCGGCGAGCATGGTCCAGCACTCGAAGTGCGCGCCCTCGGGATCGCCGTACAGCGGGTAGAAGTGATCCCAGTTGAAGACGATGTCCACCCCGGCGTCTTCGGACCGGCGCACCGCATCGCGGATGAGCCCGTAATTGGGCGCGTGCTGCGGCTGCAATTGCACTCCGATACGAACCGGTCGGCTCATGAACGCTCCTCGCCTCGGCAATCTCCTGGCCCGAACCGGCCGGGCCATGTCCGGATCCGAGGCTACCTTGATATCGTGCCCGGGCCCGGACCTCGAGGTCCGGAACCACCCCCTCTACTCGGATCGTCCGGCACGTTCCTGCCGGTGAAGGGATGTGCACCGTGGCAACGGTGACTTTCGATCAGGCCACGCGTTTGTATCCGGGCGGCGACAAGCCCGCGGTGGACGCACTGAACCTGGAGATCGCCGACGGCGAATTCCTGGTGCTCGTCGGGCCGTCCGGCTGCGGCAAGTCCACCTCGCTGCGCATGCTCGCCGGACTCGAGGAAGTGAGCACCGGGCGGATCCTCATCGGCGACAACGACGTCACGCACGCCGAGCCCAAGGAACGCGACATCGCCATGGTGTTCCAGAACTACGCGCTCTACCCGCACATGAGCGTGGCCGAGAACATGGGCTTCGCGCTGAAGATGGCCAAGGTCTCCAAGGCCGAGCGCGCCGAGCGGGTGCTCGAGGCGGCCAAGCTGCTCGACCTCGAGCAGTACCTGGATCGCAAGCCCAAGGCGCTCTCGGGTGGTCAGCGCCAGCGCGTGGCCATGGGCCGGGCCATCGTGCGCCAGCCGCAGGTGTTCCTCATGGACGAGCCGCTGTCGAACCTGGACGCCAAGCTGCGCGTGCAGACCCGCACCCAGATCGCGCAGTTGCAGCGGCGGCTGGGCACCACCACGGTGTACGTCACCCACGATCAGGTCGAGGCCATGACCATGGGTGATCGCGTCGCGGTGCTCAAGGACGGGCTGCTGCAGCAGTGCGCCTCCCCGCGCGACCTGTACCGCAACCCCGCCAACCTCTTCGTGGCCGGGTTCATGGGATCGCCGGCCATGAACCTGTTCACGCTGCCGGTCGAGCAGGGCGCGGTCGCGCTCGGCGGCTACCGGTTCGGGGTGCCGCGCTCGGTCGTCGAGGGCACCTCGGGGTCGGTCGTGGTCGGTATCCGGCCCGAGCACTTCGAGCCCACCGGCAACGGCGGGGGCGTGGCCATGGAGGTCGACGTCGTCGAGGAACTCGGCTCGGACGCCTACATCTACGGGCGCACCATCGGCGGCATCGGCGCCGGGGAAACCATTGTGGCGCGCGCGGATTGGCGCAATCCGCCGCCCAAGGGGGCGCAGCTGACGCTGAACGCGGGGGCCGAGCACATCTACTTCTTCAACCCCGAGACCGGCGCGCGGCTGAACTGAGCCACGGCACGGATTCCGTACGCGAGCAGCGTGAACGGCGTCGTCCCTACTTCCGGGGACGGCGCCAGTTCTTGTTGACGCGGACACGCAGATTGTCCAGGGGCACTTCGGTTCCCGAGTCGGTGATCAGCGCGGCGCGCACCGGTTCACCGGTGGTGTCCTCGAGCCGCTCCAGCGGGGGCGTGCCGTCCTGCAGGTACTGGTCACCCCACTGCCACAGCGCGACGACGGCGGGCAGCAGGTCCGCGCCCATGCGGGTGAGGACGTATTCGCTGCGCGTGCGTTTGCCCTCCTCCTGATACGGGCGTTTTTCCAGCAGGCCGGCGTCGACGAGTTTGCGCAGGGCGGTCGAGGCCGCGGCGTCGGTGATGCCGACGCGGCTCGCGAAACCGTCGAAGCGGCGGGTGCCGTAGTAGGCCTCACGCAGGATCAGGATGGCCGAGCGGGTGCCGATGATGTCCATCGCCTTGGCGATGGAGCAGCCGTCGGGCTGCCACGCGCTCAGATCGGCGAGCGGTCCTTCCAATACGACAGACATGGCACACATCATACAACTCTGACTTGCCTCTACTATGGCCAGCTCGTAATCTGACTTTATCGACATATAGTCAGGTACCCCGCAAGGGGCTCCGAGAAGGACATGCCATGAGAGACGCAGTCATCGTCGAAGCGGTACGCACTCCGATCGGCAGGGGTAAGGCCGACGGCGGCCTGCACGGGGTACATCCGGCCGACCTGTTCGCGCACAGCCTGCGGGAAGTGGTGCGGCGCAGCGAGATCGACCCGGCGCTCATCGACGACGTGATCGGCGGCGTGGTGACCGCGGTCGGCGAGCAGGGCAGCAACCTCACCCGCCGGGCCGCGCTGGCGGCCGGATATCCCGAATCCGTGCCGGCGACGACCGTGGACCGGCAGTGCGGGTCGAGCCAGCAGGCCATTCACTTCGCCGCGCAGGGCGTGATCGCCGGGGCGTACGACATCGTCGTGGCGGGCGGCGTGGAATCCATGAGCCGGGTTCCCATGGGCGCCAACATGATCGGCGCCGAGGACGTGAGCGGCGCCGGGTTCGCCGAGCGCTACCCGGAAGGGCTCGTGCCGCAGGGCATCAGCGCCGAACTCATCGCCGCGCGCTGGGGGCTGACCCGCGCGCAGCTGGACGACTTCGCGCTCGCCAGCCACGAGAAGGCGGCACGGGCGACGAAGAACGGGCTGTTCGAGAGCCAGCTCGCGCCGCTGAGCGGGCTCGACGCCGACGAGGGCATCCGCGTCGGCAGCACGGCGGAAACGCTGGGGAAGCTGCGGCCCGCGTACTACAGCCCGGAGATGGCGGCCCGGTTCCCGCAGATCGGCTGGAACATCACCGCCGCCAACGCCAGCCAGATCAACGACGGCAGCTCCGCGGTGCTGATCATGACGAGCGAGCGCGCCGCCCAGCTCGGGCTGCGCCCGCTCGCCCGCCTGCACAGCTTCGCCGTGGCCGGCGACGATCCGCTGCTCATGCTCACCGCGGTGATTCCCGCGACGCGAAAGGTGCTCCAGCGCAGCGGTCTCGAGCTGTCGGACATCGACCTGTTCGAGGTGAACGAGGCGTTCTCGTCGGTGGTGCTGGCCTGGGCCGCCGACACCGGCGCGGATATGTCCAAGGTCAACGTGAACGGCGGCGCCATCGCCCTGGGCCACCCCCTCGGCGCCTCCGGCTCCCGCCTGGCCACGACCCTGGTGCACGCCCTGCACGAGCGCGGCGCGCGCTACGGCCTGCAAACCATGTGCGAGGCGGGCGGATTGGCGAACGCCACGATCTACGAGCGCCTCTGAGTCACGCCCAACCGCCCGCCCCGGGTTCCGGGGCGGGCGGCCGGGCTTTCACGAGTCGGCGGGTCACACGCTCACGAGCGAGCGGACCGGTCCCTGGTTCACAGCCGGGTGAGCGGTCGCGGCGCACGGCGGGTTCGGTCGACCCTCACAGCGATACGGCGACGACGGCCGCCAGCAGTCCCAGCAGCAGCGCCTCGGCCATGAGCGGAAACGCCAATATGGCCGTCCGCCAAGCGGGCTGACGCAACCGAACGGCACGCAACACCCACAGCGGCACCACCATGAGCGTGACCGCGATCCCCGCCCACCCCACCGCGTAGGCGTACGGCAGGTACCGGGTCTCCCCCGTCTCCCGCGCGAGCACCTCGTACTTGGGCACGACCCCCACCGCCACCCACGCGCAGGCCGCCGCGAGAACGTAGATCACTACCGCGACAACGACATCCGCCCGCCGCACCGGCGGTCGCCAGTAGTCCGCCATACCCCGGATTTCCCGCCCGCCCCACCCCCGAAACACCCATTTCCCCCGTCACCCGATGCGAAGCGTCCGCGCCCTGTCCGGTCCCCGCTCCGGAAGCTCATTCCGCCGAAGGGTCGGTGGGCGCCACCTCCGTCGACACCCGCACCTCTCGGCACCGATAGTGACCGAGCCGGTGAAGATCGAGGCGTGATGCGACGACGGCTGCCGACAGCGGAAATCCCGGCGGGGCATGGAGATCGAGGTTCGGCCGATGCCGCAGGGTGGGCGACCTCGGCGCACCACCTTCGGCGCGCCACGATCGAGCGCCGGGGCGGTGACGGCCGGGCAGGATGCCCCGGCGGGGCGGGGTGTCGCGTCAGTTGACGGCGCCGCCCACCAGGAAGTGGCCTATCGCGCCTGTTATCGCGATGATCGGGAGGGCCAGGGCGGGGTAGATCCAGGCGCGGCGGCCGGTCATGGCGGCCACGGCGGTCAGGATCAGGGCGGCCACCAGGGTCAGGGAGAGGCCGCCGCCGCCGATCAGCAGGCCCCAGAGGCCCTGGGCGGGTGGGCGTTGCACTATGCACTCGACGGTGAAATCGCGCTTGGCCGAGCAGCGGTTCTTGACCAGGTCGAAGAACTTGCCGAACAGGTCGTAGGACCACAGGGCGGCTACCACCAGATTCACCAGGTAGATCCCGCCCGCCAGGAGGAGATCCTTGCGGCGGGTGGGGGCCGCCTTCGCGGATGCGCCGGTGTCCGGGGCCGGATCGCCCTGCCCGCCGGGGCCTCCGGCGGGATCGCCTGCGCCGCCGGGGTTTCCGGCGGGGCCGTTCGGGCCGGACGGGATGTCGTACGCCTGGGTCGCGCCGTCGTAGGGGGAGAAGGCGGGGGTCGCTCCGGTGTCCGGGCCGAACTTCCCGGCGGGTCGCGCGTCGCCGCGCGGACCGGCGAACGCGGGATTCGCGCCGGTGTCGGGGCCGCCGAAACCGCCCGGGCGGGCATCACCGCGACCGCCGGGCACGGCGGGGTTCGCGCCCGTGTGCGGGCCGCCACCCTGGGGCGGAATCGCCCGGCGCACCGTCGGCGACGAATCGGCCGGACTCTGCGCCGGGTTCGGCCCGCCCTGCGGCTTGGACATCACGGGCGCTTCCGGACTCTGCTGCGGCCCGCCGGGACCGGACGGCGGCCCCGGCTCCCACGAATTCCGCTGCGGCGGTGCACCACTCGGCGGCTGACCCGGACCACCCGCACCCCGGGACTGGCCCGGACTGCCCGGTCCCTGCGGCTGCTGGCCATACCCACCCGGCTGCCCCGGACCGTGCGGCTGTCCGTACCCACCCGGACCCTGCGGCTGACCCTGTGGTCCCGGCCCGCCGGATCCCTGCCCCTGTCCGCCGGGACCCTGCTGTTGTCCCGGCCCACCGGGCCCCTGCGGCTGCCCGTAGTTGTCGGATCCCGGCCGACGCCCCGGCCCGCCCGGACACTGCGGCTGACCGTGTCCCGGCTGTCCCGGACCACCCGCGCCGTGCGGCTGCCCATAGCTATCGACACCTTGCTGGCGTCCCGGCCCCTGCGGCTGACCCGGGTTACGCTGCGGCCCCGGCCCTCCCGGCGCCTGCTGACCCGGCCCCTGAGGGTTGCGCTGCTGCGCGGGATCACCGGACCGCCCCTGATTGTTCGGTCCCGCCGGGTAACCCGGCCCGCCCGCGCCGTTCGTCATTGGAAGATCTCCCGTTCGTGGATGCCCGGCCCCGCCCGACATGTGTTGTCCCGCACCCTCCGCCGCGCCCCCGAAGGCCCGGCCGCGAGGCTGATTCCGTTCACCCGGTCCGGGCAGCTGTCCGCCCCCGCCCGGCGAAAAGTTCTGTCCGCCCGCACCGCCGAAGGCGGGCAGGTCACCCGTGGCAGGCCCGGGACTCGGCCGATGTCCACCCGGATTGGGTGGGTAAGACTGGCCACTCGGCCCGCTCATCACCGGCAAATCGCCGGTTCGCGGCTGTCCAGCGGCACCCGGAACCGATTGCCCCGCAACACCTGGAAGGGGGTAGCCGGGCAGTGGCAGGTCGCCGGTACGAGGGTGCCCCGGCGGCGGGAACGACGGTCCGCTCGGAGCGGACGGCGAGCCCGGGATGAGGGGTTCCGCACCCGGTCCACCATGGCTGGTCGGGGGACCGGGGAGAGGCGGGGAGCCCGCGCCGGGCTGACTCGCGAACGGGGCCGGTACCGGCGGCCCGGGCGGTGCGGCACCCGGAGGGGGGTGGCCCGGGCGCGAGCGCGGGTCGTCCGCCCCCGGCCGTCGCGGTTCGTTGGGCGGAAACATGATTGGTGGGCTCCCCCGGTCGATCGTCGTCATCCCGATTCTGACCGCATACGGGGGCGACCGCTACCCCGGGTCCGGCGAAGGGGATTCGGGGCGAACGCGCTGGGTAGGCTGCACGATGATGAGTGACGAACCCGGTGGACCGGACTTCGATGCCGCGGTCGTGTACGCCATACCCATGCGGACGCGATTCCGCGGCATCACCGTGCGCGAGGGGATGCTGATTCCCGGTCCGCTCGGCTGGGGCGAGTTCTGCGCGTTCCCCGAATACGACGACCGCGAAGCCGCGAACTGGCTGGCCACCGCGGTGGAGCAGGTGAGCGCGGGCTGGCCCCCGCCGGTGCGGGATCGGGTGCCGGTCAACTGCATCGTGCCGGCCGTCGGACCGGACCGGGCGCGCGAGATCGTCGCCGCCTCGGGCTGCCGCACCGCCAAGGTGAAGGTCGCCGACCATCCCGATTCCCTCCCCGAGGATCTGGACCGGGTCGCCGCGACCCGCGAGGCCCTCGGCCCCGGCGGCGCGGTCCGCGTGGACGCCAACGCGGTCTGGGACGTGGCCACCGCCATCGACCACATCACCCGAATCGACCGTGCCGCGGGCGGTTTGGAGTACGTCGAACAGCCCTGCCGCACCATCGAGGAGCTCGCCGAGGTGCGCCGCAAGGTCACGGTGCGCATCGCCGCCGACGAATCCATTCGCCGCGCCGAGGACCCGCTCCGCGTGGCGGTGGCCGGCGCCGCCGACATCGCGGTACTCAAATGCACGCCCCTGGGCGGTGTCCGGCGCGCCCTGCGCGTCGCCGCGGCCGCCGGGCTCCCCTGCATCGTCTCCTCCGCCCTGGAATCCAGCGTCGGCCTCGCCGCCCAGATCCGCCTGGCCGCCACCCTCCCCCACCTCGACCTCGCCTGCGGCCTGGACACCCTGTCCCTGCTCACCGGCGACACCGTCACCGACTCCCTGCGCCCGGTCGACGGCTACCTCACCGTCCCGCCCGCACCGCCCGCCCCGGACCCAGACCTCCTCGAGCGCTACCGCCACCCCGACCCCGCCCGCGAACTCTGGTGGCGGCAGCGGCTCGACCGCGTCCGGAAGCTGCTCCCGGACAGCTGACGCGGCTACCCGGCCTTCGGGCGGGCGCTCAGTCGCCCGAGCGCGCGCCGATGCGCACGCCGCAGTCGAACATGGTGCTGCGCATCAGAAGTGCCGCCTCGGGACCGATCACCCCGGACAGCAGGTCGAGGTAGCGATCGCAGAACTCGGGACCGTGCGGGGCCGAATCCGCCGGGGACGGGTCCAGGTGGTGGGCTATTTCGTGCAGGATCACCAATTCCCGCAGCGCCCAAGCGGTTCCGTGGGCGTGCAGCGGAACGGCCAGGACCGCCTTCCCCGCCTCGTAGTGGGCCGCCTTCGCGCCCGCACGGGCCCGCACGGTGATCGGCCGGGCGGCGGGCTCCCACTGTGCCCGAACCCAATTCAGCGCCAGCACCCGATCCGCGTAGGTCTGCACCGACTCCACCGACGCGAACCGCCGCTCGATCGGCAGCGTCACCTGCGAGCCGAACACCTCGATGCCACGCGCGCCGAACTCGTCGGCGCGGTCGAACACCCCGCGCACCAGCATTTCCGCGTCGTAGACACGGGCGCGCTGGGCGTCTCGCACACTCAACGCATCACCGATCATCCTTCCCCGCGCGGCAATTGCCCACGGGGACCGTCCAGTTCGGCGTTGTTCCCGAGCCGGGCCGCGCGCCCGGCGCGATCACCGGCCCGCCGCGCGGCCGAGGAGTACGCCGCCGAAGCCTGCGGCCCCTGCCACGTCCCGCGCGCCTCGGAGGTGCTCCGGTAGAAATCCGTGAGCTCGATCTCCTTGTTGCGCAGCGCCACTGCCGTACCGGTGGGCGGCGCGCCCGGCGCCGCGGGCCCGGCGTCACCGCGCACCGCCTCGGCCTCCACCTCGGATTTGATCTCCGCCAGCCGCCGCCCGATCCGGGCCGCGAACGCCATCTGGAAATTCAACCGCGCCGTCACCGCCGCCACCGGGGCCTGCACCGTGCGCTGCACCTGCCTGCCCCAGCGCGTGGTCTCGACCACCAGTTTCTCGGTCGTGGCCGTGCGATAGGAACCCGATTTGATGTAGTGGTCCGAGGCCCGCACCATCTGCACGATCAGGCTCCCGTAGAGCGCGGCGCAGGTGTCGATATCTGTGTCGAAACCGTAGGCGTAGACCGTGGTCGAGGTGCGGGCGACATCACAGCGAACATCGTTCGCGGCGGCGATCGCCACGAACAACTGGACGTAGGTCCGCAGTCCCTTCTTCCCGGACTCGCCGATCGGAATGACACGCTGAACCGGCGTCGGCCTGCGCTCACGACTCGCCACGTGGGCGCGCGCGACCGTGAGATCGATCGCGGACCGCGTCGCGAGCTTCTGAGCTGCGGCGAGGAAGGCTTCGGCCTCGTGTTCGTTGTCGGTGGACTCGGCCTGCCGGAGCAGACCACCGATCCTGGTGAGTAACTTGTCCTGTGCAGACATCGGCACTCAGCCTAGCTGGGCGGATGTCTGCGGTGGCGGGCGCGAACCCCGAGGTAGTCCCGGCACACAGAGTTCCCACCATGTATCTTCCCTTGTGCAACCGGCTGAGTGTGCTGCCGCTCACGTCTCGACCCTGGAGTATCCGCGATGGTTTTGAAGAAGGTGTCGTCCCTACGATCGTCGCTCGTGCCGCGTGCCGCGATGGTGGTCACCTCAGCAGCGCTGCTGACCGTGACGTTCGCCAGCGCGTGCTCCAGCGACAGTGGTAGCAACCCCACCTCGCAGAACCTCACCGGCCGCGGGCCCATCACCTACGTCGAGGGCAAGGACACCACCGAAACCGGTGCGGTCAAGCAGCTCATCGACCGCTGGAACGCCTCGCACCCGGACGAGAAGGTGACGTTCAAGGAGCAGTCGAACGACGCCTCCCAGCAGTACGACGACCTGGTGCAGCACATGAAGGCCAAGCAGTCGGACTACGACGTGGTCGCGCTCGACGTGCCGTGGACCGCCGAATTCGCCGCCCAGGGCTGGATCCAGCCGCTCAAGGACGGGTTCAGCATCGACACCTCCACGCTGCTGTCGCCGCCGGTCGCCTCGGCCACCTACAACGGCACCCTCTACGCCGCGCCGCGAAACACCAACGGCGGCCTGCTGTTCTACCGCAAGGACCTGGCCCCCGAGCCGCCCAAGACCTGGACCGACCTGCTGGCCGCCTGCCCCAAGGCCGCCGAGGCCGGAATCGGCTGCTACGCCGGGCAATTCGCGCCCTACGAGGGTCTGACCGTGAACACCGCCGAGGTCATCAACGCCTTCGGCGGCAGCTTCGTCGGCCCGGACGGCAAGTCCCCCACCGTGAACAGCCCGCAGGCCAAGGCCGGCCTGCAGGTGCTGGTCGACGCGTACAAGAACGGCGAGATCCCGAAGGAAGCCATCTCCTTCAAGGAGCCCGAGAGCCAGAACGCCTTCGTCAGCGGCAAGCTCATGTTCATGCGCGGCTGGCCGTCCACCTTCGGTGACGCCGGCTCGGACGCCTCCGCGGTGAAGGACAAGTTCGGCGTCGCCCCGCTGCCCGGCAAGGACGGCGTCGGCGCCTCCACCCTCGGTGGCTACAACGCGGCCATCAGCTCGTTCTCCAAGAACAAGGCCACCGCACTGGACTTCCTGCGCTTCCTGATCTCCGAGGACGCCCAGCACATCGTTGCCTCGGGCGCCCTGCCGTCCGTGCGCGCCTCGGTGTACGACGATCCGGCGCTCATCGCCAAGATGCCGTACCTGCCCGCGCTCAAGGAGTCCATCGCCTCGGCCGTGCCGCGTCCGGTGACCCCCTTCTACCCCGCAGTGTCCAAGGCCATCCAGGACAACGCCTATGCTGCCCTGACCGGCACGAAGTCGGTAGACGCCGCGATCGACGGTATGCAGAAGGGCATCGAGACCGCCGGTCGGTAGACCCGGCACGAGCTGCCCCGACGAGTCAGTCGCGTAGGAGAAGAGAACAGGTGTCACGTCCTTCGGGAGCGACCGAGGTCGCGTCCCCCGACTCCACCAAGTCCGTGAAACCCGCACCGCCGTCGAAGCGCCGATCCGGCCTACCCGGATCGGCCAAGGCCTGGCTGTTCGTCAGCCCGGTGCTGCTGGCCCTGGCCGTCGTGATCGGCTACCCGGTGGCCAGCGCCCTGTGGATGTCCTTCCAGAAGGATCAGGGACTCGACCCCGCGACCGGCATGTTCGTCGAGGGCGGCTCCGCCGGCTTCGACAACTACACGCACTGGCTGCTGCAGCAGTGCACCAACGGCCTCGGCGAGACCGTCAGCTGCCCCACCGGCAACCTCGGCTCGCAGTTCTGGACCGCGATCGGCATCACCCTGCTGTTCACCGTGGTGACCGTCGCGCTCGAAGCCACCATCGGCCTCGGCATGGCCGTCATCATGGGCAAGACCTTCAAGGGCCGCGCCCTGCTGCGCGCAGCGGTGCTGATCCCGTGGGCCATCCCCACCGCCGTCACCGCGCGGCTGTGGGAGTTCATGTTCCAGTACGACGGCGTGGTCAACCGGGTGCTCGGCACCGAGATCCTGTGGACGGCCGATCCGTGGGCCGCGCGCTTCGCGGTCATCGCCGCCGACGTGTGGAAGACCACCCCGTTCATGGCGCTGCTGATTCTGGCGGGACTGCAGGTCATTCCGAACGACGTGTACGAGGCCGCCCGGGTCGACGGCGCGTCGGCGTGGCAGCGTTTCGTGCACATCACGCTGCCGCTGCTCAAGCCCGCGCTGCTGGTGGCCGTGCTGTTCCGCACCATGGACGCGCTGCGCATGTACGACCTGCCCGCGATCCTGACCCAGGACAATCCGCACACCCGGACCATCTCGATGCTGGTGGTCGATCAGGTGCGCCAGGGTCCGAACAGCGCCTCGGCGCTGTCCGTGATCACCTTCTTCCTGATATTCGCGGTCGCGTTCATGCTGGTGAAGGTGCTGGGCGCCAACGCGGTTCGCACTCAGGAAGAGCAGCGGAAGGCCCACTGATGAACGTGAGCATGTCGAAATCTCCCGCCGTGGACGAGGTGCGGGCCGCCGCCTCCCCGAAAGCGCCCGCCCCGCAGGCGGTTCCGTGGACCAAGCGACTGGCCTCCGCGCGGGTGTACCTGGGCGCGCTGATCGTGCTGGTCTGGGGCCTGGGACCGTTCTACTGGATGGTCGTCACCGCGCTGCGCGATCCGGACTACACCTTCGACAACACCCCGTGGCCCACCCACGTGACGCTGGAGAACTTCCGCGACGCCTTCGACACCAGCCGCGGCAACGATTTCGGGCGCGCGCTGGTGAACAGCGTCGCGATCGGCGCGGCGACCACGGCGGTCGCGCTGGTCATCGGCGTGATGGCCGCCTACGCGCTGGCCCGGCTGACCTTCAAGGGCCAGTACCTGGTCTCCGGCGTCATCCTGAGCGCGTCGATGTTCCCCGCGGTGGTGCTGGTGACCCCGCTGTTCCAGCTGTTCACCGATATCGGCTGGATCGGGCACTACCAGGCGATGATCATCCCGAACATCTCGTTCGTGCTGCCGATGACGGTCTACATCCTGGCGTCGTTCTTCACCGAATTGCCCTGGGAGCTGGAGGAGGCGGCGCGGATCGACGGCGCCTCGCGCTTCCAGGCGTTCCGGCTGATCATGCTGCCGCTGGCCGCGCCCGCGGTGTTCACCACCGCGATCCTGGCCTTCATCGCCTCGGTCAACGAGTACCTGCTGGCGCGCCTGCTCTCGGTGGACTCCACCGAGCCGGTGACCGTCGCCATCGCCCGCTTCTCGGGTAACAACCCGCAGGTCGAGCCGTACACCGCGATCATGGCGGCGGGCACGATCGTGACCATTCCGCTGGTCATCATGGTGCTGCTGTTCCAGCGCCGGATCATCTCCGGCCTCACCGCGGGCGGCGTCAAGAGCTGAGCCCGCGCGGGGAGCATTCGAAACTTCGCGAAACAGCAGGGGTTTCGGCGGTCATCGACCGCCGGAACCCCTGTCTCGTTCGCGCCCCGGGGCAAGCGAACCGACCACGCGCAATTGAACAGCGGGAAAGGATGCGTCCACTAGCATGGGTCGCGCCGCGCCCGCGGCGCGCTAGTACGCAAGCTTCGTCGAACGCTCCCAAAGGAGATGCTCGTGAGCTCGTCCCGCAAACGGCGCCGACCGGAACCGGCACCGTACGCCAGCATGGCAGGCTGGAACGAGATCACGACCGAATTGCCCAGACAACCCGGGCACAGCAGGCCGCAGCGCCGCAGAAAACCCCCCGCCGCACCCGGCCCGTCCGAACCCGGCCGGGCCCGGCGGCCGGTGCGTACTCGCGCGCAGCGCCTGCGCAGGCTCGCGCTGTCCCTGTTCCTGATCTTCATCGCGCTGCCGTCGCTGGTGCTGACCCTCGCGTACTGGAGCGCGGAGATCCCGGATCCGGAGTCGGTGCAGACCAACCAGATCGCCACCATCCTGACCTCCGACGGCCAGGGCGTCATCGCCAAGGTCGTTCCGCCCGAGGGCAATCGGATCCCGGTGCCGCTGCGCGACGTGCCCGAACCGGTCCGCCTCGCCGTGCTCTCGGCCGAGGACCGCAACTTCTACACCAACCCCGGCTACTCCACCTCGGCCTTCGTGCGCGCGGCGCGCGACAACGTCCTGGGCCGCGAGGACGCCGGCGGCGGTTCCACCATCACCCAGCAGTACGTGAAGAACGCCTTCCTGAGTTCGGAACGCACCCTGAGCCGCAAGATGCGCGAACTCATCATCTCGGCCAAGATGGCGCGGCAGTGGAGCAAGGACGACATCCTCGCCGCCTACCTCAACACCATCTACTACGGCCGCGGCGCGTACGGCATCTCCGCCGCGGCCAAGGCGTACTTCGGCAAACCCGTACCGGAACTGACCCTCGCCGAGGGCGCGGTGCTCGCCGCCGTGGTGCGCACCCCCTCCCTGCTCGACCCCGAAACCCATCTGGAGCCGCTGCGGGCGCGCTGGGCCTACGTGCTGGACGGCATGATCGAGATGGGCAAGCTCACCCGGGACGAGCGGGCCGCCACCGTGTTTCCCGACATCCTGCCGATCACCGAACTCGACGACAGCATCCCGCGCGGACCCGAGGGGCTCATCCGCGCCCAGGTGCTGCGCGAGTTGCGCGCCTCCGGGATCAGCGAGCAGGAGATCAATACCGGTGCGCTGCAGATCATCACCACCATCGACGCCCGCGCCCAGCAGGCGGCGCTGAACTCGGTGGGCGATGTCCTGGGCGGTCAGCCGGGCGAGCTGCGCACCGCCGTGGTGTCGATCGATCCGCGCACGGGCGCGGTGCGCGCCTACTACGGCGGACCCGACGGCATCGGCTTCGACTTCGCGCAGGCCCCGCTGCAAACCGGTTCCGCCTTCAAGACTTTCGCGGTCCTGGCCGCGCTGGAGCAGGGCATCCCGCTCTCCTATCGGCTCGACAGCGCCCCGCTCACCGTGAACGGGGAGAAGATCACCAACGTGCAGGACGAGACCTGCGGCACCTGCCCGCTGAGCGAGGCGTTCAAACGCTCGCTCAACACCAGCTTCTACCGGCTCAGCCAGGCGCTGTTCGAGGGACCGAAGGCCATCGCGAACGCCGCGCACCAGGCCGGCATCCCGGAGCAGATCCCGGGCGTCGCCGGTCGCACCCTGACCGAGGACGGCGGGCCGCCGCTGCCGGCCATCGTGCTCGGCGCGTACTCGGTGCGGCCCATCGACATGGCCTCGGCTTACGCCACCCTGGCCGCCTCCGGGGCTTACCGCGCACCGTATTTCGTGCAGAAGGTGCTGACCGGCGACGGGCGGGTGCTGCTGGACCGCGACGCCGATCCGCAGCGCACCGAACAGCGCATCCAGACCACCGTCGCCGACAGCGTCGCCCAGGCCATGCTGCCCATCGCGGGCTACTCCAACGGGCACGATCTGGCGGGCCGCCCGTCCGCGGCCAAGACCGGAACCACCCAGCTCGGCGACACCGGATACAACAAGGACGCCTGGATGGTCGGCTTCACGCCGTCGCTGTCCACCGCGGTGTGGGTGGGAACCGAACAGTCCCAGCCGATTCGGACCGCGCGCGGCGGGGCGATCTACGGTTCCGGTTTGCCCGCCGATATCTGGAAGCAGACCATGGACGGCGCGCTGGCGGGCGCGCCGGTCGAACAGTTCCCCAATCCGGTCCCGATCGCCGGCTCCGCACCGGCCGATCCGAACTACGACATCCTCAATCCGGGGCCCGGACCGCAGCAGGAACCCGTGGTCATCATCCCGCCGGCGCCCGAACCCCGGCAGGTCGAGATCTTCCCGGGCCTGTCCATCCCGGTTCCGGGTTAAGGTCGGCGCAGATGACTTCCCCATCGTTGTTGATCATGAATCACGACGACCCGACCCATCTGCCCCCGGCCGCGGATATTGTGGAATCGGCCACCGGTGCCATCGACTCCGGAGATCGGTGGCAGGATGCGGGTCAGGAGCAGGGTGGGGTCGGAGACAGCACGAGACTTAGGGGCGACGCCGGTGGATTTCAATGTCGTTGAACGCCACGAAACGCTGGTGGCCGGAACGGTGCTACGCAGCCCGGCGCTGGCGGTCGAGGGACCGCGCCGCGCCAAGGTCGAGGAGGCCTGGAAACAGAACCTCGCGCGCAGCCTGCCCGGTCCACCCGCGACCGCGTATGTCGATCACGCGCCCGAAATCGGTTCGTACCTGACCCATATCGTCGGCTACCGGTGCCGGACGCTGGAGGACCTACAGCCCGGTGATGTGCTCGCGCGCATCCCCGCGGGCACGTTCGCCCGGTTCAGCCGCAGCGGCGACAATCTGGGCGACGTCATCGCCTCGATCTGGCGCACGGTCTGGGATCTGGAAGCCTCGGGCACGCTGACCCGCGCGTACACCGGGGATTACGAACGGTATCCGGATTCCCGGACCGTTGAGGTTTTCGTCGCGCTCGACACCGGCGCGGAGGGGTAGGGGCCGTGGATTTCGAGATCATCACCATGGACGCGTTCCTGGTCGGCGGGCTCACGATCCCCCTGGCCGGGCGCGAGGTCACCGCCCGGGACCTGGACCTGGTCAACTTCACCTGGGACAGGTACCTCGCCCGCGAGAAGAAGGTCGAGCGCGTGGCGGCCTACATCGGCCAGAACGATCACGCCGTGGCCATCCTCGGCTACGAGGTGCCCGGCCTGGATCACCTGGACACCGGCGATGTGGTGACCCGCGTCCCGACCGGCCGCTACGCCAAGTTCGTCGTGTCGGACAAGCCCTACGACCTGCTGCGCACCGCGTGGGCCAAGGTCGCCAAGGCCGAGAGCGCGGGCACGATCACCCGCTCGCACCGCGCCGAGATCGAGCGCTACACCGGACCGACCTCGGTCGAGGTGTACATCTCGCTCGACTGAGGCCGAAAAGCCAAGCCGCCGCCCGCGATTGCGATCGCGGGCGGCGGCTGCGTTCGTGACGAGGATCGAGACGCCGCGGCCGATCGGAGATTCGGGGGCGGGGCTCACCTGCCCCCGGCACGGCAAAGCCCCGGCCGGAATCTTCCGGCCGGGGCTCCCTCACCTGTGCCGAGTTTCCTCGATGGGCGATCTACTCCGCGTCGATGATGAACGCCTCGAGCTGAGCGCGGGCGACGTCGTCGGCGATCTGCTTCGGCGGGGACTTCATCAGGTACGCCGAGGCCGGGATGACCGGTCCGCCGATGCCGCGGTCCTTGGCGATCTTCGCCGCGCGCACGGCGTCGATGATGATGCCGGCCGAGTTCGGGGAGTCCCACACCTCGAGCTTGTACTCCAGGTTCAGCGGCACGTCACCGAAGGCGCGACCCTCGAGGCGGACGTAGGCCCACTTGCGGTCGTCGAGCCACTCGACGTAGTCCGACGGGCCGATGTGCACGTTGCGGTCGTGCACCTTGCCGGCGAGCGGACCCTCGAGGTTCGAGGTCACGGCCTGGGTCTTGGAGACCTTCTTGGACTCCAGGCGATCACGCTCGAGCATGTTCTTGAAGTCCATGTTGCCGCCGACGTTCAGCTGGTAGGTGCGATCCAGCGTGACGCCGCGGTCCTCGAACAGCTTGGCCATGACGCGGTGCGTGATGGTCGCGCCGACCTGCGACTTGATGTCGTCGCCGACGATCGGCACACCGGCGTCGGCGAACTTCTTGGCCCACACCGGATCCGAGGCGATGAACACCGGCAGCGCGTTGACGAAGGCCACGCCCGCGTCGATCGCGCACTGCGCGTAGAACTTGTCGGCCTCCTCCGAGCCCACCGGCAGGTAGGACACGAGCACGTCGACCTTGGCGTCCTTCAGGACCTTGACCACATCGACCGGCTCGGCGTCGGAGAGCTCGATGGTCTCCGCGTAGTACTTGCCGATGCCGTCCAGCGTCGGACCACGCTGCACGGAAATGCCCGACGGCGGCACGTCGGAGATCTTGATGGTGTTGTTCTCGCTGGCGAAGATCGCGTCGGCCAGGTCGAATCCGACCTTCTTGGCGTCGACGTCGAACGCGGCGACGAACTTGACGTCGCGGACGTGGTAGGGGCCGAACTTGACGTGCATGAGACCCGGCACGGTCGAGTCGGCATCGGCGTCCCGGTAGTACTGCACGCCCTGGACCAGGGAAGAAGCGCAGTTACCGACGCCGACAATGGCCACCCGTACTTCGGTGTTGATGTCACTCATGGCCGATATTTCCCTCTTTCTGTGGTGCCGCCTTCGTCGATTGCTCCGCAGCAATCAACTCGTTGAGCCAGCGCACTTCGCGCTCGCTTGATTCGAGACCGAGTTGATGGAGTTGGCGGGTGTAGCGATCCAGCTGCCCGCTGGCTCGTTTGATCGCCTCCCGCAAGCCCTCTCGGCGCTCCTCGACCTGCCTCCGCCGACCCTCCAGAATCCGCATCCGCGCTTCCGCGGGGGTACGGGTGAAGAAAGCCAGATGAACGCCGAAGCCGTCGTCGGTGTAGTTCTGTGGTCCCGTATCGGCCAGCAGCTCGGCGAACCGCTCCCGGCCGAAATCAGTCAGTTGGTAAACCCGCCGCGCACGCCGCGTGGTCAACCCCGGTGGAATCTCTTCCGCGATGAGGCCGTCGGACTGCATGCGCCGCAGGGTCGGATAGAGCGACCCGTAGGAGAAGGCCCGGAAGGGGCCGAGCAGCCCGGTGAGCCGCTTGCGCAGCTCGTAACCGTGCATCGGAGATTCCAGGAGCAGCCCGAGGATTGCCAACTCGAGCACCGGGCCTCACCCCCTCCTGACTGTTGTCTACAGATCTAACCGATGGATGCAGTACGAAACTATATCGCGCCGATATACCGGAGGCGACTTCTGGCTGCGACCCGCATCACGATCACCCGGCCCGGCGGGCGGAGTTACCTCGTAGCGGCCCGCCCGCGGGCTCGAGAGTGGATCCGGGGCGTGCGGGGGGAGGACACCCGCAAGTACTCTGGGTCGCGTGCGAATACAGCGGCAGGTAGTGGACTATGCGCTTCGGCGCCGGTCGCTGCTCGCCGATGTCTACGCGGGGCGAGTAGCTGTATCCGAGGTATGCGACGCGAATCCCTATCTGTTGCGCGCGGCGAAGTTCCACGGGCGCGGGAGCGAGGTCACATGCCCTATCTGCCGAAAAGAACAGCTCACACTCGTATCGTGGGTCTACGGTGACGGCTTGGGTCAGGCAGCGGGGTCGGCGCGTACGCCGGAGGAATTGATTCGGATGGCCGAATCTCGCGAGGAGTTCTCGGTGCACGTCGTCGAGGTCTGCCGGACCTGCAGTTGGAACCATCTGGTGCAGTCCTACGTGGTGGGCCAGGCTCCGGCACCGACCGGACGCCGCCGCCGCACCGGCACCCGCGCCGAGTGAAAGGCCACGTCGACTGCTGATCAGCGGGCAGACCTGCCCGCCGCGGTGGCACGTGACCGCATCGAGCTACAGGACCGTATCGAGTAGTTATTGGAGATCCAGGCTGTGAATTCGCCCTATGACGACGGACCGCACGGCGGCCGCCCCCAGCGTGGCGGTTCGCAACCGGGCCCCGGCGGTTATCCGCCGCCGCGACCGGCAGGTCCCCCGCCAGGGGCGCCGCGACAGCAGCAGCCCGGTATGGGCCGGCCCGGACCGGGTCCGGGCGGACAGGGCCGCCCCGCGCCGGGCGGTGTGCCGCCGCGCGGGCCGAACGGCCAGCCGCCGCGCGGTCCCGTACCGCCGCCGGGCGGGCAGGCCCGCCGGCCCGCGCCGAATCAGCCGCAGCGGCCCGCGAATCCCGATGCCACGCGCAAACTTCCCGCACCCGACGCCACCCAGCGGGTGAATACCGGTCAGCGCCAAGCGGTGCCGCCGCATCTGCAGCGCGCCGCGCAGTCCGATCGCGCCGACCGCGCGGCCGAACGCAACCCCCGGGCCGGAGATCGCGGACCGCGCGCGGCCGGTGCGGCCGGCGCCGGTACCGCCACCCGCCCGCGTCCCGCCGACGATCGCACCCGGCCGCCGTCGGGCGCGATTCCCGCGACCGGCAGGCGCGGTGACACCCCGGGCGGTCCGCCGCCGCGGCGTCCCGGCGGCGAGGGTTCGGGCGGCGCCGGCGGAAAGGGCCGCCGCCCCAAGCAGAAGTCGGTCTGGCGGACCGTTCGGCGAGTCTGTTATGTCCTGATGGCCGTCGCGATCCTGGTGCCGAGCACCGCGTTCCTGGTGGCGTACTCGGGCGTGAACGTGCCGCGCCCGGGCGACCTCAAGACCAATCAGGTGGCGACCATCTACCTCTCCGACGGCACCACCGTGCTGTCGAAAGTGGTTCCGCCCGAGGGCAACCGCACCGACGTGAGCATCGACCAGATCCCGCCGCACGTACGCAACGCGGTGATCGCGGCCGAGGACCGGGACTTCTACACCAACCCCGGCTTCTCCATGAAGGGCTTCGGCCGGGCGTTCTGGGACAACCTGACCGGCAAGGAAAGCGCCGGTGGTGGTTCCACGATCACCCAGCAGTACGTGAAGAACGCCATGGTCGGCAACGAGCGCTCGCTGACCCGTAAGCTGCGCGAGCTGGTGATCTCGGCCAAGATGGCGCGGCAGTGGTCCAAGGACGACATCCTCACCGCGTACCTGAACACCATCTACTTCGGCCGCGGCGCGTACGGCATCGACGCCGCCGCCAAGGCGTACTTCGGCAAGCCGGTCACCGAACTCACCGTGTCCGAGGGCGCGGTGCTGGCGGGCGTCATCCAGCAGCCGTCCAACCTGGACCCGGAGAAGAACCGCAAGGGCGTCGAGACCCGCTGGAACTACGTGCTCGACGGCATGGTCAGCGGCGGCAATCTCCCCTCGGCCGAACGCGCGGGAGTCGTGTTCCCGGAGGTGGTTCCGGCCGCGCAGTCCGCGCAGAACGAGGACCTGGACTCCGGTCCGGAGGGCCTGATCAAGACCCAGGTGCTCGCCGAACTCGAGGCCGCGGGCATCACCCAGCGCGAGCTGAACACCGAGGGCCTGTCGATCACCACCACGCTGAACCCGCAGGCGCAGCAGGCCGCCCTCGACGCGGTCACCAACGTCATGGACGGTGAACCCGAGAACCTGCGCACCGCGGTGGTCTCGGTGGATCCCAAGACCGGCGCCGTGGTCGCCTACTACGGCGGCAACGACGGTCAGGGCTTCGACTTCGCCAACGCCGGCCTGCCCGCCGGTTCGTCCTTCAAGGTGTTCGGCCTGGCCGAGAACCTGGAGCTGGGCAAGCCGCTGTCCACGCTGTACGACTCCTCGCCGGTCACCGTGAACGGCATCAAGATCACGAACGTCGAGGGCGAGCAGTGCGGCATGTGCACCATCGCCGAGGCCCTCAAGCGCTCGCTGAACACCAGCTTCTACCGCATGATGCTGGACATGCCCGGCGACGGCCCGCAGAAGATCGCCGACATGGCGCACAAGCTCGGCATCCCGGAATCGATTCCGGGCGTGGAGAAGACGCTGACCGAACCGGACGGCAACGGCCCCAACAACGGCGTCGTGCTCGGCCAGTACCAGGTGCGGCCGCTGGACATGGCCTCCGCGTACGCCACCCTGGCGGCCTCGGGCGTCTACCGCGCACCGCATTTCGTACAGAAGGTCACCACCTCGGACGGCACCGTCCTGCTCGATCGCGGTGAAACCGCGGGCGAGCAGCGCGTCTCGGCCGCCGTCGCGGACAACGTCACCGCCGCGATGAAGCCGATCGCCGCCTGGTCGCGCAACCACAACCTCTCCGGCAACCGGGACTCCGCGGCCAAGACCGGCACCCACCAGCTCGGCGACACCGGCGCGAACCGTGACGCCTGGATGGTCGGCTACACCCCGTCGCTGTCCACCGCGGTCTGGGTGGGCACCGAACAGGGCGACAAGCTGGTCAACGCCAACGGCGGTTCGGTCTACGGCTCCGGCCTGCCGTCGGACATCTGGAAGAAGACGATGGACGGCGCGCTCAAGGGCACGCAGAACGAGTCCTTCCCCAAGCCGGCGGCCATCGGCGGCCAGGCGGGCGTCCCGTCCTGGTCCGCGCCGTACACCGCGCCCTCGACCGAGGATTCCCCGGTCCTGCCGCCGGTCATCACCCAGAGCCAGGTCGAGATCCTGCCCGGCATCACCATCCCGGTTCCCGGGCTGGCGCCCAACCCGCAGAACCAGCAGCGCGCGGCGCCGACCACCTCGGAGGATTCCGGGGACGGGCCGCTGCCCGGACAGCCGGTCGCACCGTCGGACGGTTCACCGGTGACGACGACGCCCGGCGCCGCCGGGAACAGCAACGGCGGCAACGGCAACGGGAATGGGAACGGCAACGGCGGCGCACCGACCCGGAGTCGGTAGCCTCGGGTCGTGATCGAGCAGGGAGTGGGGCACCGGCGGGCAGCGGACAGCGAGTCGGCCGGTCACGCACCCGAATCCGACCGGAACGCGGATTCGGGTGCGACGGGGAACGGACGTGACGAGCGCGCCGCGGCGGGTGCGGCACGGCCCGGCGGCCCGGCGGACGCCGCGTCCTTCGGCGGCGCGGCGGCCGAGCCGGGCGCGGTGCTCTACGAATCCCCGGCGCCGCTCGCCGCGGATCTGCGGTCGGTGGACGATCGCGACAAGCCCAGTCGCACCGACACTCTCACCGCCCAGCTGTGCGATCTCATCGGCGGACCGGTCGGCGACCACGCGGTCATCGGCCGGGTGCGGTTCTGGACGCCCATGCGGGTGCTGTTCGCGTTCACGCTGGTCTTCCTGGCGCTGAGCTGGTTCGGGAAGGCGGCCTGTATCCAGCAGGCGCCGGACGAGAACGGCGTGCTCGGCCTGGACTGGAACAACGGACGCCAGTACGTGGCCATGTGCTACTCGGACACGGTGCCGCTGTACGGGGCCGAACGCCTGGATCAGGGCGCGTTCCCGTACAAGAAGCAGTGGATGGACTTCGGCGGCGACGGCATGCCCCAGGTCCGGTACATGGAATACCCGGTGGTCTCGGGCCTGTACCAGTACGCGGCCATGGGAATCGCCAAGGCGTGGAAGCAGTCTCCGCTGCCGGGCGCGCTCGAGGTGGTCATCTATTTCAACGTCGTCGCCTTCGGGCTCGCCATCGCGTGGCTGGTGACCATCTGGGCATCGGCGCAGCTGGCGGGCCGGCGGGTGTGGGACGTGGCGCTGATGGCGCTCTCACCGCTGATCCTGGTGCACGCGTTCACCAATTTCGACACCCTCGCAACGGCTTTCGCGGCCGGCGGACTGCTGGCCTGGGCGCGGCGGCGGCCCGTGCTCGCGGGTGTGCTGCTCGGCCTGGGCGGGGCGGCCAAACTGTATCCGCTGCTGCTGCTCGGCCCGATCCTGGTGCTGTGCCTGCGCACCGCGCGATTCGGCGACGACGACGATCCGCTGTGGGGCGGACTGCGGCCGCTGCGCGCGGCCGGGGCGGCCATCGCGGCGGCCGCGATCACGTGGCTGACCGTGAACGCGCCCATCGCCGTGCTGTACCCCAAGGGCTGGTGGGAGTTCTTCCGGCTCAACACCGAACGGCACGCGGACCCCGACTCCATCTACAACGTGATCGGCTCCTTCACCGGCTGGACCGGTTTCGACGGTGTGCTCGCCGCGCGCGAGACGCCGTCGGTGCTGAACGCGGTGTCGCTGGTGCTGTTCCTGGCCGTGTGCGCGGGCATCGGGTGGATAGCGCTGACCGCCGCGCGGCGACCGCGCCTGGCGCAGTTGGCCTTTCTGGTCGTGGCGGCGTTCCTGCTCACCAACAAGGTGTGGAGCCCGCAGTATTCGCTGTGGCTGATCCCGCTCGCGGTGCTGGCGCTGCCGCACCGCCGGGTGCTGCTGGCCTGGATGACTATCGACGCCCTGGTCTGGGCGCCGCGCATGTACTACTACCTGGGCACCGACAAGAAGGGTCTGCCCGAACAGTGGTTCACGGGCACCGTCGCGATCCGCGATGTCGCCGTGGTCATCCTGTGCGCCCTGGTGATTCGCCAGATCTACCGGCCGGAAGAGGACCCGGTGCGCCGGGACGGGGTGGACGATCCCATCGGCGGGGTGCTGAACCACGCGCCCGATCCCGATCGGCCCCGCCTGCCCGCGCTGCTGCGGCCGCGCGCGGCGGCGCCGGCGACTTAGCGGGTATCCCCGCTTCCCCCTTCGAACATCAAGACCCCGCGCTCCTTTCGAGCGCGGGGTCTTGTCTGTTTCCGGCCGGACTTCCGGACCCGGGCCCGGTCAGCCCAGGAACCGGGCCAGCTGCGGAACCGCCTCGCCCGGATGCTTGGCCTGGAAACCCTCGCCGAGGGCCTCCATCTTCCAATCGACGCCGTTGCCGTTGCGGTACACCTTGGCCATGACCATCGCGGTGAACGGCATGCCGCCCGCCAGGGTGTAGCGCGCCAGTTCGGCGTTGTTGCCGCCGTCGATCAAGCGGCAGAACGCGTTCGCCACCTGTTCGAAGGTGTGGCCCTTGTACGAGGTGACCACGAACAGCAGGGAGTTGACCTGGGAGGGGATGCGGGTGAGGTCGACCAGGATGACCTCGTCGTCGCCCGCGCCCTCGCCGGTGAGGTTGTCGCCCTGGTGGCGCACCGAGCCGTCCTTGGAGGCGAGGCTGCCGTAGTAGACGACGTCGACCGGCGCGGTGTCGGAGAACAGCACCACCGAGGCGTCGAGATCGATGTCCACGGCGCGGTTTCCGAAGATCCCGCCACGCTTGACCGGATCCCAGCCCAGGCCCATCTTCACGTAGGTCAGCGCCGCGCCGCCCTCCTTGCGGAGGTTGACGCTCTGGCCCTTGACCAGGCTCACCGCGTGATCGCGCGGCAGGTCCTTGGACATCGAGGGCGCCTGCGCGGGCGGCGGCGGCGGCGCGTAGCCCCCGCCCTGCGGCGGCGGGTAACCCCCGGCCGGCGCGAATTGCTCTGTGGGCGGCGGATATCCACCGGCCTGGCCGTACTGGCCCGCAGGCGGCGGGTAGCCCCCGGCCTGCCCGTACTGATCGGCGGGCGGCGGATATCCACCGGTCGGGGCGTAGTCCTGCGGGGCCTGCTGCGGGGCCGCGGGCTGCTGCGGCGCGTTCACCTGGACGCCGTGATCGGTGACCAGCGCGGCGAATCCGCCCGCGTAGCCCTGCCCGACCGCGCGGACCTTCCACGCGCCTTGGCGCCGGTACACCTCGAGCGCGATGACGATGGATTCGGTGTTCAGGCCCTCGACCCGGTACTCGAACAGCGGGTTCCCGGCGGTGTCCGAGACCAGGGCGACCGGGGCGGTGATCCGGCCGAAGTTGTTGCCCGGATCGTCCAGGGTGATGACCGCGCGAATCTGGTCGATGTCCGCGGGCACGGCGGCCAGCGAGATCACCAGGGCCGCGGGTTGCCCGCCCGGGCCGGGCTGCAGGTTCACCCCGGGGCCGGTGGGCTGGTTGAAGAAGACGAAATCGGCGTCCGAACGGACCTTCCCGCTTTCGGTGACCAGCAGTGCGGAGAGGTCCGCGGGTGCGGCGATCTGTACGCTGATCACCACGTCGTTCGTATTCAAAGGGCCGTTCTGGCCCTTCACCAAAGCTGCAGACAAGGTCGACCCTTCGCTTGCCGGTGCTGTCGGTGCCACTCTACGAGAAATCGGGCACCCCAGCCGCCGACATGATCGGTTAGGGTTGCTGCACAGTTCTAGTACGGGGCATGGATGGCACAGCTTTTCGAGAAGTCAAAGAAGGTGATCGAGGCCCATCTCGCCGGGACAAGCATCCGGGCGATTTCGGGGTCCATGGTCGCCTATGAAGGCAATGTCCAGTTCAAGAGCGCCGGGTTCGGCGGCGGCGACGGCATTCTGGCCGGCATGAAGCGCCGCGCGACCGGCGAGCAACTCTCGCTCATGGAATGCACCGGCAACGGCCGGGTCTTCTTCGCGGTCAACGGTCAGCACGTCACCGTGGTGGATCTCAACAACGAGACGCTGCAGGTGGAGTCGCAGCAGCTGCTGGCGTTCGCCGGCAATCTGCGCACCGACGTGTCCTTCGCGGGACTACGCGGCGCGTCGACCGGCGCCGGCCTGTTCACCACCAAGGTGAGCGGGGTCGGGCAGGTGGCGCTGCTGTCCGCGGGCGGGCCGCTCATCCACCTGGAAGTGTCGCCGCAGTATCCCCTCGTGGTGGATCCGGACGCGTTCGTCGCGGCCCGCGGCAACCTGAATCAGTCGTTCGTGACCGATGTTTCGTGGCGCGGCGTCATGGGACAGGGCAGCGGCGAGGCGTTCTCGCTGCGCTGGGACGGGCAGGGACTGGTCTTGATCCAGCCTGCCGAGCGGTGAGGGGAACGCCATGTTCGAACAGGTGAACGCGAAGGTCGTCAAGGTCAACGTGGGCCAGGCCGGCGGCGTGGTCGCACGCACCGGGTCGATGCTCTTCTACACCGGTGACGTGTCCTTCTCCCCGCATCAGATACCCGGCGCCAGCGGCATGGGCGGGCTCGGCGGTATCGCGGGCATGGCCGGTCGCATGATGGCCGGCGAGCACGAGCGCACCATGCTCGCGCAGGGTCACGGCGAGGTGCACTACGGCTTCGCGGGCCTCGAGACCCAGGTCGTGCACATGCAGCCGGGCGCGGTGCTGCGGGTGGAAGCCTCACGGCTGCTCGCCAATTCGGCGTCGCTGCAGACCTCGATCGTGTCGGTGGCCAGTTCCGGCGGCTCCGGCGGCGGCGGTGGGCGCGGCGGCGGCCTGATGGGCGCGATCCGCGGCGCGGCGGCCGGGGTGCTCACCGGCGCGGGCATGTTCACGACGCAGATCTCCGGTCAGGGCAGCGCGGTGCTGCTCGGCCACGGCGGTTTCATCGAATTGCCCGTCGGCGGACAGTATCCGGTGGTCGTCGATCCGCAGGCGTTCGTGGCGGCCTACGGCAACGTGCAGACCGAGTTGAAGTCGGCGCTGAGCTGGCGCGACGCGGTCGGCAAGGGGTCCGGCGAGGCCATGCAGCTGCACTGCGTCGGCCAGGGCGTGGTGTACGTGCAGGCGTCCGAGCAGAAGTTGTGAGGTTGCAAGAGCCATGAGCCAGATCCTGAACCCGATGAATCTCGGTGACAGCGACAATATTCCGGGCAACAGCTACGCGTACTCCATCGATCTGCGCAAGCCGTGGTTCATGCGCCGGGGCGCGATGATCGCGTACTACGGGCAGATGGAGTTCCGGGCGCTCACGCACGGGCTGCAGGGCGGGCTGCTGCACATGGTGTCGCAGCAGTTCTCGGCGCCGCTGTTCACCAGTGACTACGTGGTGGCCGAGGGTCAGGGCAAGCTGATCATCGGCGACCGCGGCTACGACATCAACTCCTACGACCTCGACAACGGCAACCTCACGGTTCGTGCCGCGAATTTGCTGGCGTTCGAACCGGAGCTGTCGCTGAACCAGTCGATCGTGCCCGGGTTCCTCACCCTGATCGGCACCGGCAAGTTCCTCGCCTCCTCCAACGGGCCGGTCATGTTCGCCGAACCGCCGCTGCGGGTCGACCCGGAATCGCTGGTGGGCTGGGCGGACTGCCCCTCCCCGAGCCATCACTACGACCAGCGCTGGGTGTCCAGTTTCCTGGCCGCGGGCGCGGCGCGATTCGGCGTGAATTCCGGCGAGGAGCGGCAGTTCGACTTCACCGGCGCGGGGACCGTACTGATCCAGTCGAGCGAGAAGGTCATGGACGACACGCATCTGGTGCGATCCATCGAGGGTCAGCTGCAGAGCGGTGTCACCCCCGGCGGGCTGCAGCAGATCCAGAGCACGATCATGCAGCAGCTCGGACAGCAGCAGGGGTACTGAGCACCCCCGTCCGATAGGGCACGCCAGATGTTTGCTGCCATTGCGCCGGTCCGTCACTCGCGCATGGCAGTATCGGATTCGTGAGCGACGGAGAGGTCGATCCCGGGCAGGCGCACGAACAGTATCTGCGTGCCTTCCGGCACTCGGCCGTGTCCCGCGCCCAGCTCGAGGACCTGCTCGACGCGGTGAACGCCTTCCTCGACTCGATCACCCCCGGCGAGGGCGAGTACGTGCCCGAGGGCGGCTGGGCTCCGGAGTCCACGGCCATGGCCTTCCAGATCGGCCGGGCCGTGGAACAGGTGCTGAGCGAGCGCGAGAAAGCCGAGAGAGAGCTGGTGCACCGCCGCGACATTCGCGATCGGCTGGTGGTGGCGCTGGACGCGGTGCTCGACTGCCTGCGGACCCTGCCCACCCTCGCCGAATCGGAGATCGCGCTGGGCACCACGGCGGTGAACGAGGGCTTCCAGGTGTTCGACGACGGCAGCGTGCGCACCACGGTGGCGCAGGAGATCGACGCGGACCTGGGGGCGCTGGAACATCGGCGGGCCGAGCTCGACGATCAGATGACCGCCGCCGTCGCGCGGCGCACCGGATTGATAGACGACACCGCCGATCTGGTCCGGGACCGGTTGGGGGTCGCCGACGTGGGCATACCGTGGGTGATCCTGGAGGCGACCCGCGGCGGGCTGGACGTCTCCGAACCCTTCGAATTCGCCGCGCACCACCTGCCCGATTGCGAGTTGCGGGATCTGATGGTGCAGCTGGTGACCGATATCGAGTTGGCACGGTCGCTGGAAGACGATCTGGCGCCCGACCGGGCGGACTAGCTCCCGGGACGGAT
The DNA here is from genome assembly GCF_053981095.1 of Nocardia sp. NPDC003693. Taxonomy (NCBI): domain Bacteria; kingdom Bacillati; phylum Actinomycetota; class Actinomycetes; order Mycobacteriales; family Nocardiaceae; genus Nocardia; species Nocardia sp. NPDC003693. The sequence continues at coordinate 86,418 of NZ_JBSFNO010000017.1, forward strand.
GCGGGATGCCGGGCCGGCCAACCGGATATCGGCCGAAACGCCCATCCCGGACGAGGCCGGGTGCGAGTCTGGCTGCAGAGGATTCGAACCGTCCCCGCGGAGGGAGAATTCGGTGAAGAAGCTCATCAACGATCCGGCCGAGGTGGTCGACGCGGCCCTGGCGGGGATGGCCGCGGCGCATCCGGAACTGCGGGTCGACGCGAAAGCGCGGGTGGTGGTGCGCGCCGACGCGCCGGTGCCGGGCAAGGTCGGGCTGGTGTCCGGCGGCGGTTCCGGGCACGAACCGCTGCACGCCGGATTCGTCGGGCCGGGCATGCTCGACGCCGCCTGCGCCGGGGAGATCTTCACCTCGCCCGTCCCCGATCAGATTCTGACGGCCACCGCCGCGGTCGACGGCGGCGCGGGGGTGCTGCACATCGTCAAGAACTACACCGGCGACGTCATGAACTTCGAGATGGCGGCCGAACTGGCGGCCGCCGAGACCGGTATCGAGGTGCTGGCCGTGGTGGTCAATGACGATGTGGCGGTGCAGGACAGCCTCTACACCGCCGGGCGGCGCGGGGTGGGCGCGACGGTCGTGCTGGAGAAGATCGCCGGGGCGGCGGCCGAGCAGCGACGCACACTCGCCGAGGTGGCCGGGATCGCGACGCGGGTGAGCGCGGACTCGCGCAGCATGGGCGTGGCGCTGACCTCGTGCACGGTTCCGGCGGTCGGGCGGCCGACCTTCGAGCTCGGCGACGACGAGATGGAACTGGGGATCGGCATCCACGGCGAGCCGGGGCGGCAGCGGCTGCCGCTGGCCCCCGCGCGCGAGGTCGCCGGGCTGCTGGTGGAACCGCTGCTGGCGGATCTGCCCTTCCGGCGCGGGGATCGGGTGCTGTGCCTGCTCAACGGCATGGGCGGGACGCCGCTGCTGGAGCTGTACCTCATGTTCGACGAGGTGTCGCGCATCCTGCGCGGGCACGGCATCGAGATCGCGCGCTCGCTGGTCGGCCCGTACATCACCTCCCTGGACATGGCGGGCTGCTCGGTCACGCTGACCAGGCTCGACGACGAACTGACGGCGCTGTGGGACTACCCCGTCCGCACCCCCGCGCTGCGCTGGGGTATGTGATGGCGGTCGACGCGGCGGCCTGGGTGCGCGAGTTCGCCCGCCTGGTCCTGGCGCACGAGGCGGAACTGACCGACCTCGACGCGGCGATCGGGGACGCCGACCACGGGACGAATCTGCGGCGCGGGCTGGAGGCCGTGGTGGCCGGACTCGATGAGGGCACCCCCGACTCCGCCGCCGGGGTGTACAAGCAGACGGCCCTGACCCTGATCCGCGCGGTGGGCGGTGCCGCCGGGCCCCTGTACGGGACCTTCTTCCTGCGCCTGGGGGCGGCGGTGGCGGACAGCGAAACCCTCTACGCGGCAACGATTTCCAGCGCGGAAAGCACGGACATGGGTGCGGCCGGCAACGGCCCTGCCGGTTCCGGCGCCCCCGTTCCCACCGCCGAGGCGCTGGGCGACACCCGGCACGGGACGGCGAGGCCACGTGCCGCCGAACGAGGGACCGGTGGCTCGGACGCCATCGCGCCCGGCCGGGCGGGGTCGGAGACCGCGTGGTTCGCGCGGGCATTCCGGGCCGGGGTCGAGGGGGTGATCGCGCGCGGAAAGGCGCAGGCAGGGGACAAGACCATGCTCGACGCGCTGCTGCCGGCCGCCGCGGCACTGGAGGAGCAGGCCGAGGCGGGATCGACCGAGGCCGAGGCGCTGACGGCGGCGACCGTGGCGGCCGAATCAGGCTGCGCGGCAACAATTCCCATGGTCGCGCGCAAGGGGCGGGCTTCCTATCTGGGGGAGCGCAGTGCGGGACATCAGGATCCGGGCGCGACGAGCGCGGTCCTGCTGGTGCGGGCGGCTCGTGGAGCGCTGCGGTGATCGGGCTGGTGGTGGTCTCGCACAGTCGCCCGCTGGCCCGGGCCGCGGTGGATCTGGCGGTCGAACTGCTGCCCGCCCAGTCGATTCGGATCGAGATGGCGGCGGGCTCGTACGAGAACCAACTGGGCACCGACGCCGAGTCCGTCGCCCAGGCCATCGCGGCCGCCGACTCCGGCGACGGTGTACTGGTGCTGATGGACCTGGGCAGCGCGGTCCTGTCCGCCGATACCGCCCTGGAACTCCTCGAATCCCCCGTTCGGGTCCGGCTTTCCGCCGCGCCCTTGGTCGAGGGCCTGGTCGCGGCCTTGGCCGAGGCCGGCGGCGGCGCGTCCCTGGAGGAGGTGGCGTACGCGGCCGAACACGCCCTGGACGCCAAACGCGTTCAGCTCGCGAACAACACCGAGCCCACGGATCCGCGAGAAGCCACCGCCGCCCACGAATCGAGCATCACCACGTTGCAATCGCAAGCCGCGGCGGTCTTCCCGGTCACCGGCGCCCACGGCCTGCACGCCCGCCCCGCCGCCGAACTGGTTGCCGCCCTGCGCGATCTGAACGCCGAGGTGCGCCTGCACAACGCCACCACCGGCGCGGGCCCGGTCCCCGCCACCAGCCTGACCCAGCTCCTGACCCTCGACGTCCGCCGGGGCCACCACCTGGCCGTGACCGCCACCGGCCCCGACGCCGCCGTCGCCGTCCACCGCGTCCGCGAGGTCGCCACCCGCGACTAGCCGCGCGGGATGCCGGCCCGGTCCGATCGGTCGACCACCCGGCCGTGGTGTTCCCGCGCCGCCATCGGCGTTCGGTCGCGATGGCACCGCGGAGTCGGCACACCGCGGTGGGAACGATTCGCGGAACCGGGCGGCGCTTCGGCAGCGCCCGCGGGCAATCAATCGACCGGACCCGTCCCCGATGTACAGGGACCGTTCGCGTCACCCGTGCAGCCCGGATGGAGATGGCTGCCGCTCGTCGCCCAATCCAGGATCGCGCTGCCGAGATCGAGTCCCTGACTTCCCGAGGAGCTGCCGCTGTCGGCGCTCGCACTGCTCGCCGGTCCCGCCAGGACCGTGCCGATCACCGCACCCGCCAGGATGATTCCGCTGATTCCACGTCGCATGGTTGCCTCCGAAGGTTGCGATCCGTTGCGCGGGAGGCTAGCCGGGAAAAACAGTGAAATGCAGACGATTCAATCAATCCGTGCGCCCCGAAAAGCGGGGGCTACCACGATGTCCCGACCCTCGACGTCCTCCGGGTCACCACCTGGCCGTGACCGCCCCCGACGCCGCCGTCGCCGTCCACCGCGTCCGCGAGATCGCCACCCGCGACCAGCGCCGCGAATGCGCCCGCAGGTTTGCGACGCTGGGGAATACTGCATCCGGCCCGGACGTGACCGGCCACGCGGGCGCTGTAAGCGAACGCGCCGGGCGCCACGCGCGGTGACCTACAACGCCTTTCGCGGGACGGCGGGTGGGGGGAGGATCGGGGTATGAGCTTGGAGCAGAAGGCCGCGACATTTCTCGAACTTCACACGCCGGGGGACCCGGCGATCCTGCCGACGGTGTGGGACGCCTGGTCGGCGAAGCTGGTGCAGGAGGCCGGATTCAAGGGGTTGACGGTCGGCAGTCACCCGCTGGCGGACTCGCTGGGGAAGCCGGACCAGGAGGGTATGAGCTTCGGGGACGTGACCGCGCGGATCCGGGAGATCACCGCCGCGGTCGAGCTGCCGGTATCGGTGGACATCGAGTCCGGGTACGGGCTGAAGGCGGACGAACTCGTCGAGGGGCTGCTGGGGGCGGGGGCGATCGGGCTCAACATCGAGGACACCGTCCACGGGGAGGGCGGGCGGCTGCGCTCGCCGCAGGAACACGCCGACCTGGTGGCCGAACTCCGGCGGGCCGCCGAGGCCGCGGGGGTGCACCTGGTCATCAACGCCCGCACCGATGTATTCATGCGACCCGACACCGGCACCCCGGACGAGCGGTTCGCCGCCGCGATCGAGCGGATGACCCTCGCCGCCGCCGCGGGCGCCGATGTGCTGTACCCGGTCGGCTTCCACGAGCCCGACGTGCAGCGCCGCCTGTGCGCGGAACTGCCGCTGCCGGTCAACGCGATCGGCATGCCGGACAAGGGCGATCGCGCGCACTTCGCCGAATTGGGTGTGGCCCGGGTCAGTTTCGGGCCGTTCCTGCAGCGGTCGCTGACCGCGGCGGCCACGAGCCTGCTCGAGCGCTGGGGCTGAGCGACCCGGCACGCCGTGCCGGGGTCGTCGCCCCGGCGGTGTCTCGCTGCCCCGGGACTTCCGCCACCGCCCCGGGGTTCACCATCGACGCCGGGCTTCTCCACTGACGCGGGTTCCCGCCCGGCCGGGGCGGGTAGCCGCGAACCGGTCGAATGACCGACGATGGGTGCATGTCGCTCAGCACCGCCGAAGCCGATCTGTTCGAGAGCAGCCGGGGCCGCCTGGAGGCGATCGCCTACCGGCTGCTCGGGTCGGCCGGTGACGCCGAGGACGCGGTGCAGGACACCTATCTGCGCTGGCACGCGGCCGATCGGAGCTGGATCGAGACGCCCGAGGCGTGGCTGACCAAGGTGCTCACCAACATCTGCCTCAATCAGCTCACCTCGGCGCGGGCCCGGCGCGAAACCTACGTGGGGCAGTGGCTGCCCGAGCCGGTGCTGGCCGGGGACCGCATGCTCGGTCCCGCCGACACCGCCGAACAGCGCGAGTCGGTGTCGCTGGCGATGCTCGCCGTCATGGAACGGCTCTCGCCCAACGAGCGCGTGGTGTACGTACTGCGCGAAGCGTTCGGGTATTCGCACCGTGAGATCTCCGAGCTGCTGGACCTGACCGAATCCAATTGCCAGCAGCTCTATCGGCGCGCCAAACAGCACGCGGCCTCCGAACGCGCCCGCACCGAGGTCGACGCCGGCGCGGCCCGCCGGGTGATCGAGGAGTTCCTCGCGGCGGCCCTGAGCGGCAACACAGAGCCGCTCGTCCGGCTGCTCGCCGCGGACGCGGTCAGCATCGCGGACGGCGGCAGCAAGGTCGCCGCGCGCCGCACCCCGGTGCTCGGCGCGGCCGCCGTCGCGCGCTACGTGAGCCACCTGTTCCGGCCCACCGCCGCCAAACGCGCCTACGCCGGCGACACCCCGTACTTCTACGCCGTGGTGGTCAACGGCGCCCCGGCGGTGCTGGTCGAGGTCGACAGCCGGGTCTACGGGCTGATCAGCCTGGAGACGAACGGCGCCGAGGTGACCGGCCTGCAAATCCAGGTCAACCCGGACAAACTCGGCCGCGTGGCGCGGCAGTGGGCCGCCGCCGACGCCCGCCCGGCCGCCGTCGGGAAGTGGTGACGCAGGTCACATAAGAAAGTTGTCAGGGATCCCGGGGCTGTCCGGTTCAGGAGGTGAGCACAACAGCGAAGGAGCTCACCATGAAGCACCGCATCGTCGTCCTGGGCGCCGGATACGCCGGAGCCATCACCGCCGGCCGCCTGGCCAAGCGCCTGCATCGCGACAACGTCGAGATCACCCTGGTCAACGCCGACGCCGACTTCGTGGAACGGGTGCGCATGCACCAGCTCGCCACCGGCCAGGAACTGCGAAACCGCCCGCTGCGCACGATCTTCGAGGGCACCGGCGTGCACGTGCGTCAGGCCCGGGTCACCGCGGTCGACGCCGAACGCAAGACCGTCGCCGTCACCGATGAGCGGGGCGGGGCGACCCTGGGCTACGACACCCTGGTCTACGCCCTCGGCAGCGCCGTCGCCGACTTCGGCGTTCCCGGCGTGACCGAATACGCCCACAACGTGGCCGGAAAGCACGCGGCGCTGCGGGTTCGGGACCGCCTGGCCGAGCTGGGCGCGGGCGCGCGGGTGCTGATCGTCGGCGGCGGGCTGACCGCCATCGAGGCCGCCACCGAAATCGCCGAGGCCCGGCCTGATCTCGCGGTCGCCATGGTCGCGCGCGGCGGCGTCGGCGACTGGCTGGACGAGAAGGCCCAGCGGCACCTGCGCACCGCGTTCGACCGGTTCGGCATCACCCTGCACGAGGGCGTCGCCGTCACCGCGGTACAGGAGGACGGGGTCACCACCGGCGCCGGCGGCCACCTTCCCGCCGAGATGACCATCTGGACAGCGGGTTTCGCCGTGCACCCCATCGCGGCCGCCACCACCCTCGAGGTGTCCGCGAGCGGGCAGATCGTCGTCGACGGCACCATGCGCTCGGTGTCGCACCCGGACGTGTACGCGGTCGGGGATGCCGCGCGCGCCATCGCGATCGGCGGCAAGGCGCTCCGAATGGGTTGCGCCACGGCCTCACCCATGGCCTGGCAGGGCGCGGACGCGCTCGCCGCGCGACTGACCGGGCGCCCGGTGCCCGAGGCGCCGATCGGTTACCGCAGCCAGTGCATCAGCCTGGGCCGCCGCGACGCCGTCGTGCAGGAGGTGACGCCGGAGGACGAGCCGAAGACCAAGGTGATCACGGGCCGTATGGGTGCGCGGATCAAGGAGCTGATCTGCACGGGCGCGGCGTGGAGCGTGCGGCATCCCACGCTGATGGCGCCGAGCCGCCGCCGGCGGATCGTGGTCACCGCCGCGGCGCCCGCACCGGCCGCCGGGTGATGCGGGCAGAGTCGGCTCTCGACGACCGGCGGCGACTTTCCGCCGGTCACAACCTTCGCCTGTCGCTCAGGCGGCCTCGGGAGCGGACGCCAGGAACCAGTCCAGGATCTCTTCGCCCGCGCGGATGCCCGCGGCGCGGGTGACGGTCAGGTTCGGGTGGGTGAACTCGAGCAGTTCGAGTTCGCCGTGGCGGGGGCGGATGGCCGAGTCGGCCGAGCGCAGCATTTCCGCGTCCAGTGCGCCGTCACCGGCGGCCAGGGTCAGCGCGCCCGGATCCAGTTCACCCGAATCGATCAGGCGGCGGCGCACTTCGGCGACCGCGCGGCTCTTGCAGACCGCGATCGGCATGCTGTAGATCTTGCGGCCCTGCTGGGAGGCGGACCAGCCGCGCGGCCGGCACCAGGCGTCCCAGTCGGACAGGAAGTCCGCGGGCAGGGTGGCCACGTCCACCACCAGGTAGTTGAACAGGTGATCGGCGACCCGGAACTTCTTGACGAAGGAATCCGAGATCCGGGACCGCAGTTCGGCGTTGACCTGCGAGAGGGTGGCGCTGGTGGCGCGCACCTCGGCGTCGATGTCTATCCGCCAGCGCATGTCGGGGATGCCGTTGTGCAGGATGTTGCCCCCGTTGGTGGTGATGGCGTAGCGCCAGGGGGCGCCGGGTAGTCGAATCCGGTTGAACTGCTTGATGGTTCGCGTGGTGGTCGGGATCAGCGCGGCCGGGGTGGTCAGCGAGCGCATGCGGTCGGCGGCGTCGAGGGTCATGAAGGACAGCGGCGCGCCCTCCAGATGCTCCACGCAGACCGTGCTGAGCTCGGGTTCCGCGCCGAAGGCGTTGCGCGAGTAGATCATGGTGCGATCGAGATCGGTCGCGATGAGCGTGCTTCTACGCACCGGGTGTCTTCGGTCCGCCATTGCTACTTCTTCACATCCTTGATCAAGCCCATACAGGCGTAGGCCAGGTCCGGAACCACCTCGACGGGAACGTCGCGGGCGGCGGCGAGCATCCGGATGTGCGCGTGCTCGGGCGCGTCGGCCTCGCGCACCAGCACCCGCCACGGCACGCGCCGCAGCAGCACCCGGGTCGTCTCGCCCACACCGGGTTTCACGAAATTCACGCTGGCGACGCCGTACGCCGCGCGCACCTGTTCCACCGACGCCCAGCCCGCCCAGGTCGGGGTGCGGTCGGCGGCGCGCAGGTCGGCCACGTGCCCGGCGACGCGCGGCGCGACCGTGTCGAAGGCCGCGGTGACCGCGTCCAGCAGCTTGCCGGACACGTCGTCGCCGGCGAGTTCGGCGTAGAACTTCGCGCCGTGGAAATCGCCGGGGCCGATCAGGGTGTCGTTGAGCACGGTGCGTGAAACCAGGCCCGAGACGGTGGAATTGAGGCAGGCCGAGGCGATGAGGAAATCATCACGGGTGCCGTAGGTGCGCACGCAAGCGCCCGGATCGGCGAGCACCGCCAGGTCGGGGTTGAAGCGCGCGCCGCCCGCGGCGGCGTAGGCGTCCAGGGCGTCGGCCAGCTCGTGGGTGATCGCGCCCTTGCCGGTCCAGCCGTCCACGAACACGATGTCGGACGGATCATGATGCGCGGCCAGGTAATCCAGCGCCACGGCGTCGATGCCGCGATCGCGCACGATCGACACCGCGTAGTGCGGCACGTCCAGGCTCGGCGACCGCCGCGCCAGCCAGCGCCGCATGAGCACGCCGATCGGCGTGCCCGCGCGGGCCAGCGACACCAGGACGACGTTCTCCCCGCGTTCGGCGATCACCAGCTCGGCGACGGTCGCCACCGCGAGGGCCAGCCGCTCCGCGCTCTCGGCCAGCACCTTGTCGAACAGTTCGCGGTAGGCCGCGTCGGGCTGATACTCCACGGGCAGCGATTCCGCGTAGTGCGCCTCGCCCGCCTGGATCCGGCTCTCCCGTTCCGCCACATCGGCTTCCAGATTCACCGCGGACAGATCCTTGAGCAGCCAGGTGACCTCGTCCGGTGCGTAGGACCCGAACTCGGGCCCGCGCAACGGCTCGGGCAGGGTGCGGGCGGCCTGCGGGGTGAAGTCGGGATCCGGTGCGGTCATGAGGTGCTGTCTATTCTCCGGTCGGCGAATCGGTTTCGGGTGCGATCGACGCGGTGCGGGCGGCAGCGAGGGCGCGCGGATCGGCGGCGGGCAGCACCGCGACCACGACATCCGCGCCCGAGGCGGTCAGCACGTCGATGAGGCCGCCGGCGGAGTACAGGCGGTCGGTGTCGCCCGGTTCGTCGACCACGACCAGCAGGATCGGGTCGGCCGCGGTGGGTTCGGGCCACCGCGCGTTGTACACGAAGCGCGGCACGTCGTCGGGTTCGGGCGCGGTGAAGCGGAAGCCGCGGCGCAGCGGGTAGCCGGGCTCGTCCAGCACGTACGCCGGGGAGCGGGTCGTGGTCTGGTAGCGGGTGGGCACGCCGCTGTCGGCGAGCGCGGCCGCCAGGCGCAGCGGCAGATACATGAACTCCTCGTGCCCGAGCACGATGACCGGGCGCGGGCTGCCGCCCCGCTCGGGGTCCACGCTCGCCCACGCGAGGGCGTCGAGTTCCCGCCAGAGGATGTCGGCGGTCGCGGTCAGCGCGGCGTCGAACGCGGGCGTGTCCGCATCGAGGATGCCGTGCCGTCCCCCTTCGGGAACATCGGCGGGCCACGGCAATTCGATGCGGGCGACGTGACCGGGCATCTCGGCGACCGGGTTCAGCTCCGGCGCGGGCAGCGCGGCCACCGACTCCACCAGACGCTCGGGCAGCAGGGTCTCCCCCGACGCGAGGCAGACGGTGTCGATTCGCGCGCCGAGGTCGGCGGCGGCCTTCTCGAAGGCGACCTTGTCGTCCGCGGTGCGCATGTCCACCAGAGAGGCCAGCACGTAGTGCGTGCGCGGGGTGAACTCGTGCAGCGAGCGGATCGCGTCCAGGGCGGTCGCGCCGGTGGAGATCTCGTCGTCCACCAGCACCATGGGCAGGCTGTTCAGGAAGATCTCGGCGGGCGCGGGCTGCAGCAGGTGCGAGGTGGCGTGCGAGTGCCCCTCCTCGAATCCGGTCAGCGTCCGCGCGGTGGGCACGTCGCGCCGGGTGGAGTGCAGGTAGCAGGCCGCGCCGATGCGGGCGGCGACGCCGTGGCCGAGGCCGGTCGCGGTCTCGGCGAAGCCCAGCACGACGGCGGCGGTCGGGGTCGAATCGAGCTGTGCGGCAGCCGGTTCGGCGGCCGCCCCGGTTCTCGCGTCGGGGGCCGCAACGGCGATCGCGGCATCGGGAGCCGGGCCGGTGCCGGTCCCGACGGCCGGGCCGGCGGCGGCTCCGGTCGCGGCGAGCACCTCGAGCACCAGGTCGCCCAGGCTGTTCGCGGCGGCGATCACGCGATGCGGATCGGTGGGCAGGTGCTTGCCGAGCACCGTGGAGATCAGCAGGTGGGCCCGGCGCGGATTGTTGTGTCTGAGACCGGGTTCGATGAGATCCGGGACCAGCCAGTCGACGGCGTCCAGGGTGGGGTCGGCGGGCGCGGCGCTCGCACCGTGCCGCACGCCGAGCCCGAGTTCGCGGGTGGCCCAGGGCAGTTCGCCGATGGTCTCGCTCGCTCCGGTCACGAGGCCACCAGCGCCTTGAGCAGATCCACGAAGGACACTCCCTTGTTGGTCACACCGAATACCCGTGCGCGCAGCAGGGTTTGGTGCGCCCAGCTGCGATGCGGGCGCATCTCGTTCATCTTGTTGCGGTACTCCGAGGCGGCCACGCCGCCGCCGTCCTCGCGCAGGATGTCCAGGGCGTCGGAGTACTCCTCGTGCGTCACCACCGACAGCGCGTGCACCACGGCCACGTGCGAGGGGTGGATGACGGTCTTGCCCTGGATGCCGTTGGCGCGATCGAGTGCGATCTCGCGCAGCAGTCCGTCCAGATCCCGGCTGACCAGGTACTGCCGGAAGGGCACCGCGTCGTGCTCGAGGAACGGCGAGGTGCGCAGCTGCGGGCGGAACATGCGCTCGTGATCGGCGAAGTACTCCCACACCGGCCCGGTGATGGTGAATCCGGTGCCGTCGGTGCGGCCCAGGTAGTTCACGATGTCGGCGATGACGTCGGCGACCACGCGCACGTCGTAGATGGTCAGGTCGCGGTCGCGCCGGATGCCGAACGTCGAGCACATGTCGGTGGCGCCGATGCGCACCGCGAGCACCTGATCGCGCCGGTCGGTCAGCAGATCCTGGATGCGGTGCAGTTCGCTGTCGCGGGTCTGGCGGTGCACCAGCGCGGGGGATTCCAGCACGGGCATGCCGAACAGGGTGTGGCCCAGCCGCTGCGAGGCCGCGGCGAGCGCGTCCAGGTAGCGGCCGCCGCTGCCGCTGTCGAACTTGGGGAAGACGAAACCGGTGAGCACCCGCGCCCCCGTGCCGAGCCGGTCCACGATCTCGCCGATCGACTCCGCGTCGCGCACCCGCACGAACAGCAGCGGATACATGTCGGTACCGGCGCCGAGCTCGTTGAGCGTCGCCGCGGCCTGGCCCTTGGCGAACTCGACCTCGTGATCGGCGACCGCGTCCTCGAGGTCGATGACCATCGAGCAGACCCCGCCCTCGGCGCGCCGCACGATGGTGGCGGTCAGATCGGCGCGGGTGGCGGGCACGTACAGGGTCGCGCCCAGCGCCATGGCCAGGGTGTCGCGGTCGGGGCGGTCACCGAAGGGCTCGGGCAGGCGATGGAACAGCAGGCGTAACTCGGGTCCGGGGACCTGCCGGAAGTGCCGCATCGGCTGCCGCTTGTGCAGTGAGACGGGGACGACTTCCGGATAGGTGGTGATAGTCGCGGTCATCGTGCCCCGTTCCTCCTTCTGGTCGGTCGGTCTATTTCTCGGTGTTTCTCATGCGATCCACCACCCCGGCGATGAACGCGGTGATGGCTTCCAACTCGGTTACGTATGCCCAGTAATCGGGATGCCGACCCACCAGACCGGAGGACACCCGTTCCAACCGGTCGGACTGGGCATCCAGCACCGACCCCCACTCGGCGACCAGACCCTGGTTCACCGCCAGCATCTGCGCGTCGCGCAGTTTGAACCGTACGGCCTTGGCCTGGTCCCGCGGGTTCGCGCGGACCTCCCGCAACAGCGCGAGCCGGTCGGTGACGGCGTCGGTCTGTTCCTCTGCGGAGGCGAGATGTCCGCGAGCGGATGTGGTCAGATCAAGTGTTTGCTCCGGGTCGTCCTGCTGCAACGCGGCCCGTGCCCGGGTCAGTTCCGCGGCTGCGGCTTCGATCTCTCGGTGGGCTTCCCGTTCATTGTTGGCCAAATCCGCCGAACTCGCAGCGTTGAACTCCCGGAGCAGGGCGGACAGGGCGGGCGGCAGGCGCTCCAGCCGGTGCCGCGCGGCCGCCAGCCGGGTGCCCGCCGACGCCAGCGCGGTGGTCGCCGAATGCTGTTTGCCCGGTGCGTCTTCCAGTGCCCTTGACAGCTCCCTGGTCCGCCCCTCGAGGTTGCTCGCGGCCTCGCGCACCACCCCCGCGCCGGCACCCGCCACCGCGGCCTCGAGTGTGACGAGACCCTCATCCACAGCCCGCGCGCATTGCCGCACGGAGGGGTATCCCGCGTACGCGGACGCGTCGGCCGCCTGGCGCGCGCCGACCGCCGCAGCACGCACCTGGGCAACCAGCTGCGGCACCGTCCCGTACACCGCCACCGCGTGCTCGAGATGGGCCTGCTCGCCCCGATAGAACTCGTCCACCCCGCGCGCGGCGTCGCCCAGGCGCCGGATCGAGGCGTCGATCTCCTGCTGCGGCACCGTCCCGCCCGCGCGTTCGGCCTGGTCCAGCCGCTCGGTCAGGGCCAGATAGACCCCCGCCGCGTCGTAGCAGCGCGCCCGGATCGGCTCCCAGCGCGCACTCATCCCGCGTTCGGGGAAAACCTGCGCCGACGCGGCCACGGCCGCCTCGGCGATGCTCTGCCTGCGGTCCATGTCCAGGAAGGCCGCCGTGAGCGTCTGCCTGGCCTGCTGCACCCATTCGTCGTTGCGGGCCGATCTCTGCCCTCCGAACCATCCCCGCCTACGGCCTGCCACGCCCCGATGGTAGGCAACTGTTCACATCGGCGGCGAGTATGACGATCAACGCGGGTGACATGTCGCGAGACAGGGTTGTGCCGGGGGATGTCCTCGCCTTGTTCCTGCACAACACCACCGGAAACCACTAGGGTCTAGCTAGCGGACCCGGCAATTCGGACATGCCGCGATACGACAACGCTAAAACGCTTTCCAACGGAAGGGATCCCGCATGGGTGTCAGTTTGTCCAAGGGCGGAAATGTCTCGCTGACCAAGCAGGCGCCGAACCTGACCGCCGTGTCGGTCGGCCTCGGCTGGGATCTGCGGACCACCACCGGGACCGACTTCGACCTGGATGCGAGCGCCATCGCGACCGGCGCCGACAAGAAGGTCGTGTCCGACAAGCACTTCGTCTTCTTCAACAACCTCTCCTCCCCCGAGGGCGCCATCGTGCACGCCGGCGACAACCGCACCGGTGAGGGCGAGGGCGACGACGAGGTCATCAACATCGACCTCGCCGCGACGCCGCCGACCATCGAGTCGATCTTCTTCCCCGTCTCCATCTACGAGGCGGACCAGCGCAGCCAGAGCTTCGGCCAGGTCCGCAACGCCTACATCCGCGTCGTCGACCGCGCCAACGGCACCGAGCTCGCCCGCTACGACCTGAGCGAGGACGCCTCGACCGAGACCGCCATGGTCTTCGGCGAGCTGTACCGCAACGGCGCCGAGTGGAAGTTCCGCGCCATCGGCCAGGGCTACGCCTCCGGCCTGGCCGGTATCGCCCGCGACTACGGCGTCACCGTCTGAGGCGAATGATCCGTCGCGCCAGGGGGGCTCGGGCGCATGAGCCTCCCGCGTGCGAGCATTCAGCGGTGTGCGGCCAAGCGCCCGCTCAGTAAAATCAGCTCCACCCGAACGCATCCGGCTCACGAAAGGCCCACTCCAGTGTTGCGTATTTTCGGCCTCTCCATCGTCATAACGGTGCTCTCCCTCGTGGTGGCATTCGTGTATGGCGGACCGACAGCACTGGCACTGTGCGCCATCCTGGGCATCCTCGAGGTGTCGCTGTCGTTCGACAACGCGGTCATCAACGCCACCGTCCTGCAACGGATGAGCGAGTTCTGGCAGAAGATCTTCCTTACCATCGGCGTCCTGATCGCCGTCTTCGGTATGCGCCTGGTCTTCCCGCTCGCCATCGTGTGGATCACCGCGGGCCTGAACCCCAAGGAAGCCCTCGACCTGGCACTCAACGTGCCCACCGACGGCAGCCCCACCTACGAATCCCTGCTCACCGCGGCGCATCCGCAGATCGCCTCCTTCGGCGGCGCGTTCCTGCTGATGCTGTTCCTGAACTTCATCCTCGAAGAGCGTGAGATCACCTGGCTCGGCTGGCTCGAGCGCCCGCTGGCCAAGCTCGGCAAGCTGGACATGCTCGCCGTCGTGCTGACCCTGGTCACCATCCTGCTCACCGCCGAATACATCGCCGACGACGCCCACCGCTCCACCGTGCTGTTCGCCGGTGTGCTCGGCCTGGTCGTCTACGTCGTCGTCGACGGCCTCGGCTCGATGTTCCACACCGAGGAACTGGCCGAGGAAGCCGAAGAAGCGGCCGCGAAGTCCGGCGGGCCTTCGGAACTGGCGAAGGCCACCGGTAAGGCCGGCTTCTTCCTGTTCCTCTACCTCGAGGTCCTGGACGCGTCCTTCTCCTTCGACGGCGTCATCGGCGCCTTCGCCATCACCTCGGACCCGATCATCATCGCCCTGGGCCTCGGCCTCATCGGCGCCATGTTCGTGCGTTCCATCACCGTGTACCTGGTCCGCAAGGGCACCCTCGCGGAGTACGTGTACCTCGAGCACGGCGCGCACTGGGCCATCGGCGCCCTGGCCGCCATCCTGTTCATCTCGATCGGCGTGCACGTCAACGAACTGATCACCGGTCTGATCGGCATCGCCTTCATCGGCGCGGCCTTCATCACCAGCGTGCTGCGCAATCGCCGCGAGGACGGCGACGAGGTGGACGCGGTGAACGACAAGGAAGTCACCCCGGTCGGCTGACCCCGCACCACCGCTCTCCCCGCGCCCGTCACGCGAATTCGCGTGGCGGGCGCGGTCGTTCACGCGCCACCGCGGCCGGGTGTCAGAGCATGCGCCGCGGCAACCGCATGTGCTTGGCTCGGCGCACCGAGATCCGCGACCACACCGCCTGCTGGAAAGCCAGGGTCGCCCAGCCCGCGAGCGCCATGCCCGCGATGTTCAGCAGCAACTGGGCCACACTGCCCCAGATCGTCGAACCGTCACCGAAGGCCACACCCAGGGCGATGTTGCCAGCCGCGGGCACCGTGGTGACCGAGATGAAAACCCCGGCCAATCCGAGGGATTTGGCCGAGGTGATGGCCAGCACCCCGGCCGCGCCCGCGATCACCCCGACGATGAACGACCACTTGTCCGGGGTGTAGATGAACGCGGTGCCCGGCCGCGGCCCGACCACGTCCTCGAGCGTCACCCACCCCAGGCCCCGCGCCATCAGCGCCAGCACGATGGTCAGGCCGATCGCGACGACGAAACCGGCGACCAGGGTACGAATCGCCAACTGCAGCAGCACGAAACGCCTGCGCACCAGCGCGACCCCCAGCGCCGCGATGGGACCGAACTCCGGGCCGAGCACCATCGCCCCGACCACCAGGATCTGGGAATCCACGATGATGGCGATGCTCGCGATCACCGTGGCCAGGGTCAGAAAACTCAGAAACGTCCAGTTCAACTCGGTCTCGTCGTAGGCACGCTGGGTCACCTGCGCCCACACCACGGCATCGGAGGAACTGCCCGGCGTGCGGATCTCGGCCTCGAAACCGCTGCGCGACAACCAGGTATCGACATTCTCGAGTTCGATACTGCCGACCTGATGCACCCCGAGCACCCGCAGGCGCTCGACCACGTCGTTGGCGGCCTCCCTGGCGATCTGCGCCATGACCAGATCACCCTGCGGCCGCAGGGCTGCCCCGCGCAGCAGCACGAGACCGCTCACCGCTTCATCGCACTCCAGCGCCGCGAGGACATCGTCGGTCAGCGCGGCGGGCGCCATCACTCGTAGGTGCAACATCAGCACAGTGTGCCGCGCACGGACCTCCGACGCCGTGCATCGGCGGGCCGCCGCACTCGATGTCAGAACGCGGCCGGGGTGAGCACCCGCGGCTCCGCCTCGGCGACCCGGCCCCGAACACCCAGCGGCCCACGCTCTTTCGCCCACACGAACATGAAGAAGAACACCACCAGCAGCGCCGCCCGGCCCCAGACGCCGAACTGCACCACGTTCTCCATCATGTCCGCCGACCGCCCCGAACCCAGCGCGTAGAAGTACCGGAACACCCCGACGCCGATCGCCGCGTCCGCGAGCAGGTACCCGGCGATCAGCGACCACGGCACCTCCAGCAGCACCAGGAACGGAATCAGCCACAGCGTGTACTGCGGCGAATGCACCTTGTGCAGCAACAGGAATCCGCACAGCATGGCGCCGCTGACACCGACCCACGGATACCAGCCGTTGAGCAGATACCGCTTCCACCCCAGCCATGCCGCCAGCGCGAACGCCGCCAGCACCAGCAGCGGCGAGGCCACCGACACCACGTCCTGGAAGGTGGACTCGGCATCGGCGGCGCTGCCGAACAGCGGCCGCAGCCCCCAGTACCAGATGGAATTGGTGGTGATGTCGGCCTGCCGCAACTGCTGGAAGGTGATCGAGGCCCGCCAGCCCTCGTACCCGCCCAGCGCGAACGGCAGATTGACCGCCACCACCGTCGCCACCGCCGCACCCGCCACCGCGAACGCGCCCCGCACGTCGAAAGGCCGTGGGGCGCGCGGATTCTCCCCCGCGGCCGGCTCGCCCACCAGCACGTACAGCAGCAGCGGCAGCACGAAGATCCCCGGATACAGCTTCAGGCAGAAGCCGATTCCCAGCAGCACCGCCGCGATCACGCCGCGGGTGCGCAGCGAATACCGGGTCAGGGTCGCGACCACGTACACCGCCCCCACCGCCGTGCACACCACCGGCAGCTCCCAGTTGTGGAAGGCGTACAGCACCAGCGGCGGCCCGGCCGCCCACAGCAGCGCCGCGCGCCCGGCCAGGCGCACCAGCAGATACGCGGTCAGCAGTGCGAACGGCGCCAGCAGCAGCGCCGAAGTGCGCAGGAACGCGGCATCGTCGTCGGCGCCCAGCGCGCCGAGCCACATGAACAGCCCGCTCAGCACCGGATACTCCACCGCGCCGCCGGTGAGTACGCCGTCCGGGGTGATTCCGCCGCTCAGATACGGGAACACGTGCAGATCGATGTCGCGGCCCAGCCACAGGAACTGGATGTCGGAGTAGCAGACATCCGAATCCTTGACGCTGTCGAAAATGGTGCTCCGGCCCGCGCCGTCGAAAGGCGCCGCCGCGCACCGGGCCTTGTTGAGGTAACCGAGCAGCAGGGTCAGCGCACAGGCGAACAGTGTCCACAGCACCGCGGGCGCGCCCACCGCACCGGCGCGACGCGCGGCGACCGGCTCACCGGCGACGGGTCGGTTCGACATGGCCACCACCCTAGGCCGCTCACGCCGGTCGCGACCGGGTGAAGTTCGGCGGGAACCCGATTTCGCAGCTCAGATCCCCCTCATGTAACCTTGCCGGGTTGCTGACGCAACGAACCCTCCTGCCACGGAACGTCCGTGGCCGTTTACAGTCCACAGGAGGTGATGAGGTCCGTGCGTCATTATGAAGTGATGGTTATTCTCGATCCGAGTCAGGACGAGCGCACCGTAGGCCCGAACCTGAACACCATGCTCGGCGTGGTTGGTACAGAGGGCGGCAAGGTCGACAACGTCGACATCTGGGGCAAGCGCCGTCTCGCCTACGAGATCAACAAGCAGGCCGAGGGCATTTACGCCGTCGTCAAGCTGACCGCCGAACCGGCCACCGTGAGCGAGCTCGATCGCCAGCTGGGCCTGAACGAGTCGGTGCTGCGCACCAAGGTGCTGCGGCTCGGCAAGAAGTAGGTCCTGTCCTCCCGCATGTGCGCTCGTAAACCGTCGGTGCCTGTCTCTAGGCTGACGGCAAAAAGCGAGTGCACTGCGGACTGCACCGGATAGCAGGAGGAATCATGGCAGCAGGCGACACGGTCATCACCGTCATCGGAAACTTGACGGCTGACCCCGAGCTTCGATTCACGCCCGCGGGTGCGGCCGTCGCGAACTTCACGGTCGCGTCGACTCCCCGTGTGTTCGACCGTAATACCAATGAATGGAAAGACGGCGAAGCGCTCTTCATGCGCTGCAACATCTGGCGCGAAGCTGCGGAGAATGTCGCCGAGAGCCTGACCCGCGGCTCTCGAGTGATCGTGAGCGGACGACTCAAGCAGCGCTCCTACGAAACCCGCGAGGGTGAGAAGCGCACGGTCGTCGAGCTCGAGGTCGAAGAGGTCGGCCCCTCCCTGAAGTACGCGACCGCGAAGATCGCCAAGACCACCCGCGGTGGTGGCGGCGGCGGATTCTCCGGCGGTGGCAATCAGGGCGGCGGTGGCGGCCAGAGCCAGGGCGGCTATTCCGGTGGAGGCAGTGGCGGAGGTCGTGGCGGCCAGAGTGCCGGCGACGACCCGTGGGGCAGTGCGCCCGCGGCCGGCTCCTTCGGGGGCGGGCAGCAGATGGACGATGAACCGCCGTTCTAGGACGGCCCGCGTAGGGAGTTGAGCTGCGTCAGCCGCTCCCCGAAAGTACTGGAGAAAGACCATGGGCAAAGCACCGGCACGCGAGAAGGTGCTGAAGAAGAAGGCTTGCGCATTCTGCAAGGAAGCTAAGTCCGGCGCCGTCAACATCGACTACAAGGACACCGCGCTGCTGCGCAAGTACGTGTCCGATCGCGGCAAGATCCGCGCTCGTCGTGTGACCGGCAACTGCGTGCAGCACCAGCGCGACGTTGCCGTGGCCGTCAAGAACTCCCGTGAGGTGGCGCTGCTGCCTTACGTGTCCACCGCTCGCTAGAAGGGAAACCACAGCAATGAAGTTGATTCTGACTGCTGATGTGGATCACCTCGGTGCGCCTGGCGACACCGTGGAGGTCAAGGACGGTTACGGCCGTAACTTCCTGCTGCCCCGTGGCCTGGCGATCGTCGCCACCCGCGGCGCCGAGAAGCAGGTCGCCGGCATCCGTCGTGCCCAGGACGCGCGCAAGGTGCGCGATCTGGATCACGCCAACGAGCTGAAGCAGGCCATCGAGGGCCTGACCGGTGTGGCGCTGTCGGTCAAGACCGCCGGCACCGGCAAGCTGTTCGGTTCGGTCACCGCCGCCGACGTCGCCGCCGCCATCAAGGCCGCGGGCGGCCCGGTGGTCGACAAGCGCAGCATCGAGCTGCCGAAGGCTCACATCAAGAGCACCGGCAAGCACGGCGTCAAGGTGCACCTGCACCCGGACGTGGCTGCCAAGTTCGACCTGCAGGTCAACGCCGCCGAATAAGTTCGGCGCTGTCGGAGGCCATCCCCCGGGGATGGCCTCCGATTCTGTTTGTCCGGGGCCCGCGGTCCCGGGCTGTGGAGTAATCGGGATACCGACCGGCCTTGTTGTGCGACATGTCACCCGCCGGGGAAACACTGTTCACCCAACACGCCCGAAGGTTGCCGTCCAGCGACACGCCGCACCGGTTTGATCCACAGTTGCGAACATCGAGAAATCGGACGCTACCTGGGGATTCACCCACCACACCGATTGTTGTCCCCAGTTCATCCACAGGGGGTGCACAACGGTTGGTGAACAACACCCACTTTATCCACAGCTGTATGCACAGATCCGTTTGGTGGAGCCGGTAGCTTCGCTTAGGTTCGCATCATTGTCGTGGATCACGCGTTCGGAACCTGTCGGTGCGCAGGCGTAGAACAGGGATGTCCGATCCGTGCCGCAGGAGAGAGGACGGTCGAGCCGGATGGCAGTCATCGATGATCGCGGCCACGACGATCAGGGACCGTCGGAGTATCGCGAGGCGCCCGGCGAGGACTTCGGCCGCCAGCCCCCGCACGACATGGCCGCCGAGCAATCGGTACTGGGCGGCATGCTGCTGTCCAAGGACGCCATCGCCGACGTCATCGAGGTCATTCGCCCCGGCGACTTCTACCGCCCCGCGCACCAGGCCGTCTACGACGCCATCCTGGACCTCTACGGCCGCGGCGAACCCGCCGACCCCGTCACTGTCTCCGCGACCCTCGACCGCCGCGGCGAGCTCAAACGCATCGGCGGCCCCCCGTACCTGGTGACCCTGACCCAAACGGTCCCCACCGCCGCCAACGCCGGCTACTACGCCGAGATCGTCGCCGAGAAGGCGATCCTGCGCCGCCTGGTCGAGGCCGGCACCCGGATCGTCCAGTACGGCTACGCCGGCGCCGACGGCCAGGACGTGGCCGAGGTGGTCGACCGCGCCCAAGCCGAGCTCTACGAGGTCACCGAACGCCGCTCGAGCGAGGACTTCCTCCCCCTGGAGGAGCTCCTGCAGCCCACGATGGACGAGATCGACTCGATCGCGAGCCGCGGCGGCATCTCCCTCGGCGTACCAACGGGTTTCACCGAGCTCGACGAGCTGACCAACGGCCTGCACGCGGGCCAGATGATCATCGTCGCGGCGCGGCCCGGCGTTGGTAAATCCACTTTGGGAATGGATTTCATGCGCAGCTGCTCCATCAAGCATGGAATGGCGAGCGTTATCTTCTCACTGGAAATGAGCCGCACGGAAATCGTCATGCGTCTGCTCTCGGCCGAGGCGAAGATCAAGCTCGGGGACATGCGGTCGGGGCGGATGAGTGACGACGACTGGACTCGACTGGCCCGGCGGATGAGTGAGATCAGTGAAGCTCCTTTGTTCGTGGATGATTCGCCCAACCTGACCATGATGGAAATTCGGGCCAAAGCCCGGCGGCTCAAGCAGCGGCATGACTTGCGGCTTATTGTCGTGGACTACCTGCAGCTTATGAGTTCGGGCAAAAAGGTCGAATCTCGTCAGCAGGAAGTTTCGGACTTTTCTCGTAGTCTCAAGCTGATGGCCAAGGAGCTCGAGGTTCCGGTTATCGCGATTTCGCAGCTCAACCGTGGTCCGGAACAACGAACAGACAAACGACCGATGGTGTCAGATCTTCGTGAATCGGGCAGCCTAGAACAGGATGCGGACATGGTCATCCTTTTGCATCGCCCCGATGCATTCGAGCGAGACGACCCTCGCGGCGGCGAAGCGGACCTTATTGTCGGCAAGCACCGTAATGGTCCGACGGCGACTATTACCGTCGCTCACCAGCTGCATCTGAGCCGGTTCGTCGATATGGCCCGCGGCTGATTCTCGGCGAGATATTCTTGCCGAATGAATTCGCACCGGCCGGAAAGTCGAAATTGCGAAATATCCGGCGCCATCGACGTTTCGGCGTCGGGGTGCTTTACCGGGTCCACGCGGCTGCTACGCGCCGACACCGGGGGCGAGATCTCGTTCGCCGCGTTGCTGGCGGACGACGACCCACCGCCCGTGTGGTCGATGGACGCCGACATGCGGATGGTCGCGAGCCCGCTGTTGCACGTCTTTCACAGCGGAAGCAGGGAGGTGTTCCGGCTGCGGCTGGCATCCGGACGTGAGGTCGACGCGACCGCGAACCACCCATTTCTCACGCTCGACGGCTGGGTCCCGTTGGCATCCCTCACGGTCGACTCCCGGATCGCCATCCCGCGCCGCATCCCCGCGCCCGTGCGGACGGGGAGCATGCCGGATGCCGAGATCATCATGCTGGCGCACCTGATCGGGGACGGATCGTTCGTCCGGCGGCAACCCATCCGGTACGCGAGTGTCGACGAGGAGAATCTCGCGGTCGTGACCGCCGCCGCGACACACTTCGGAATCACCGCCATCCGCGACGAATACGCGGCAGCGAAGGTGACGACGCTGCGGCTGCCCGCACCGTATCGACTTGCTCGCGGCAAGCGGAACCCCATCGCCCTGTGGCTCGACGGTCTGGGCCTGTTCGGCCTCCGCAGCTATGAGAAGTTCATTCCGGAACGGGTTTTCGGGTTACCGAACGACAAGCTCGGACTGTTCCTGCGGCACCTGTGGGCGACCGATGGATCGGTGCGCTGGGACTCGAAGGGCAATCAGGCGCGCATCTACTACACGTCGACGAGTCGCAGACTCATAGACGATGTCGGCCAGGCACTGCTGCGGCACGGCATTCACAGCCGGATCAGGCTGGTGCCCAAGGCCGGTTACCGCGACTGCTGGCATCTGATAATCAACGGCGGCGAGGATCAGACGACCTTCCTCGAGCAGATCGGCGTGCACGGGGCGCGCGGCGTTTCCGCGACGGCAGCCCTGGCACACCTCGAATCGATGCCACGGAACACCAACGTCGACACGGTCCCCACGGAAGTGTGGACGAAGGTCCGCGCGTCGCTGACGGCAAAAGGGATGTCGCACCGGGATTTCCAAGCCGCGATGGGCACCCGCTTCTGCGGGTCCACGATGTGGAAGCACGCCCCGAGCCGGGGACGGCTGGCCCGGGTGGCCGAGATACTGGACGACCCGGGCCTCGCGATGCTCGCGACCAGCGACATCTTCTGGGATCGGGTCGTCGAGATCACGAGCCAGGGCGAACAAGACGTGTACGGCGGCCTGGTGCCGAACACCTACAACTTTGTGGCGCAGGGGATCTCGGTGCACAACCCGTTTCGGTGGGTCCGCGGCGCGGGGCCGGAGCCCGTAGCGGTCTGAAACCCGGGGCGCGGGTGGCCCGGGAGGGCGAATCGCCCGGGATGGGGAACGTTCGGTGGATCGGGGACCGGCCTGGTTAGAGTCCGGAGCAGGTGTGTGGGCTCGTGCCGTTCGGTCGTTTCATCCGATTGGGGAGCGCTATGTCGGCGGGTGATCGGGCCGCGCCCGGCGGGGCGGGGCGGGCGGCGGTCGAGCGGGGTGAGCGGCTGACCCGGCGCGGGGTCGAGATGGTGCGGCGGGCCGCGCGGGCGGACGGGGCCTACGAGTCCGGGTTGACAGCGTTGATGCGGGCCACGGTCGCGAACTTCGCCACCGACGCGGCTATCGCGGTGGCGCTGGCCAATACGTTGTTCTTCGCGAGTCCGGCGACGCAGTCGCGGGTCAACGTCGCGCTGTATCTGTTGATGACGGTCGCGCCGTTCGCGGTCATCGCGCCGGTGATCGGGCCGCTGCTGGACCGGCTGCAGCACGGCAGGCGGATCGCGCTGGCGGCGACGTTCGCGTTGCGGGTGCTGATCGCGGTCGGGTTGATCTTCAGTCTGAACGGCTGGGCGCTGTATCCGCTGGCGCTGGGGTCGATGGTGCTGAGCAAGTCGTTCTCGGTGCTGAAGAGCGCGGTGACGCCGCGGGTGCTGCCACCGGGGATTGATCTGGTGCGCACCAACTCGCGGTTGACGGTGTTCGGTCTGGTGGGCGGGTCGATCGTGGCGGGCGGGATCGCGGCGGCGGCCGCGTTCGTCTTCCATTCCACGGGCGCGCTGGTGGTCGCGGCGCTGCTCGCGGCGACGGGCGCGTATCTGAGCCTGCGGATCCCACCGTGGGTGGAGGTCACCGAGGGCGAGGTGCCGGCGACCCTGGGGTACCAGGGGACCGCACCGGAGCAGGGGGATCCCGCCCGCCTGTCGCTGCGCGCCCGGCAACCCTTGGGCCGCACGGTGATCGCGGCCCTGTGGGCGAACTGCGCGATCCGTGTCCTGACCGGTTTCCTGACGTTCTATATCGCCTTCGTGGCCAAGTCGAGTGACGAGTCGGCGATGCGGCAGGCGCTCATGCTGGCGGCCGCCGGTGCGGCGGCGGGCGTCGGCAACTTCGGCGGCAACTTCACCGGCGCGCGGTTGCGGCTGGGCCGGCCGGCCGCGATCATCCTGTCCTGCACGGGCGCCTGCCTGGCGATCACCATCGTCGCGGCGATTCAGAACGGCCTGGTGGGTGCGGTGCTGGCGACCCTGGTCGCGTCGGCGTCCACCGCGCTGGCGAAGGTGTCGCTGGACGCCTCGATCCAGGACGATCTGCCCCCGGAGTCCATCGCGTCGGGTTTCGGCCGGACCGAGACCGTCCTGCAGTTGGCGTGGGTGCTCGGTGGCGCGCTGGGTGTGCTGCTGCCCACGGTCTACCGCACCGGTTTCACCGTCGTGGCGGTGATCATCGGGGTCGCGCTGCTGCAGTCGGTGCTCAGTTACCGCGGCCATTCCCTGCTTCCCCGCTTCGGCGGTTCCCGCCCGCAGCGTCCGAAAGCCCGGGTGCACTAGCGATTCGCCGCCCGGCGGACCGGTACCACGGGGTGAGGCGGGGTGGTACCGCGGTCCGATGTGTCTGTGCGAGAACGATTTCTAGTGTCGGGCCATGCGATTGCGGGCTGTTGGTATGTCGATCTGTGTGACGTCGATGCTGCTGGTGGGGTGTGCGGCCGGGGACGGCGAGGCACCGGCCGGGGCCGAGGTGGTCCGGGAGGATCTGGCGGGTTTGGTGCGGGACGGGGCGGTGGGCGCGATCGCCACGGTGACGGCGGGCGACACGACCACCGTGCTGACCGCGGGCGTCGCGGATCGAACTGTGGGAGCGCCGATTCCGGTCGATCCGGCGCAGCATGTGCGGATCGGGAGTATCACCAAGACGTTCACGGCGGCGCTGATCCTGGGGTTGGCCGCCGAGGGACGGGTGGATCTCGACAGGCCGGTCGAGGCTTACCTGCCGGGGTTGCTGTCCGGGGCGGGTGCGGCCGGTGGCGAGATCACGGTGCGTCAGTTGCTGGGTCATCGCAGCGGGTTGCTGGATCCGGCGATGTCGCCGGAGGTGGACGAGTACGAGGCGGCGCGCGCCGGCCGCACGATCACGCCCGGGCAGGCGGTCGCGTGGGTGGTCCGGGAGCCGACGGGGCTGGCTCCGGGCGCACGGTTCGAGTACGCCAATATCAACTATCTCGTGGCCGGGATGCTGGTCGAGGCGGTGACGGGCCGTCGCTTCACCGAGGAGTTGCGTGATCGGATCCTGGTCCCCCTCGGTTTGTCCGGCACGTATCTGCCCGATACGGGTGAGACCGGTCTGCGGGCGCCGCATCCGACGGGGTACACGACCCTCGATGGCACGGTGACCGATACGACGCGGATCGAGCCGTCGCTGCCGTGGGCGTCGGGGGCGATGGTCAGCACCGGCGCGGATCTGAATCGGTTCTTCGCCGCGCTGCTGGCCGGCCGGGTGGTGCCGGAGTCGCGGCTGCGGGAGATGCTCGACGGGGTGGATATGGGTGGCGACAGCGGTTTTCGCTACGGGCTGGGCGTGTCCACCCTGCGCCTGCCCTGCGGAACGGACTTCGTGGGCAATGTCGGTGGCGTGCGGGGGTTCACCACGTTCTCGGGCACGACGGCGGCCGGCCGGTCGGTGACGGTCGCGTTCACCGGTACGGCGGCGTCGAACGATATTCCGGGTGTGCTGACGCGCGCGCTGTGCGGGTGAGGCCGGCGCCGTTCAGCGGCCGCGGAGCATGCGGCCGGCGGCGTCGACGGCGGGTCCCGAGCTGCCGGCGTCGTCGATGAAGACGGCGAAGGCGAGGTCGCCGGCGATGCCGACGAACCAGCCGTGGGCGTGGGTGTCGTCGATGAACTCGGCGGTGCCGGTCTTGCCGAGGAGGCCGGGGATGTCGGCGAGCTGGGTGGCGGTGCCACCGGTGACGGTTTCGCGCATCATGGTGCGGATCTGGTCGGCGATGCCGGCGGGCAGGGGTTCGGCGGGGCGGTCGGGGGTGCCGGGTTTGCCCTGCACCAGTACGGGTTCGGGGGGTGTGCCGTGGGCGAGGGCGGCGGCCATGAGGGCCATGCCGAAGGGGGTGGCGGTGACCTTGCCCTGGCCGATGCCTTCCTCGACGCGCAGCGCGGGGGTGTCGGCGGTGGGGACCTTGCCGGTGACGGTGGTCAGGGCGGGGGTGAGGTAGTCCAGGCCGAGGCCGAGCTGGGCGGCGGCGTGGGTGAGGGCGTCCGGTGGGAGGTTGACCGCGAGTCGTCCCATGGTGGTGTTGCAGGAGCGCGCGAAGGCGGTGTGCAGCGGGACGCTGCCGAGGTCGAAGTTGTTGTCGTTGGGGATCTGCCGTCCCTCGATGTTCTCGGTGCCGGGGCAGGGCAGGACGGTGTCGGGGGTGACGGCTCCGGCCTGCAGGGCGGCGGAGACGGTGACGGTCTTGAAGGTGGAGCCGGGCGGGTAGAGGCCGGTGAGCGCGATGGGGCCCTGGGCGTCGGCGGCGGCGTTCTGTGCGATGGCGAGCAGGTTCCCGGTGGAGGGTTGCATGGCGACGATGACCGCGGGCCGGTCGATGGGGGTCAGCGCGTTTTCGGCGGCGCGCTGCAGCGCCGGGTCGAGGGTGGTGCGAATGTCGGTGGCGGGCTTGGCGTCCGGTCCGCCGACGCGCTGGGTGCCGTCGGCGCCGCGGGCGCGCACGGCCCAGCCGGCGGCGGCGTCCACGTCGTTCTGCCACTGTTCGGCCAGGCCGGACCAGATCGGGGAGGACAGGGCGCGGTCGGTGACCAGGAGCCGATTCTGCGGTGCGAGTGTGACGTTCGGCAGGGCGGCGAGGGCGTCGCGGATGGGTGCGATGTCGGATTCGCGCAGCAGGACCGCGGTGATCGGTTTGCCCTGTGCCCCCGCGAGTTCGGCGTCCAGGGACGCGGCGGTGATGGTGGGGGCGGCGGTGCGCAGCAGGGCGGCGACGGCGGCGGTGTCCGCGCCGGGGGCGAGGTTGACCAGGGTGACGGTCTGCTGGGTCAAGAAATCGCCGCCGGCGCTGTCGAGTACGCGGGGTGCGGGGCTGGGGTCGACGCGGCTGTAGGACAGTGGCCCGATGTCGAGGCCGGGTGCGAGGGTGGCCGGGTTCCAGCGCACGCGCCAGCCGTCGTCGGTGTCGTCGAGGTCGCCGGTGGTGCGGTAGGTCCACTGGTTCTCGCCGCCGTCGCCGAGTTTCCAGGTGGCGTCGAGGGTGAAGGCGCCGTCGTCGGTGATGTCGCCGAGGGTGAAGTCGACGTCCTTGCCGAGGGCGTCGTAGAGCTGGCCGAGGGTGGCGGTGGCCTGTTTCTCGTCGGTGGTGGCGCGGGCGGCGGCCCCGAGGTCGTCGGCGTCGAGTGCGTCGGTGAAGGTGGCGGCCGCGTCGCGCATGCGGTCGGCGGTGGAGTCGCCGCAGGAGCACAGCGTCAGGGCGAGCCCCGACGCAACGAACATTCCGAGCAGTCTCGTACCTGTGCGCATCGTCCCGACGGTACCCGCGTCCGGCCCGTGCGGGCCGGAGCCACATGCGGTGCGAGCATCGGAGTCAGGCGGGCCGGGAGTACCGGTGAGACCGGATCGGCCGCGAAACACGCGGGGTGGATCGGACCGGGAGATTAGGGTCGCGGGGGTGAGATTCGAGGTGCGGGTCGATGTGCCGGGCGCGGTGGAGATTGTCCGGGCGGCAGTCGGATTCGGCTGGCGGTGGGGCGCCCCGGATATTCGACGTTTCGCCGCGGTCGCGGGCTGGAGTGGACCCGAGACGGTGGGCACGATGCGCCAGGGCCCGCTGTTCGCGCGGACCGGGCTCGGTGTGTGGGCGGATTCGGCCATGTTCTGGGGCAGTGTGCGCGGGCTGGCGTACGTGCGGGTGACGGTGTCGGATTGCCCGGGGCCGGGCGGGGATTCGCTGGCGGCGGCGCTGGCGCGGGTGCGGGCCCGGTTCGTGGAACTGTGGGGCGAGCCGGCCGAGCAGAGCGCCGGTGCGGACGAGGGCGTGGCCTGGGTGTTCCCGAATGTGGTTGTCGGCCTGACCACCTCGGCGGACTGCGTGGATCTGCTGCTGGTGAATCCGGTGGAGCAGCGGTATTGGATGGACCGGCGGCACGAGGGCGCGCGCCGCCGCGCGGCGCTGGGTGGCTGGGGCAGGCTGACCGCGGATCTGGCGGCGCTGGTGGACACGCTCCCGGCGGACGCGCACGTGGTCTTGAGCGCGGCGGGCGGACGGTACGTGCAGCTCACCAACGCCGACGGCGAGCTATCCGCGGAGTTGAGCCGCAGCGAGTTCATCGATCCGACGTGGCGGTACGGCGCGGAGGTGGAGCAGACGCTGCGGGCCCGGGGCTGGTCGGCGGGTGCGGAATCGAACTGGTCCTGCCGGATGTCGCGGCTGGCGGGCCGAACGGCGGTGAGCGGGTTCGTGATTCGGGCGGTGGAGGCGCTGCGCGCGCTGGGGGTGGCGGCCGTCACCGATCTGGTCGCGGACGGCTGGGTCGAGGGCGAGGCGGATATCGACATCTCCGGGCTCGGGATCGCCCCGCATCCCACGGCCCGTACGCAGCGCGCGGAGTTCCTGCGCGAGCACGCGGTGGCGAGTTTCGACGCGGGCCCGCTGCGCGTGGATGTGCCCGGCGGTCTCGAAATCGCGAAGGCCGCACGGGACTTCGAGTGGACCTGGACCCGCGCCGATGTGCCGGCTTTCGCGGAGCGGGCGGGCTGGGCGCTGCGGCCGGACGAGGCGCGGCCCCGGCTGGTGCCGGCGCACACGACGCTGCGGGTGGAGCAGGAGCGCGCGCTGTTCAGTTTCGACGGCGATCGCCTGGAGTCGGTGTGCGTAACCCTCAGCGACAGTATCGAATCCGCGCTGTACGACGAGGGTCTGCCCGCCGAGGTGAGCGAGCAGCTGGCGGCGGCGTTCACCCGCGCGGCGGACGGCTTCCGGGGCGATCTCGGGACGCCGGTGCACGGCACGCTGTGGCGGACCCCGGGCCCGGTGTGGATGTCGGAGCGGCTGTCGGTGGGCGTGGTGGCCGGCACCGACACGGTGGATCTGTACCTGGTCAATCCGGCCGAGCGGGATCGCCGCCTGGTGCTGGAGCAGCAGCAGACCGCCCGCCGCGCCACCGAGCGCGAGTGGCGGCAGTTCTTCGACGACCTGACCGCCATCGTGGCCGAGTTGCCGCCCGGCGGTGCGGCCGCGGTCGACGCGGGCGATCGCGGATCCGTGCATTTCAGTCGCGGCCCGGAATCGCTGCGGGTGTACCTCGATGCCGAGGCGGGCGCGGGCCTGCATCCGCGCGTCACCGAGCTCATGCGCGCGAACGGCTGGCAGCGACCGGAAGTGGCGACGGCGGTGTGGCGGCACAGTCTGCACGATCCGGTGCTGTTCCGCGATTTCCGGCACTTCGTGGAGTTCGCGCTGTGGCCGTTGCGGACCCGGCTGGCCGCGCACACGCTGCTGCTGGTCAGCGCGGACGGCGCGGATCGTCCGGTGCGGACCCCCTCGATCGGGGCGACCGAGCGCTGAGCGCCGCGTTAGAGTCGAGTGATGATCGAGGCCGAGGACGTCGGCATCACCCGCGCGGCCTATGACGAAGTGGCCGAGCTGTATACGGGGATGTTCCGGGATCACCTGCTCACCAGCGTGTACGACCGTGCCGTGCTCGAGGTGTTCACCGAAGCGGTGCGCGAGAGCGAGCACGCGGGGGCCCCGGTGGCCGAAGTCGGTTGCGGCCCGGGCCGAATCACGAATCATCTGCACCGCGCGGGCCTGGACGTCTTCGGTCTCGACCTGTCCCCGGAGATGATTCGCCTGGCTCGGATCGAGTATCCCGGGCTGCGTTTCGAGGTCGGTTCGATGGAGCGGCTGGAGCTGCCGGACGCGGCGCTGGGCGCGATCGTGGCCTGGTACTCCATCATTCATCTGCCGCCGGCGCGGGTGCCCGCGGTGCTCACCGAGCTGGCGCGGGTGCTGCGTCCGGGCGGGCACGCGCTGTTCGCGTTCCAGGCGGCCGACGGGGTGACGGGTGTGCAGCCCTACGAGCATCGGGTGACCACGTCGTATCGCTGGGCGCCGGACACCCTGGCGGTGGCGCTCCAGGACGCCGGGTTCGCGGTGACCGCGCGGATCCAGCGGGTGGCGCGCCCGGACGAGCGCACGCCGCAGGGGTATCTGCTCGCGGTCAAGGGCGCGCCGGCGCCGGTGGGCTGAGCCGCCCCGCGTTCCTGCCTATCGGGACATATCCCCCGCATTCGTGCCCGCGTGCGCTTACCGTCGGGCAGGAGCGAGAGCAGGGAGTTGTGGTGACGGACTGGGACGAAGAGGTCGATGTGCTGGTCGCCGGGTCGGGCGGCGGCCTGGCCGGGGCCTATACCGCGGCGCGCGAGGGCCTGTCGGTGCTGCTGGTGGAGGCCACCGAGAAGTTCGGCGGCACCACCTCCTATTCCAACGGCGGCGGCATGTGGTTCCCGGGTAATCCGGTGCTGCGCCGGGCGGGGGTGGACGAACCCGTCGAGGACGCGCTCGAGTACTTCCGCGCGGTGGTGGGCGATCGCACGCCGGCCGCGTTGCAGGAGGCGTTCGTGCGCGGCGGCGCGCGCGTCATCGAGTACCTGGAGCAGGACGAGAACCTGTCGTTCCAGATGTTCCCGTGGCCGGACTACTACGGCAAAGCCCCCAAGGCCCGCCTCGACGGCAAGCGCCACATCGTCCCGACCCCGCTGCCGGCGGCCGAGCTGGGTGAGCTGAGCGCGTCGGTGCGCGGCCCGCTGGGCACCGACCGGTACGGCGAACCGCCGCCGGACCTGCTCATCGGCGGGCGCGCGCTGGTGGGCCGGTTCCTGCTGGCGCTGTCGGCGTATCCGGCGGCGGCGGTGCGCCTGAACACCGCGCTGGTGGAGCTGGTGCTCGAGGACGGCGCGGTCACCGGGGCGATCATCGAGCGCGACGGGGTGCGCAGCGCGGTGCGCGCGCGCCGGGGCGTGCTGCTGGCCGCGGGCGGTTTCGAGGGCAGCGACGCGCTGCGCGAACGCTTCGGCGTGCCCGGCCTGGCCCGAGACACCATGGGGCCGTGGGGAAATCTGGGCCGGGCGCACGAGGCGGGCATCGCCGCGGGCGCGGATGTCGACCTCATGGATCAGGCGTGGTGGTCGCCGGGGCTGATCCATCCGGACGGGCGCGCGGCGTTCGCGCTGTGGTTCACCGGCGGCATCTTCGTGAATCGGCACGGGGAGCGGTTCGTCAACGAGTCCGCGCCCTACGACCGGCTGGGCCGGGAGATCATCGAGCATCTGGACGGCGGCGACGTGACCCTGCCGTACTGGATGATCTACGACGACGCGCACGGCCCGGTGCCGCCGGTCAAGGCGAGCAACGTGCCGATGGTGGCGACGGAAGAGTATGTGGCGGCCGGACTCTGGCACACCGCGGACACGCTGGAGGAGCTGGCGGAGCGGATCGGCGTGCCGGGTTCGGCGCTGGTGGCCACGGTGGAGCGGTTCAACGCCATCGCGGACAAGGGCGTCGACCCGGATTTCGGGCGCGGGGACGAGGCCTACGATCGCGCGTTCTCCAAGGGCGCTCCCCCGCTGACCCCGATCGTGCGCGGTCCCTTCCACGCGGCCGCGTTCGGCATCTCCGATCTGGGCACCAAGGGCGGACTGCGCACCGACACCGCCGCGCGGGTGCTGACCCCTTCGGGCGCACCGATTCCAGGGCTGTACGCGGCGGGCAACACGATGGCCGCGGTCAGCGGCACCACCTATCCCGGCGGCGGCAATCCCATCGGGGCCTCGGTGCTGTTCAGTCATCTCGCGGCGCTGGACATGGCCGCGCGGTAGCGAGCTCACCGGCGCGCGCGGCCCGGCGCTCTACAGTCGAGCCATGAGCACCGGCGACCCGAAGTCCCCGTCCGCGCCGAGCCGGGCGCGCTACGACGTCGTGGTGGTGGGCGGCGGCCACAACGGCCTGGTCGCCGCCGCGTATCTGGCTCGGGCGGGGCGATCGGTGGCGGTGCTCGAGCGCCAGGATCACGTCGGCGGCGCGGCGGTGTCCGCGCGGGTGTTCCCGGGTGTGGACGCCCGCCTGTCGCGCTATTCGTATCTGGTGAGCCTGCTGCCGGACACGATCGTGCGGGACCTGGGGTTGCGCTTCGAGACGCGGCGCCGGCGCATCTCGTCCTATACCCCGGTCGGCGCGGGCGGGCTGCTGGTGGACAACGGCTCCGAGTCCGATACCCGCGAGAGTTTTCGCCGGGTCACCGGGTCGGACCGGGATTTCCGGGCCTGGCGCGAGTTCTACGGCCGCACCGGGGAATTGGCGCGCCGGGTGTTCCCGACGCTCACCGAGCCGCTGCCGACCCGGGACGAATTGCGCGGCGTGGTCGGCGATTCCGCGCTGTGGGAGGCGATCTTCGCACGGCCGCTGGGTGAGTGGGTGGAGCGCGAGTTCGCCGACGACACCGTGCGCGGGGTGGTGCTGACCGATGCGCTGATCGGGACCTTCACCCACGCGCACGATCCGTCGCTGCTGCAGAACCGCTGCTTTCTCTATCACGTGATCGGCGGCGGCACCGGCGACTGGGATGTGCCGATCGGCGGCATGGGCGCGCTGACCGACGCGCTCGCGGCGGCCGCCCGCGCCGCCGGGGCCGAGCTGATCACCGGGTGCACCGTGACCGGTATCGAGACCGGCGGCGGCACAGCGGATGTGGCGTTCGAGCGCGCGGACGGCCGGGCGGGCGCGGTGGGCGCGGGGCGGGTGCTGGTGAACGCCGCGCCGTTCGAGCTGGCCCGGCTGCTGGGCGAGCGGGCCGAACGGCCGGAGGGCGCCCAGCTCAAGATCAATATGCTGCTGCGCCGGTTGCCCCGGCTACGGGACACCGCGGTCGATCCGGCCGCGGCGTTCGCCGGGACGTTCCATATCGCCGAGTCGTATTCCCAGCTCGACCACGCCTACCGCGAGGCCGCCGCCGGGCGGCTGCCCGGCGCCCCGCCCTCGGAGATCTACTGCCACACCCTGACCGATCCCGGCATCCTGTCCCCCGACCTCGCCGCCCAGGGTGCGCACACCCTCACCCTGTTCGGATTACACGTTCCCGCACGCCTTTTCGCCGCAGATCCGGCGGGCGCGAAGGCTGCTCTGCTGGAATCAACGCTCGCGCAACTGGACTCGGTGCTGGCCGAGCCCATTCGCGACTGCCTGGCCTCGGACGCGGACGGCAACCCGTGCCTCGAGGCCAGGTCCCCGCTCGATCTCGAGCACGACATCGCCCTGCCCGGCGGGCACATATTCCACGGTGATCTCGATTTCCCCTACCGCACAGGCGATTCCGACACCACCGCCGCGCGCTGGGGCGTGGCCACCGCGCATCCGGAGATCCTGCTGTGTGGCGCGGGCGCGGTGCGGGGCGGCGGGGTGAGCGGGATCGGCGGCCACAACGCCGCCATGGCGGTCCTGGAGGGCCGCGACCGCTAGGAGGTGCGGCGGCCGTCGCCCGCCTGGTGGCCCATGATGTCGGTGCAGCACCGGATGAAGTACCGCACGATGGGATCCGCCTCGGAGGCGTCGGGCCAGACCAGGGCGACCCGGGTCTGGGCGATGCCGTGCACCGGCCGGAAGACCACGCCCGGAAAGGGATTGGCGCGCGCGGTGGAGGCGGGGGTGAAGCTCACGCCGTAGTCGTCGGCGATCGCGCGCAGCCATTCCTCGGTGTTGCGGGCGATGGCGCCGATGATGGCGGTGTCCGCGGGCCGCGCGTCCAGGCCCATCCAGTAGTCGCGCCACCACCCGGTTTCGGCGGGCGAGGCCACGTACGGCTCGTCCCAGAGTTCGCGGAAGGCGATGTCCTCGCGTTCGGCCAGGGGATGGCTGTGCGGCAGCGCGATCCAGCGTGGCTCGGTGAACAGCTCGCGTACGTGGTACCCGTCCTGCCCCGGGAACGGTAGTCGCAGCAGGGCCACGTCCACGTCGCCCTCGTCGAGGCCGGCGGTGGGATCGGTCCAGCCGCCCTGGTGGATGTCGATCTGCCAGTCCGGGTGCAGGCGGTGGAAGACCTGGATGATCTCGGGGATGTGGCTGTCGGCGGCGCTGTTGACGCAGCCCAGGCGCAGTACCCGGGCCGCGCGGCTGGCGTCGCTCTTGGTGTCGCGCAGGATGCGATCCCAGACCGCGAGCAGGCTCGGAACCTGTGCGGCCAGCACTTTTCCGGCGGCGGTCAGGGTCCATCCGGCACGGGATCGGATGAAGAGTTCGACGCCCATCTGCTGTTCGAGCTGTTTGATCTGGGTGGCCAGGGCCGGTTGGGCGACGTGCAGACGCTGCGCGGCGCGCGGCAGGCTCTCGGTCTCCGCGACCGCCAGGAAGTAACGCAGCAGTCGCGTGTCGATATCCATGCCACTCAGGTTATGGAGACGGCAACCGTTAGGCATACCCCGGCCGCGACCGCGGGGACGGCGCCGGATGCTATTGGCGGTTCTGACCCGCCGGTCGGTACTGGCACATCGCCCATTAGAGACGACCCGGGTGTGCGCGCACGGCGGAATGGCGACAGTGGGATACGCGCCACGATGGATCCGCGTCGAATGCGCGCTAGGGTGAAATTTGCCAAGAATTTGCCAATCCGTCCGCGATCGGAAGGAGGCGCGCGTGCACCCCCCGGAGCCCGATAACCATCCCCCGCATCCGGCACGGCATCGGCGCGCCACCGGTGCGCAGGCGTCCCGGCGGCTGTACGGCATCACCCGCCGCGCCACCGATTCCATGGACCGCTGGTTGCGCCGGGTCAGCGTGGTCCCGCCGGACGCGCCCGAGGACGCCCCGCCGCCGGAGGAGCCGCCGGTCTCGGCCGATCTGCTCGATCTGCTGCGGCACATCGGCGTCGCGCTCATCGCCTCCGGGGAGACGACCAATCAGGTGCAGGTCATTCTCGACGATCTCGCGCACCGCTACGACGCCGAAGAGGTGCACTTCTTCGTACTGCCGACCGGAATCTTCGTGCGCGTGCACGATTCCCGCGGCACCGCGGTGGACCTGCTCGAAGCCGGCGTGGACTCCCTGCGCCTGGATCAGATCGGGCGGCTCTACCGGCTCATCGACAAGGTGAAGCGGACGGTGCCGCCGCCGGTGCAGGCCACCGCCGACCTCGAGGAGATCCTGCGATCACCGCCCCCGACCGCGGTGTGGCTGCAGTTGCTGGGCAACGTGGTGCTGACCATCGGTCTCGGGCTCATGCTCAATCCGACGGCCAACGCCCTGGGCGGCTACATCGTCATCGGCCTGGTGGTGCAGCTGCTGATCATGGCCGCCGAGCGGATGCCGCTGCTGTCCACCGGGTTGCCGGTGGTCGCGGGCGGCGCGGTCACCCTGCTGTCCTTCGGTTTTCCGCACGCGCTCGGCGGCGGGAATCCCCAGCAGTTGCTGGTGCCCGGGGTCGCCTCGCTGCTGCCGGGTTCGACCCTCACCAACGGTTCCATCGAATTGGCGTCGGGGTCGATGGTGGCCGGGGCCAGTCGCACCATTTACGGCCTGAACAAATTGGTGCTGCTGGCATTCGGGGTTTTCATCGGTCTGCAATTGCTGGGCCCGCAATCCCCGGCGGGTCCGGAACACCTGCGCCAATTGGGCTGGTGGGCGCCCATTCTCGGGGTGCTGCTGATCGGTTTCGGCCATTCCTGGCGCTCGAGCGCACCGCCGAAATCGCTGCCCTGGCTGCTGGTCGTGCTCTACGCCGCGTTCGCGGCGCAGAAGCTCGGGGTGCTGATCGGCGGCGGGCTGCTCGGGTCGTTCCTGGGCGGGCTGGTGGCGGTCCCGGCCGCGTATCTGGTGCAGCGCAACCGCAATGCCCCGCCCACGCAGGTGGCGTTCCTGCCCGCGTTCTGGATGCTGGTGCCCGGCGGCATCGGGCTCACCGGGGTGTCGGAGCTGGTGGCCCGGTCCAACGCGGACGGACTGCACGTGCTGGTCACCACCACCCTGACGGTGCTGGCGATCGCGCTGGGCGTCATCGTCGGTTCCGGTGTCGCGACCAAGAAGCCGCCGCGCATCACGCCCATGGTCGATCAACTGCTCGGCCCGGACACCGGCAGGCACGTGGCGGGCAGGCCGGTCGATCCGCCGGCCGCCGACCGCGCCGACCCCTGACGTATGCCCGGTCCCCGCCCACCGAGGCGATAGTCACACAGCGGACGAAACAGACACGCCGGACGGTCGCCCCGACCCGGGGACGTCCCTGGACGGGCGCGCGACGGGTTACGGTAACCAGCGTGCCGGTAGATGGTCAGACCCCCTGCCACACGCCCAGACGAACCGACCATGGGACCGCAGACGTTCCCACGATCCGAAAGCGCCCATAGGACATGCGAGTCGACGGACGGGAAATTCCTGTCTCCGGCAGCCTGCTGCAGCCGCGGATCCGGCGCACCAGCGACATACTGCGCGTGGTGCTGTCCGCGCTCCTGGTCGCGCTCGTCATCACGGGCTCGCTCATCACGCGCCCGCAGTGGGAGGACCTGGAGAGCTCGGTCTCCAACATCGTCGGCTTCCTGACCCCCGAGCAGTCCAACCTCGTCTACATCCTCTACGGCATCGCGATTCTGGCGCTGCCCTTCGCGATCCTGGTGCGCCTGGTCTGGGGCAGACAGTGGAAACTGCTGGGCGGCTTCCTGTCCGCGGGCCTGATCGCGGTGCTGCTGTTCTCCATCACCGGGGCCGGATTCAAGGCTCCGCGCTGGCATCTGTCCGAGCCCGAACAGGTCAACACCTTCCTGTCGCAGTTCCTGGACGACCCGCGCTGGATCGCGATGCTCGCCGCCACCCTGACGGTCGCGAGCCCGTGGCTGCCGACCAGATGGAGACGCTGGTGGTGGACGCTGCTGCTGGCCTTCGTGCCCATCCACCTGGTGGTCAGCCTCGTGGTCCCGGCCCGCGCCCTGCTCGGACTCTCGGTCGGCTGGCTCGTCGGCGCGGTCATCGTGCTGGTGGTCGGCACTCCCGCACTGGAGGTTCCGCTCGACGCGGCCGCGAGATTGCTGGCCCAGCGCGGTTTCCGGGTCACCGCCTTCCAGGTGGTGCGCCCCGCCGGGCGCGGGCCGCTGGTACTGGCCGCCAAGACCGACGCCGATCCGCTGATCATCGAGATGTACGGGCAGAACCAGCGCAGCCGCAGCGCACTACGGCAACTGCGGTGGTGGCTGACCATTCGCAGCAGCGAGTATCCGTCCCTGTTCGCCTCCATGCGCAGAGCCGTGGAACATCGCGCGCTCATGGGCATCGCGCTCGGCGATCTCGGACTCGGCAGCAACAAGCCGCTCACGGTGGCGGCGGTGGACCGCGGCTGGATGTTGTACGCGCACACCGAACCACAGGGCCACCCGCTCACCGCCGACGACGGGGAGACAGCGCTCACCGCGGTGTGGCAGGCGCTGGACAAGATGCACAAGGCCCAGATCTCGCACGGTGACCTCAGAGCCGAGGACATTCGCATTCTCGAGGACGGGCAGGTGCGATTCGGCGGGTTCATGCAGTCCGAGTTCGGGGCGTACGAGGTGCGGTTCCAATCCGACGTGGCACAGCTGCTGCTCACCGGGTCGGCCCTGTTCGGCACCGAGACCTCCGTGCGCACGGCCATCGCGGCCCTGGGCACCCAGCGCGTCCTGAGCGCCTCGCGCCGGCTCACCAAAACCGCCATCCCCGAACTGGTTCGCAAGTCGGTCCAGGAACCGGGCGCGCTCATGAAGAGCACCCGCGAAGAGGTGGCCAAGCAGACCGGCCAGGACAAGATCCAGGCCGCGCAGATCACGCGGTTCTCCCGCAATCAATTCATTCAGCTCGTGTTGCTCATCGGCCTGGTGTACGTGGCGTATCCGTACATCAGCGCGGTGCCGGGCTTCTTCTCGGAACTGAGTTCGGCCAACTGGTGGTGGGCGCTGCTGGGGCTGACGGTCTCGGCGCTGACCTACGTCGGCGCGGCGATGGCGTTGTGGGCGTGCGCCTCCGAGGCGGTGAAGTTCCGCAATCTGCTGCTCATGCAGATCGCCAACACCTTCGCCGCGACCACCACCCCCGCGGGCGTCGGCGGGCTCGCGCTGAGTGTGCGCTTCCTGCAGAAGGGCGGGCTCGGCGCGGTGCGGGCCACCGCGGCGGTCGCGCTGCAGCAGACGATCCAGGTCGTGACGCACGTGGCGCTGCTGCTGTTCTTCTCCGTGGCGGCGGGCGTGTCGACGGACCTGTCGCATTTCGTGCCCAACGCCACCGTGCTGTACCTGGTGGCCGGCGCGGTGCTCGGACTGGTCGGCGCGACCATGCTGATTCCGAAGATGCGGCGCTGGCTGCTCAACGAGGTGCGCCCGCAGATCGCCGACGTGGTGGTCCAGCTCAAGGATCTGGGCAGGCGCCCCGGCCGGTTGGCCATGATCGTCGGCGGCTGCGCCACCACCACCCTGGGCATGGCGCTGGCGCTGTGGGCGAGCATCGAAGCCTTCGGCGGCAGTACGACTTTCGTGACCGTCACCATCGTCACCATGATCGGCGGCACGCTCGCCTCGGCCGCGCCGACCCCCGGCGGCGTCGGCGCGGTGGAGGCCGCCCTCATCGGCGGTCTGGCCGCCTTCGGCCTGCCCGCCACCATCGCGGTCCCCGCGGTGCTGCTCTACCGGGTGCTGACCTGCTGGCTGCCGGTGTTCTGCGGCTGGCCCATCATGCGCTGGCTCACGGCCAAGGACATGATCTGACCCGAATCGCGGCCCGATCGCGGCTGCCGGGGAATCGGATCCACCCTTGATAGCCTGCATTTCAGATCTTGCTCGTCTGTAGTACTTCCGCCTTTTCCGTGCGCGAGTATGTGGATTGCGAGGTTCCATTGCGAGGCTCATCCGTCGCTCTGACCACGGCATTCGCCGGATTGACCGCGATCGTCACCGCGGTCTCCGCCTATGCCACGCCGGTCACCGTTGACACCCCCGCCCCGCCGAGCGCCACCAGCTCGGACGATCCGGGCGCCGATCAGATCCTGCTGAGCTGTCCGCCGACCCCGGACGCCGACGATCCGATGGCCCCGATCCCCGAGCGCGATCCGCTGTGCGGCGAGAACGATCTGAACCTCTACGGCGACATCTACCTGCGCAGCAACGCCTATCGCCGGTTGTCGACCATCTACGGGCCGGACGTGGCGGTCAGCATCATCGGCAACAACCACTTCCAGCTGCGCGATCGTTCGGGCAATCTGATCCTGGGCGAGGATCGCAGCACCCTGCATCACATCCCGTTCGGCCGCGAGATCCCGCGCCCGCGGTCGGAGAACCTCAGCAATCTCACCCCGCACGAGCTGGCGTTGCAGGAGGGCCTGTCCCGGGTGACGGTCGGCGTCATGCAGGGCGTGGTCTACACCGGTGATCTCACCGACATGTCGGCGCTGCTGACCACCCCGATCGGCTCGGTCCTCATCCAGGCCCCGGGCACCGGCGCGGATCCGCTGCTGCCGGGCCCCGGCGGCGATCGGGAGTTGCGACTGCTCAACAACTTCCAGGTGCTGGACGCGCAGGGCCGCTACGTCATGGGCAACACCCTGACCCTGGGCTCGCCGATGGCGCTGTGGCCCAACGCCGCGGTGCCCTGCCCGATCGGCACGGTGCCGATCTCGCGGGTACCGCGCGACGAGCTGGACCGCATGCCGGAGAACGCCAGCGCGGCGGGTCTGCCGGACCCGGTGTGCAAGGCGCCCGCGAGCGTGCCGATCGCGGACGATCCGGCCGCGCCGGACGGCGCCGCGCCCCCGCCCGGCGGCATCAAGCCGAATCAGGATCCGGTGCAGCGGCAGAAGGACATCAACGACGCGTACAGCGCCGTGGGCACCCAGTTCGGCCTGGCGGTCGCGATCGGCGGCCTGATCGGCGGCATGACCGGTCTGGTCGTCGGCTGCCTGGCAGGCGGCATCGGCGTGGGCGCGGCGGGCACGTTCTCCGCGGCGCTGGCCGGCACCGCCACCGGATTCGCCGGCGGCTGCCTGACCGGCGCGTCCCTGCTGGGCGCCATGGGCACCACGATCGGCAGTCTGGCGATCGGCGTGCCGGTCGGCATCATCTCCGGTGTCAACGCCTACAACACCCTGCGGTTGCAGGGTGACGTGGCGCGCAAGCCGATCGCCGCGGATATCGCCGTGGCACAGCAGCTTTCGGCACCGCACCCGATGGCCGAGGCCGAGCGCGACCGGCTGGTGAGCGCGGGCATCGCCCCCGAGCTGGCCGCCGCCGTCCCGGCCGAGATCGCCGCGGCGGTGCCGACCGACGTGGCCGCCGCGGTCGCGCCCGCGCTCGCCGCGGTCGCACCGGCGGCGCTCGACCAGCAGGTGCGCACCCTCGTCGAGGAACCGGTGCGCACGCTCATCGAGGAACCGGTCCGGACGCTGCTCGACCAGCCGGCCGAGCTGTTCGGGCAGCCGGTCCGCGAGCTCCTCGGGCTGCCGCTGCCGTAACCGCACACCCGGGCAGATCATCGAAAGAGCCCGCCGGACAGGCCCATCGGGCCCGGTCCGGCGGGCTTTTCGCACGGCGCGCGTAGTGACCGCTCCGCGCGCCGCTCGGGGGTCGCGCTACTTGCGCAGCTCGACCTTGAGCACCTTGCCGCTGGCGTTGCGCGGCAGCTCGCTCACGATCACCAGGTCCTTGGGATGCTTGTAGCGGGCCAGCGATTCGTTGAGGAACGGCGTGAGCTCCTCGAGGGTGAGCTCGTCCACCCCTTCGACCAGCGCGACCACCGCGACCGGGACCTCGCCCCACTTCTCGTGCGGGCGGCCGATCACCGCGGCCTCGTGAATCTTGGGGTGCGCGAAGAGCACGTTCTCCACCTCGGCGCAGTAGATGTTCTCGCCGCCGGAGATGATCATGTCCTTCTTGCGGTCCACGACGTAGACGAAGCCCTCCTCGTCCTGGCGGACCAGGTCGCCGGAGTGGAACCAGCCGCCGTGGAACGACTCCGCGGTCGCCTCGGGCCGGTTCCAGTAGCCGGACATCATGGTCGGGCCGCGGTAGACGATCTCGCCGATCTCACCGGGGGCGACGTCGTTCATCTCGTCGTCGACCACGCGCACCTGCACGGTCGGGATGGGCTTGCCGACCGATCCGAGCTTGCGCAGCGCGTCGCGCCCCTCGAGCACGCAGGTGATGGGCGACATCTCGGTCTGGCCGAACACCGCGACGTTCTGCGCGTCCGGGAAGCAGTCGGCCATGGCCCGCAGCACCGAGTCCGAGGCCGGGGCCGCGCCCCAGCACAGCATGCGCAGCGCGAGCTTGCGCTCCCGGACCGTCGGCTCCTCGCAGATGAGCTGCCACTGCACGGGGACGCAGAAGGCGGTGGTGGCCTGTTCGGCCTCCACGGCGTCGAGCCATTCGGTGGCGTTGAACGCGCCCAGCGGATGCAGGATGGTCTTGCCGCCGAGCAGGAAGTACGGGGTGAGGCTGCCCAGGCCGGCGATGTGGAACAGCGGCGAGGTGCAGAAGCCCACCGACTCGGGCGTGATGTCCATGGCCCGGATACAGGTCAGGCCCTGGGAGTTCATGTTCGCGTGCGAGAGCACCGCGCCCTTGGGCGCGCCGGTGGTGCCCGAGGTGTACATGATCAGGCAGGGCGTGTCCTCCGGAATGTCCAGCGGCGCATGCGGTTCGCCGTCCTCGGCGAGGAAGTCCTCGTAGCCGATGACGCCGTCCGCGCTCTGCCCGTTGATGACCACGCAGGTTTCCAGCGCCGGGGCCTGCGCGACCATGGCGGTGGCCAGGGGCTGCAGCAGGTTGTCGGTGACGATGGCCTTGGCGCCGCTGTCCCCGACGATGTACGCGACCTCGGGCGGGGTGAGGCGGAAGTTCACCGGCACCGCGATGGCGCCGACGGCGTTGATGCCGATGACGGCTTCGATGTATTCGGTGTAGTTGAGCGCGAGCAGCAGCACGCGATCGCCGAGCCCGACGCCGCGGCGGGCGAGCCCGTCGGCGAAGCGCTCGGACCGCTCGTGCAGCGCCTTCCAGCTGGTGTCCACGCCCTTGCACCGGAACGCGGTGTGGTCCGGGCGCATGACGGCGTGGGTAGCGATCTGGTTGACCCAGTGATTGCGCCGCGACCGGATGGGCTGATCGAGCGGCTGTAACACCGTCATGCCACGTACTCCTCTCGGACCGTCACCGCGGCACCGGCTGTTCCGATGCCGCCGACGGCTGAACGAGCGTGAGAATACCAACTAACTTTTTGGCGTGACAAGGGTTACAGAGAAGGTTCCGTAGGAAATTTGTCATCGATTCATTGACCAGCTCAGGGGCGGTAAATCGATCATGCTGCCCGATTCGTGCCGGTCAGGTTATCCCCAGGCCGGCCGCGAAGCGGTCCGTATCGCTGCAAACTCTGGCTCACATCGGGCTTGTCCCGCATATGCAACTATGCGAGTATCGAGCCAGTTGTGAGAGGCATGAGAGGACGGCGTTCAATGCTGCGTACCCGGTTCACCGAGACCTTCGGGGTCGAACACCCGATCGTGCAGGGCGGCATGATGTGGGTCGGCCGCGCCGAACTCGCCGCGGCCGTGTCCGAGGCGGGCGGCCTGGGCATCATCACCGCCCTCACCCAGCCCACCCCCGAGGATCTCCTGAAGGAGATCGACAAGGCGCGCGCGCTCACCGACAAGCCGATCGGCGTGAACGTCACCATCCTGCCCTCGATCAACCCGCCGCCGTACCAGGAGTACGTCAAGGCGATCATCGAGTCCGGCATCAAGATCGTGGAGACCGCGGGCTCCAACCCCGAGCCCTTCCTGCCGTACTACAAGGAAGCCGGGATCAAGGTGCTGCACAAGTGCACCAGCGTCCGGCACGCCCTCAAGGCGCAGAAGATCGGCGTCGACGGCGTCTCCATCGACGGCTTCGAATGCGCCGGCCACCCGGGTGAGGACGACGTCCCCGGCCTGATCCTGATCCCGGCCGCCACCAAGGCGCTGGAGATCCCGGTCATCGCCTCCGGTGGTATCGCCGACGCGCGCGGCCTGGTCGCGGCGCTCGCGCTGGGCGCCGATGGCGTGAATATGGGAACGCGTTTCATGTGCACCCAGGAATCGGCTATCCACCAGTCGGTCAAGGAGCAGATCGTCGCCAATACCGAGCGCGCGACCCAGCTCATCTTCCGCACGATGCACAACACCGCGCGCGTGGCGGACAACGAGATCAGCCGCAAGGTCGTCGAAATCGAGAAGGCCGGCGGCAAGTTCGAGGATGTGCGCGATCTGGTCGCGGGCGCGCGCGGTCGCAAGGTGTTCGAGGACGGCGATCTGAACGCGGGCATCTGGTCCGCGGGCCAGGTCCAGGGCCTGATCGACGACATCCCGACCTGCGCGGAGCTGGTCGGCCGCATGGTGTCCGAGGCCGAGGAACTGATCAAGGCGAGACTGGGCGGCATGCTCGTCTAGTACCGGACTTCACGGTTCCGATGCCCTCTCGCCCGCGCGAGGGGGCATCGCGCATTTGTCCGGTCCGAAAGTCCGTGCGTACCAGATAATTCGGGCGAAGATCTATTAGCCCGATTTGCTAATGGCTGTTGCCCATTCGGCTGCCCCGCGCCCCGCGATCCGTCATGCTTTGAGTACACGACCGACGTGTGGGAGGTGCCGAAATGGCAGTCACTCGAATCTATCTCGACGACAACGCGGTACGCCGGGCCATGGCGATTTCGGGCGTCGACACCGAACAGGACGCGGTGAACCTAGCGCTGCGTTTCTTCTCCTCGCACGCCACCGCCGCGGACTTCGAGCCGCCGCAGCGGCGCGCCGCCAACGCCTGAGCCGGACGGCGCCGGAGCCCTACCGAGCGGTAGTGCCCGGCGACCTCCGGTGGCGTGGGGTCGCGCGCGAATCGGCCTGCGCACCATACCGATCGGTGTGATCGAACCCCGCACTGCTCGATACGCGTTCCGGCGCGTCCGCGTGCCGCGACGGGCGGGGGTGGTGTAACCCGCCGGGACGGCGCTGAGTCACAATCTACCTGCGCGAAAGCCCGGCTGGGCCGAGCGAAATCTTGGCAGAATCGCCCGAGGTACCTCGGCGCGCACGTCGCCGGACGCGGGAGGGATTCCTGTGCGGCAGAGTACGAAAGCTTCGACCGATACCGGAACACCCTTCCCCCGGGTGTCCATCGTGGGTGTCGGCGCCCGGGCGACGGGCGCGGCCTTCGACCGGGACTGGTTCGGCATCGGAGAGGTGGAGTCCTCGGGTATGCACGCGCGCCGGCGCGTCACCCTCGAGGTCGCCGTGGAGGCGCTGGACGACTCCGGGCTGGGCTGGCTGGCGCGCGGCTCGAACGCGGCCGTGGTGTTCGGCGCCGCAGCGGTTTTCGGCGACGCCGCACCCAACGGCGCGCATCAGCTCTCGCGCGCCCTGGACCTGCGCGGACCCAGTCTGCTGGTGCAGAGCGACCGGCTGTCGCCGCTGGTGGCGGTGGACACCGCCGTGCGCCTGCTGGCCGACGAGTCGGTACCCTTCGTGATCACCGGCGGCGTGGATCTGACTCTGCTGCCCCGCTTTTCGGGCATCGCGGTGCCCACCGACATCGGCCTGTGCACCGTGCTGGTCCTGCAGCGCACCGCCGACACCCACCGCACCGGCAGCCATCGCTACGCCGAGATCACCGGCGCCGGAATGGGTTTCCCCGCCGCCGGCGCGTACGACACCCATATCGCCCTGGCCGCCGATCCGCGGCCCGCCCCCGCCGCGCGCGGCGCCCAGCCGCCCCTGCTGCTGCCGCTCTCCGCCCGCGATCACGACGCCCTGCGCGAGCTGGCCGAGCACTGGGCCGAACGCCTGCCCGCCTACCGGTCTCTCAGCGAATTCGCTTCCGGGGTAAGCAGACTCGTCCCCGAGCCGGTCCGCGCCGCCGTGCTCGCCCACGACATCGACGACGCGCGCACCCAGCTCCACCGCCTCGCCCGCCACCTCACCCGCGAG
Source organism: Nocardia sp. NPDC003693 (assembly GCF_053981095.1). Lineage (NCBI taxonomy): Bacteria > Bacillati > Actinomycetota > Actinomycetes > Mycobacteriales > Nocardiaceae > Nocardia > Nocardia sp. NPDC003693. Next base: position 130,753 of record NZ_JBSFNO010000017.1, read on the forward strand.
CCGGCGCCCGCCGATCCGGCGGGCTCGCACGCCGTCGCCGGGACGCGCGCCGCACACGACGACTCCCACGCTCACGGGTACGACGCGCACACCGGGTCGCTCGGCGATCCGCACGCCACGCACACCGGTCGCCTCGCCCACGCGGGAGCGCACGACGGCACACCCGCCGATCCGGAAGGCACGCAAGGCGGTTCCCGCGCCGAGGACGACGCGGGCGAGCACGAGCCGGGCCCGGGCCCGCGATTCCGAGCCGCGGGCACGGGAGCCGTGCTGGAACCGGTCGAGGGGGCTCGACCGGGCGGGCTGCTGTGGTTGTTCGCGGGCGGGGGCGGGCACCCGCGGATGGGGCGCGCGCTGGCGGCCCGGCACCCGGTGTTCGCGGCGGCGCTGACCGACGCCGCGGACGCGGTGGTCGAGGCGGGCGGGCCGCGAGTGTGGACCCCGCGCAACGGTTTCGCGAGCTGCGGTCCCCACGACGACGACACCCAGCCCGCGCTGTTCGTGTTCCAGTGGGCGCTGGCGGCGCTGCTGCGGGCCTGGAGCCCGGCCCCGGACGCGGTGGCCGGGTACGGCCCGGGCGAGGTCGCGGCGGCGGCGGTCGCCGGGGCGCTCTCGCTCACGGACGCCGCCCGCATCGCGGTCGTGCGGGGCAGGCTGCTGGCGAAGATTCCCGAGCGCGGCGCGGCCGCGGTGGTCGAGGCGACGCTCGCCGAGGTCGGGCGGCTGCTCGAGCCGATGCGCGCCGACGTCGGCGTGGCCGCGATCGAAGGCGCGCGCTCGGTCACGGTCTCGGGCGACCCCCGTTACATCGACACCCTCGTCCGCCGCGCCCACCGCCGCGCCATCTTCGCCCAGCGCGTGACCCCGGACTCCCCCGCGGCACAGCTGATCCCGCACATTCCGCAGGCCCGGGCCCTCGCGCCACACCTGATCCCGGAGCTGTCCCGACTCACGCCCCGGTCACCCCGGATCACGTTCTTCTCCACCTCGCGCCCCGGCGCGGTGCTCCGGCCCACCCCACCCGCAAAGGTCGCGCTGGATGCCGCGTACTGGAGTGCGGGGGTGGGAGCGCCGGTCGATCTGGCCGGCGCGCTGGACACCGCTGTGCGAGAGGGCATTTCGACCGTGCTGGAGATCGGTCCGCAGGCGGTGGCGGCGGGCGCGGTGCGCGAGCACCCGCGCCTGCGGGACTCGACGTACGCGGCCGGGGCCCGGGCGGACGAGGCCGAGGCGTTCCTGCGGGCGGTGGGACGGCTGTACGTGGCGGGCCGCGACATCGACGGGACGGCGGCGGGTCCCCGGCTCGCGGCGCCGCCCCGGCGGCGGTGGCGGCGCGCGCATTCGGGGCGCGGCCTCGCGCCGCAAGTGCCCGCGGTGGCCATTCGCGGGGACGGGACCTACGTGGTGGCGGGCGGGCTCGGCGCGTCCGGGGCCGTCGCGGTGCGGTGGCTGCTGGACGCGGGCGCGCGCGACGTGGTGGTGCTGACCCGGCAGCCGCGCGCGCTGCCGCCGCCGCTGGACGGCATGGAGGACTGGATCGTGCTGGTGCGGTGCGACGCGGCCGATCGCGATGATCTGGCCAACGCGCTGCACGACATTCGCGAATGCGGTTCGCCGATCCGGGGCGTGGTGCACGCGGGCCGCGAGCGCGATCGCATCGCCACGGCCAATCTGGTGGCGCTGACCGCGAGCGATCCGACCGATTTCGCCATCGGCTTCTCCACCGCCGGGTGGGAGCCGCTGTCCCGCGTGTCGAGCTGAAACCCGCTGGTGGCCCCGGAATGATGACGCCATGGCCGATGCGAGCATCCAGGTGACATGGAAGAGCAAGCCGGATGAGCACGACTATCCGGCCGCCGCCGACTTCCTCGAAATGCTCGGTGAGCCGGACGTGGTGGAGACCGCGGTCGAGGAACTGCGGGCCGCGCCGATCATCCACAAGAAGGCCAAGGACATCCTGCGGGCGGCGCAGCTCGAGATCCTGCCCGCCTACAACCCGTACGTCCGGCGCGATCTCACCAAGATCATGGCGGGGAAGGCGCTCTCGCCGATCCTGATGGTGCGCGGGGACTTCCGGCGCGGGGTGCCCGCCCAGATCGCCGACGGCTACCACCGGGTCTGCGCCATCTACTACACCGACGAGAACATTCTGATCCCGGTGAAGTTCGCGTCCCTGCCGTGAACTTCGGAACCCTCGCCCTGATCATGGTCCTGGGCCTGGCCGGCCCGCTGCTCGCGTGGCGGCGGGCCTGGCGGCTGCCGGTCGTGCTGGGCGAGCTGACTGCCGGAATCGTCTTCGGGACAACGGGTTTCGGCGTGCTGGACGCCGGCGATCCGACCTTCGCGTTCCTGGCCGACATCGGGTTCGCCGTGGTCATGTTCGTGGCGGGCACCCACGTGCCCATGCGCGATGCCGGCATTCGCTCCGCGCTCGGGGTCGGCGTGGCCCGGGCCGCCGGTGTCGGGCTGCTCGCCGCGGTGGCGGGGCACGCGGTGGCCGCCGCCTTCGGCATCGGGCACGGCGCGCTGTACGCGGTGCTCATCGCGTCGTCCTCGGCGGCGCTCGTGCTGCCGATACTGGACGCGCAACGGCTCACCGGAAAGCCCGTGCTGGAGTTGACCGCCCAGGTCGCGGTCGCCGACGCCGCCTGCGTGGTGGCGCTGCCACTGGTCATCGATCCGGGCAATGCCGGGCGCGCGGCGGTGGGCGCGGTGACGGTGTGCGGAGCCGCCCTGGTGCTGTTCGCCGTGCTGCGCTACCTCGAGGACTCGGGCGCCCGGCGGCGCCTGCACAAGGTCTCGCAGGATCGGCAGTACGCCCTGGAGCTGCGGGTGAGCCTGGCGCTGCTGTTCGGGCTGTGCGCGCTGGCCACCCGGACCCACGTCTCGATCATGCTGGCGGGGTTCGCGTTCGGGCTCGCGGTGTCGGCCATCGGCGAACCGCGCCGGGTGGCGCGTCAGCTCTTCGCCATCGGCGACGGTTTCCTCACGCCGCTGTTCTTCGTCTGGCTGGGCGCGCGCTTGAATCTCCGCGAGTTCGGCGAGCAGCCAGAGCTCATCGGGCTCGGGCTGGCGCTGGGCGCGGCGGCGCTGCTCACCCACGTGCTGATGCGCCTGTCCGGGCAGCCCATCGGCTACGGGGTCATGGCCGCGGCGCAGATCGGGGTGCCGGTCGCGGCGGTGACGGTCGGCACCGAACTCGGGGTGCTGGCGCCGGGCGAGGCGTCCGCGATCGTGCTCGGTGCGCTGGTGACCGTCGGGGCGACCGCCTGGGCCGCGGCCCACGCGGCACGGACGGCACGCGGGGCCGGAACCGGGGCGGGCCGGACGCCCGGCCTCGACGGGAAGTCCTGACGCGCACCGGCGCGGTGTGTCAGTCGTCCCGGCCCAGCAGCCGATCCGTCTCGCGGCGTTCACGTTTGGTGGGGCGGCCGCTCCCGCGATCGCGGCGCGGCTGGGCGGCGATCAGCTGCGGGTCCGGCGGCGGCGGGCTCTTGTCGATCAGGCACTGCACGGCCACGGCCGCGCCGACGCGTTTGGTGAGCAGCCGCTCGACGATCACGATGCGCTCGATACCGTTGACGCGCACCCGGATCTCGTCACCGTGTTTGAGCGAATGCGCGGGTTTGACCGCGACGCCGTTGACCCGCACGTGCCCGGACCGGCAGGCCGCGGCGGCCTCGGACCTGGTCTTGAAAAGCCGGACGGCTCACACCCAGGAGTCGACTCTGGCGTGGGCCGGTTCGTTCGGCAGCGCGGATGGCACGCGCTGAAGGATATCGGGTCAGGCCACCACGCGGCGCGCGGTCACGACCTGATCGGCCTTGAGGGGGGTGTAGGAGACCGGGGTACCGGACTGCACCGCGTTCAGCAGCTTGCCGTCGCCGGCGTAGATGCCGACGTGGCCGCCGCCGTTGGTGATGACGATGTCGCCGGGGACGAGGTCCTTGAACGCCACCGGAGCACCGACGTGCGACTGCTCGAAGCTGGTGCGCGGCAGTTCGATTCCGGCCTGCTTGTAGGCCCACTGCACGAGGCCGGAGCAGTCGAAGCTGAACGGGCCCGAGGCGCCCCAGGAGTACTGCGCGCCGACCTTGGTGGCGGCGGCCTCGAGGGCGATGTCACCCACGCCCTGCTGCTTCTGCTGGCCGAGCAGGCCGGGAAGCGTGAAGCCGTTCTCGTTGCCCACGCTCGGGTTGGCGCCGACGGTGAGGCCGGGGCCTTCCTGGAAGTCCTTGACCGCCTGGTTGAACTGCTGCACCTGGGGTGCGAACGCGTCCGGCACGTCGAAGTTGCCGAGGCCGGGAATCTCGACGGTGGCGGCCTGGGCGGTGATCGCCGGGAACGCGCCGGTTGTCGTTGCTGCCATGGCGCCCATGACGATAGCGCCCTTCACGGAATTCGTAACGCGAGATTCCCGCTGCATGCTGTGCTTACCCACCGAGCGCCATCTCCGATCCTTCTTACGTAACGCAGTGGGCCGCGTCTCCGATGAAGCGACAGACTCCACTAAGTCACGAGAAGATTACGACTGCCGAGCCGTGTTGTCCACCCCACACGCGCGGCGCGCTGCGATTCGCGGCAAACTCCCCGGCAGACACGCGAATCCTGGTCTCGGCGCGCCGATCACGACTCGATATACCTGATCGAATACGCCGTTATCTTCCAGCGATCCGCCATTCGTCGAATCAGCGCTGGTCAAGCGCTCGCTCGAGCTGCGCGATGCGCCGGCGCGCGTCGGCGAGGTCGACCTCGAGGGTGGCCAGCGCCATCACCAGCGGGCCCACCGCGAGGTCCGCCACCAGTTGCGGGTCGTCGAAACCGCTTTCGATCGCGGACAGGATGTTGTTGCGGATGCGGCCCGCCACCGCGGCCTCGCCGGGCACGTTCCAGGACCGCACCACCTCGGCGACGCTGGTCGGCTCTTCCGGCATGACGCCTCCTCGTACACGGCCCGGCCCCGGCGCAGGCGCATTCCGTCACCAGGGTAGCGATGCGCGCCGCCGGGCACGCGACAGCGCGGGAGCTACCCGGGCGTACGTCCGCACCGCGCGCCGAAACGGAAGGGCCGCACCGGGTATGCCCGTGCGCGGTGCCGTCTAGGGACTTCGATAGACGCCGCGATAATCCCGAATTTTGGCGCTACGGTGTGGCGGCATGGACCCCGTGCGCAATCCGTACGCCCCCGGAGCCGGGCAGCGCCCGCCCGAGCTGGCGGGCCGCGACCGCCAGCTCGACGCGTTCGACATCGTGCTGGAGCGGATCGCCCGGGGCCGCCCCGAACGCAGCGTCATGCTGACCGGATTGCGCGGGGTGGGCAAGACGGTGCTGCTGAATCAGCTGCGCTCGGCGGCGCGTTCGCGCGGGTGGGGCACCGGCAAGCTGGAGGCCCGCCCGGATCAGCAGCTGCGCCGCCCGCTGGCCGCGGCGCTGCACATGGCGGTGCGCGCGCTGGCGGTGGAGCATCGCAATCCCGAACAGATCGACGACTTCCTGGGCATTCTCAAGGCTTTCGCGCTGCGCGCCACCGCCGACAAGGGCATGCGCGAGCGCTGGAATCCGGGTATCGACGTGCCCGCGCTGACCGGTCGCGCCGATTCCGGCGACATCGAGATCGATCTGGTGGAGCTGCTGCTGGAGGCCGCGCAGCTGGCCCGGGACGCCGGGATCGGCATCGCGCTGTTCATCGACGAGCTCCAGGATCTGGGCCCGGCGGACATCTCGGCCATCTGCGGCGCCTGCCACGAATTGAGCCAGGACGCCGCGCCGGTGATCGTCGTCGGCGCGGGCCTGCCGCATCTGCCCGCGGTGCTCTCGGCGTCCAAGTCCTATTCCGAGCGGCTGTTCTCGTATCACCGCATCGATCGCCTGGACCGGGCGGCGGCCGACCACGCGCTCATCGCGCCCGCCGCGCGCGAGGGGGTGACATACGACGACGACGCGCTCGCCGCGCTGTACCGCAAGGCCGACGGCTACCCGTATTTCGTGCAGGCGTACGGCAAGGCGACCTGGGACACCGCGGCCCGCGATCCGATCTCGGCGCGGGATGTCGAACTCGCGGCGCCCGCCGCCGAAGAAGAGCTGGCGGTCGGTTTCTTCGGCTCCCGCTACGAACGGGCGACACCCGCCGAACGGGAGTACATGCGCGCCATGGCCGATCTGTCCGGTGACGACGGTCCGGTCGCCACCGCCGCGGTGGCGCGCGAACTCGATCGCAAGCCGGCGTCGCTGTCCCCCGCCCGGGACGGCCTGATCAAGAAGGGACTGATCTATTCGGCCGAGCGCGGCACGATCGGTTTCACGGTGCCGCATTTCGGGCGTTATCTGCGTGGCGTGCAATAGCTTTCGGCACTGAATAGGCGGGCGGAACAGCTGCGCCGCACCCCGCCATCGGCGATTGCTATTCGGTAGCCAGCACTTCAAGATCATTGAACGACAGGCGCTTTCGATCTTTGCCAACGACTACCGATGGGTAACAAAGACTCCTACACTCGAATGTGATTCCCATCACGTCCGAGGAGGACATATGGCGACAACAGCGAAAGTCGACGCCACCGAGGAGCAGGCCCGGGCACTCGTCGAGGAGTCTCGCGAAACCACGTGGGCCAAGCCGTCGTTCGCCAAGGAGATGTTCCTCGGGCGCTTCCGCCTCGATCTCATTCATCCGTTCCCGCGCCCGACCGCCGCCGAGGAGCGCAAGAACACCGCGTACCTGGACCGCCTGCGCGCCTTCTGCGAGACGATCGACGGCAATCGCATCGAGGCCGAGGGCCGCATTCCGGACGAATACGTCCGGGGGCTGGCCGATCTCGGCTGCTTCGGCCTGAAGATCCCCGAGGAGTACGGCGGGGTCGGCCTGTCGCAGGTCGGCTACAACAGGGCCCTCATGCTCGTCGGCTCGGCGCACGCCAGCCTCGGCGTCCTGCTCTCGGCGCACCAGTCCATCGGCGTCCCGGAACCGCTGAAGCTGGCGGGCACGCTCGAACAGAAGCGGGAGTTCCTGCCGCGCTGCGCTCGTGGCGCGGTGAGCGCCTTCCTGCTCACCGAACCCGATGTCGGTTCGGACCCCGCGCGCATGGCCTCGGTCGCGGTCCCGACCGCCGACGGCGAGGCGTACGAGATCAGCGGCGTGAAGCTGTGGACCACCAACGGCGTGGTGGCCGAACTGCTGGTGGTGATGGCGCGGGTGCCCAAGAGCGAGGGGCACCGCGGCGGCATCTCGGCCTTCATCGTCGAGGCGGACAGCCCGGGCATCACGGTGGAGCGCCGCAACGCCTTCATGGGCCTGCGCGGCATCGAGAACGGCGTCACCCGCATGCACAAGGTGCTGGTGCCCAAGGGCAATCTGGTCGGCCGCGAGGGCGACGGCCTCAAGATCGCGCTCACCACCCTGAACGCGGGCCGCCTCGCCATTCCGGCGATGTGTACCGCCGCGGCCAAGTGGTCGCTCAAGATCGCCCGCGAGTGGAGCGGCACCCGGGTGCAGTGGGGCCGCCCGGTGGGCGAGCACGGTGCGGTCGGCGCCAAGCTGTCCTACATCGCCGCAACGACTTTCGCGCTGGAGGCGGTGCTGGACCTGTCGGCCACCATGTGCGACGAGAACCGCAACGACATCCGCATCGAGGCGGCGCTGGCCAAACTGTGGGCCTCGGAGATGGCGTGCGAGATCGCCGACGAACTGGTGCAGATCCGCGGCGGCCGCGGCTACGAGACGGCGGCCTCGCTGGCGGCGCGCGGCGAACGCGCGGTCGGCGCCGAGCAGATGGTGCGCGATCTGCGCATCAATCGCATCTTCGAGGGCTCCAGCGAGATCATGCGCCTGCTCATCGCCCGCGAGATGGCCGACGCGCACATGTCCGCCGCCGGGGCGCTGGTCGATCGCAACGCCGAGCTCAGGGACAAGGCCAAGGCCGCGGTCGGCGCGAGCGGCTTCTACGCCAAGTGGTTCCCGCAGCTGGCGGTGGGCTCGGGCACGGTGCCGGCCACCTTCAGCGAATTCGGCCCGCTCGCACGGCATATGCGGTTCGTCGAGCGCATGTCGCGCAAGCAGGCCCGGGCCCTGATGTACGGGATGGCGCGCTGGCAGGCCAAGCTCGAGTACAAACAGGGCTTCCTGGGCCGGATCGTCGACATCGGGGCGGAGCTGTTCGCCATCTCGGCGGCCTGCGTGAAGGCCCAATCCCTGCGCGTGGCGGGCGATCCCGACGGCGTCGCCGCCGAGGAGCTCGCCGAGGTGTTCTGCCGGCAGTCCCGGCTGCGGATCGGGCGGCTGTTCGACGCGCTGTGGGACAACACCGATGACGCGGACACCGAACTGACCCGCGGCGTCCTGGACGGGCGCTACACGTTCCTGGAGGGCGGCGCGCTCGACCCGAGCGAGGGCACCGGGCCGTGGATCTCGGAGTGGTCGATCGGGCCGAGTACCGAGCAGAACCTGCTGCGCACGTTCCTGCCGTCGACCAAGGCGGGGGCGGGCACCTAACCTCGGGCGGGAATCGAGCCGGATCTGCCCCTCTCTAGTCACTTGGCTAGAGAGGGGCAGATTCTTGTGCGAAATAGCCCGTCGTGAGAGGTCTACAGCTTTCTAGCCAATTCTCTAGATTCACATATAGATCCCGATGTGCGGTGATGGCACAAAATCCACCGCCGACCGGCGGCCGGGCGAGGTGATCGCGGATTCGACCGGCGATCGGTATATCGATCGGCGGCGACAGTTGGGCAACTTGTGCATAACGCCAGGTGTGAGCGGTTAACGAACCGGCAATCTCTCTCGACAACCGGGCAAGAGGCGATCTCCCAAGGAGTACGTCATGTCCATCACCCGCCGCGCCGCCGACAACGACGGCCACCACTTCACCGTTCCGGCCGCCGACGGCGTGCCCATCGCGGTACACGAATTCGGCGCCCCCGACGCCGCCCTCACCGTGGTGTTCATCCACGGGCACTGCCTGCGCACCGAGTCCTGGGCGCTGCTGCGCGACCACTTGCGCCCGGCCTGGGGCGAGGACACCCACCTGGTCTTCTACGACCATCGCGGACACGGGGATTCGGGCGCGGCCGACCCCGCCACCTACACGATCGATCAGCTGGCCCGGGACCTGGACGTGGTGCTGCGCGCGGTCGCGCCCACCGGACCCGTTGTGCTGGTGGGTCATTCGATGGGCGCCATGACGATCCTGGCCTACGCGCGCATCTTCCCCGAGAGCATCGGCTGCCGCGTCGCCGGCGTCGGCCTGCTCGCGGGCGCGGCGAGCAGCGTCACCCGGGTCGGGATGGGACGCCTGCTGAACGGGCCCGCGGTGGCCTCGCTGCAGGCGGCCATGCGGCGGGCGCCGCGGGCCATGCAGGCCTCGAAACACTTCAGCCGCAGGATCTTCGAGCCCATCATGCGCGAGGCCACGCACGGCACCCGCAAGGTCGGCCCGCGCCTGCTCGCGGTGGCCACGGCCATGCTCAACGAGACCTCGCTGCTGACCATGTCGGGATTCCTGGACTCGCTCATCCGATTCGACGAGATGGCCGCCCTGCACCGGCTGGGCGAGATCCCCTCGCTGGTGCTGGCCGGATCGGCGGACGTGGTGATCCCGTTCGCGCATTCGGTGGTGCTGGCCTCCCAGCTCGACGACGCCGAACTCATCCGGCTCGACGGCGCCGGGCACAGCGTGATCATGGAACGCGTCGAGGAGGTCGCGGCGGCCATCACCGGACTGGTGGACCGGGCGGTGGCGCGGCTGCGCGAGCCCGGATGCGGGCCGGAATACGCCATCGCGGGCTGATCCGGCGGCGGCGCGAGCGGTCGCGCAGGCGGTTCGCGAATGCCCCGAATGTCCCCCTAACCGGCCGGAATGGCGTTCGCGCCCGGCGCACTGACCAGCGGTTCTTTCACTCCGGCGAGACGGATCGCGATTCGTCGCGTACTGTGTTGTAGATCACGATGTGTGGTCTGTCACACGGCTCGATCACATGCCCCGAGGAGGTTTCGATGACACGCAGCGAGATTGCGGAACTTCGCTACGCGGTCGGCCAGCTCCGGCAGTGCGTCGGCGCGTTGCGCTCGCAGTACGGAGAGGCCAGCATGGTCCGCCGCTTGGAAAACGATCTGGAACGACTCGTCATCGACACCGATGAATTCGAGCAGGCCCCGCCGGCCCAGGTCACCCGCGGCGCCCAGGACGTCATCTACGTCCCCGACAGCAAGTCCGACGAAGCCGCCTGGATGGGCGCACAGGACGAGGGGCTGGGCTTCCACTCCCGGCCCCGCACCAAGTAGCAGCACCCCCGGCACCCGCCGCGCCCCTCGCGGCGGGTGCCGCCGTGTGTCCGGGTCCGGGCGCGGCCGGACCGATCACCCCCGGGCGCCGATCACCCGCGGTGCCGCCCCCGGCCGATCCGGCTCTGCCGCGCCCCGTGGAAGCGGGCGCCGCGCGGGGCCGGGGCCAGCCGCTCGGCGTCGGCGGACTCGAACAGCGCGGCCAGGGCCCGGCCGGGCCCGGTCGGCGCGGCGACCAGGCCGAAACCGCCGTCGCGGCGGTCCAATTCGTGCATCAGCGTGGTGACCATGCGCAGGCCCCCGGCATTGCCCGGGTCGCCGAGCGCGATGGCCGCGCCGTGCACGTTCAGCTGTTCCACCGGATCGAAGCCGTTGTTCTCGCGCTCCCAGACCCGGGTCAGGGCCAGCACCTCCACCGCGCTGGTCTCGTCGATCTCGGCCAGATCCAGATCGTTGGCGGTCAGGCCGTTGCGCGCGAGCACCCGGTCCATCGCCACCCCGGCGACCGGCAGGACGGCGTCGGGCTCCGCGGTGGCGGTGGCCCAGCCGACGACGTAGCCCAGGGCCTGCAGACCGAGTTCGTCGAGCCGGTCCTCGGCCACCACCAGGCAGCCGGACGCGGCGAGCGTGCGGGCGCTGCAGTTGCCGACCGTGCGCACGCCGCCGGGCACGAAGGGCTCGAGGGCGGCGAAGGCGCGGTGCGAGACGTCGTCGCGCAGGCCCTCGTCCCGGTCGACCAGTTGCACCACACCGGAATTCACGTCGTCGGGGATGGCGTTCACCACCACCGGCGCGATCTCCGCGCCGAAGATGCCCTGGCGCCGGGCCCGGGCCGCGCGCCGGTGACTGGCCGCGGCGAACTCGTCGGCCTCGGCGCGGCCGATGCCGTAGTGCTGGGCCAGCAGTTCGACCTGTTTGGATTCCCGTCCGCCGTGCGCGGTTTCGGCGTTCGCCCAGACCGCGAGCTGTTCGCCGGTGTCCGGCCCCGGCGGGCCGCCGCGCAGGACGAAGCCCGGGCCGCCGCGATTGTCGGGGCGCTGGTTGCCGCGCAGCCCGCCGGCGATGGAGAGATCGAAGCCGCCGGGGCCGTTGCCTCGCGGTCCACCGGGCCCGTCACCTCGTGACCCGCCCGGCGGGTCGACCCGTGGCACGCCCGGATGCCGTTGCGCCCCCGGCGATTGCGCCGGAACCGGCGCGGGCGGCGTACCGGGGTATTCGGCGCCCAGCGCCAGCACCACGTCGGCCGATCCGGTCTGCACCATCATGGCGGCGGTGATCAGCGCGCGCAGGCCGCCGCCGGTGGCCGCGCCGACCGCGAATTCGTCCAGGGTGCACGGCAGCCCGGCCAGCGGGATCGCGCCGCGCACGGCGGCCGCGTCCGGCGTCGCCGTGACGAGCTGGTCGATCCGGTGCGGGTCGATGCCCGAGCGCCCTACCACAGCGCTGAGCACGGTCGAAATCAAGCGCCGCGGCGCGACGCCCGATAGCGCCCCGCCCGGGAGCCCGACGGGTGTGCGCATGGGCATTACGATCGCGGCTCGCCTCATCGCCGGTGTTCCTTCCCGCTTCCCCTCGCATTCGGATCGCCGAGGGGTTTCCTGCTTCGGAGAAAAGGTCACCACACCCTTGTTGCTGGGGTGTGACGGAGCGGGAACGGATGATTGCGCTGTTCGTACGTGCTTTCCGCGGGCGTTTCGTCTTATTCGCGAAACTCACTGCGGTGCCGCGTTCTTCGCGAGATAGCCGTTCGTTCACCAATCGAACGACCGGCCGTGCGAACGCCGGATTGTGTTGCAAATCACTCGATCACGAATTCGCCGTACCCAGCTCGAGTGATAGCCGCCCTGTCGTAGGGTGCTCACCATCACATTCGATGCCGGAGGTAACGATGACGTTCCACGGGATAGAGCAGCGAGGCATCCAGCAGTGAGCGCCGCACCGATCAAGGCTCCCGAATCGAACGCGACCGGGGTATTCAGCAGGAGTCGCGCCGCGATTGCCGCGCGCACGCTGCGTACCGACCGGTGGTGGCTCCCGCCGCTGCTGACCGTGCTGGGGCTGTCCGCCTTCATCATCTACGCGACCGTCAGAGCCTTTGTGCGCTCGGCGTATTACGTCGCGGACTACCACTACCTGACGCCGTTCTACTCACCGTGCGTGAGCGACTCGTGCGTCGAGGGCTCCGCCCATTTCGGCACGCCGCTGGGCGAGCTGCCCATGTGGATCCCGCTGGGCTTCCTGGTGCTGCCGTTCCTGCTCGGCTTCCGGCTCACCTGCTACTACTACCGCAAGGCCTACTACCGGTCCGTGTGGTTCTCCCCGCCGGCCTGCGCGGTGGCCGAGCCGCACGCGAAATACACCGGTGAGACCAAACTTCCGCTGATCATCCAGAACGCGCACCGCTACTTCTTCTACGTGGCGATCATCGTCTCGCTGATCAACACCTACGACGCGCTCGCCGCGTTCCACGGCAAGGACGGCGGGTTCGGGTTCGGCCTGGGCAACATCGTGCTGCTGGGCAACGTGATCCTGCTGTGGGCCTACACGGTGTCGTGTCACTCCTGCCGCCACATCGCGGGCGGGCGGCTCAAGCACTTCTCCAAACATCCGGTGCGCTACTGGTACTGGACCCAGGTGTCCAAGCTCAACACCCGTCACATGCAGCTGGCCTGGACCACGCTCGGCACCCTGGTGCTCACCGACTTCTACGTCATGTTGGTCGCGAGCGAAACGATCAAAGATCTCCGATTCATCGGCTGATTCCTAATTCACATGTCTCCCAGGAGTATTCGGTCCTATGCCTGAAGTCGAACGGCACAAGTACGACGTCGTCGTGATCGGCGCCGGGGGCGCCGGACTGCGCGCGGTCATCGAAGCCCGTGAACACGGCCTCTCGGTCGCGGTGGTGTGCAAATCGCTGTTCGGCAAGGCGCACACCGTCATGGCCGAGGGCGGCTGCGCGGCCGCCATGGGCAACGCCAACGAGAAGGACAGCTGGCAGACCCATTTCAAGGACACCATGCGCGGTGGCAAGTTCCTGAACAACTGGCGGATGGCCGAACTGCACGCGCAGGAAGCGCCGGACCGGGTCTGGGAGCTGGAAACCTATGGGGCGCTGTTCGATCGCACCAAGGACGGGCGCATCAGCCAGCGCAACTTCGGCGGGCACACCTACCCGCGACTGGCCCACGTCGGCGACCGCACCGGACTCGAACTCATCAGAACCATGCAGCAGAAGATCGTCTCGCTGCAGCAGGAGGACTTCGCCCAGACCGGCGACTACGAGGCCCGCATCAAGGTCTTCGCCGAATGCACCGTCACCGAACTGCTCAAGGACGGCGACCGGATCTCGGGAGCCTTCGGGTACTGGCGGGAATCGGGTCGGTTCATCCTCTTCGAGACCCCCGCGGTGGTGCTGGCCACCGGCGGCATCGGCAAGTCCTACAAGACCACCTCGAACTCCTGGGAGTACACCGGCGACGGGCACGCGCTGGCCCTGCGCGCCGGGGCGACCCTGATCAACATGGAGTTCCTGCAGTTCCATCCGACCGGCATGGTCTGGCCGCCCAGCGTGCGCGGCATCCTGGTCACCGAGGGCGTGCGCGGCGACGGCGGGGTGCTCAAGAACACCGAGGGCAAGCGGTTCATGTTCGACTACATCCCCGCGGTGTTCAAGGGGCAGTACGCCGAATCGGAGGAGGAGGCGGATCAGTGGCTGAAGGACAACGACTCCGCGCGCCGCACCCCGGACCTGCTGCCCCGCGACGAGGTGGCCCGCGCCATCAACGAAGAGGTGAAGGCGGGACGCGGCACCAAGAACGGCGGCGTGTACCTGGACATCGCCTCGCGGATGCCCGCGGCCGAGATCGTCAAGCGGCTGCCGTCCATGCACCACCAGTTCAAGGAACTCGCGGACGTCGACATCACCAAAGAACCCATGGAGGTGGGCCCGACCTGCCACTACGTCATGGGCGGCATCGAGGTGAATCCCGATACCGGTGCGGCCACGGTGCCCGGACTGTTCGCCGCCGGTGAGTGTTCCGGCGGTATGCACGGCTCCAACCGGCTCGGCGGCAACTCCCTGTCGGATCTGCTGGTGTTCGGCCGGCGCGCGGGCCTGGGCGCGGCCACCTACGTGGAACAGCTCGCCCAGCGCCCCGCGATCACCGACAACGACATCGCCGCGGCGGCCAAATCCGCTGTCGCGCCGTTCGATTCGCCGGGTGAGGGCAGCGGTGAGAACCCCTACACCATGCACCTGGATCTGCAGCAGACCATGAACGACCTGGTCGGCATCATCCGCAAGGAACACGAACTGAAGCAGGCCATCGAGAAGCTGTCCGAACTGCGGGACCGCTACGACGGCGTCACCATCGAGGGCCACCGGCAGTTCAATCCCGGCTGGCACCTGGCGCTCGACCTGCGCAACATGCTCCTGATCAGCGAATGCGTGGCCCAGGCCGCGCTGCTGCGCACCGAGAGCCGCGGCGGGCACACCCGCGACGACTTCCCGGGTATGGACGCGGCCTGGCGCAACAAACTGCTGGTGTGCCGGATCGACCCGGACGAGGTCGGCTTCTCGGTGCCGGCGGTGACGGTGACCCCGGAGGACCAGGAACCCATGCGCGCGGACCTGCTCGCGCTGTTCGACGGTTCCGAGCTCGAAAAGTACTACAGCCCAGCCGAACTCGCCCCCGTGGCGGACGGCGCCGGAAAGGCGGAATAGCCATGGGTTACGACGCGAAATTCAGGGTCTGGCGCGGTGATCCCGAGGGGGGTGGACTGCAGGACTACACCGTCGAGGTCAACGAGGGCGAGGTGGTGCTCGACGTCATCCACCGCCTGCAGGCCACCCAGACCCCCGATCTGGCCGTGCGCTGGAATTGCAAGGCGGGCAAGTGCGGTTCGTGTTCGGCCGAGGTGAACGGGCGGCCCAAACTGCTGTGCATGTGCCGCATGTCGACCTTCACCGAGGACGAAGTGGTGACGGTGACGCCCATGCGCACCTTCCCGGTGATTCGCGACCTGGTCACCGACGTGTCGTTCAATTACCGCAAGGCGCGCGAGATTCCGTCCTTCACCCCGCCGGTCGACCTCAAGCCCGGGGACTATCGCATGCAGCAGCGCGATGTGGAGCGATCGCAGGAATTCCGCAAATGCATCGAATGCTTCCTGTGCCAGAACACCTGTCACGTCGTGCGCGATCACGAGGAGAACAAGGAAGCCTTCTCGGGGCCGCGCTACCTGATGCGCATCGCGGAACTGGAAATGCATCCGCTGGACGTCGGTGATCGGCGTGATCTCGCCCAGGACGACGCCGGGCTGGGGCTGTGCAATATCACCAAGTGCTGCACCGAGGTCTGCCCCGAGCACATTCAGATCACCGACAACGCGCTGATCCCGCTCAAGGAGCGGGTGGTGGACAACCGGTACGACCCGCTGGTCTGGCTGGGTAACAAGCTCTTCCGCCGCTAGCGACTGCGGGGCGCCGTTCCCGGACGATACGGCGGAGGGTGGCACTCGAAATCGAGTGCCACCCTCGTGCTTTACCGGAGGTCGGAACATCTTCCGGTGCGTCCCATGCCGATTCGGAGCACGGGAACGCCGGGTCAGAGCATGGCGACGACCCCGAGCGCCACCGCGCCGACTAGTACGCCCACGGCCAGCGCGGGCATCAATGCTCCGGTGAGTACGTATATGCCCATCGCCGATACCGCGAAGAGCATCCCCACGATCAGCCGTTCGACCCAGTCGTCAGGACCCATTTTCCGATACCGGGGACGATAATTTCTCAATCCACGGTCCACGGTTTATGGGTTACCCATGCTTAGCTGCGGCAAACATGTTTTCGTTGCACAACGGTCGCCGGATCGTGATCTTCCGAACCGGCGGGCGGCGAACAGCGGGTTCACCGCCCGGCGGCCTCATGAGCTGGGATTCAGGCCTCGAACGCACCGCTTTCGACGGCCGCGGTGAACGCCGCCCATTCCCCCGCGGCGAATACCAGCGCCGGCCCGTCCGGATTCTTGCTGTCGCGCACGCCGACCCGTGCGGCCGCCAGGAACGCCACCTCCACGCATTCCTTGCCCGCGCCGCTGCGGCTGCTCTTGAACCAGCGAGCCTCGGCCAGCTCCATGCTCATCGTGCATCCTTTTCCCACACTCGGTCCTTCATGAGTAGTCCTTGCCGACCTGCCGCAGCAGGTTCCTGCTGTCCTGTGCGTCCAGGGCGCAGTCCGCGAGGTGATCGCGCGCCCGGCGATAACGCTGTACGTCGCCCTGTCTTTCGAGATAGAGATCGCCCGTGAAGCCTTCGACATAGACCACGGGCGGTTCCACCGGCTGCCCCTTGGTGTCGGATCCGAACTCCAGGATCACGAACGGACCGGTCGAAAGTCCCAGGGGGACACCGGCTGTGAAGGGCAGGATGCGTAAATCGACATTGGGCCGGGTACTCAGTTCCGCCAAGTGCCGCACCTGTGTCGCCATCACTTTTGCACCTCCCACTGTGCGGCGCAAGACCGATTCGTGCAACACCATGGCGACCGTCGCCGGATGCATGCGCCGGGTGATCATCGCCTGCCGCTGCATGCGCAGCTGAACGCGCCGATCCACCTCCGCGGCGGTGTCATCCGGGTAGCCGAGGCCGTTCAGGGCCCTTGCGTAATCGGCCGTCTGCAGCAGCCCCGGCACCAATTCCGATTGGTAGCAGGACAACTGCTGGGCGGATGCCTCGAGTCCGACGTAGACGTCGAAGTTCTCCGGAATCAGATCGCCGTAGGAGTGCCACCAGCTCTTGACCGCGGCCTGCTGCGCCAAACCCTTGAGCCCCTCGGCGATCTCGGCCGGGATGCCGTAGATGCGGCACAGCTCGTGGATGTCGATGGTGCGGATGCGATCCGCGTTGCCCTTCTCCAGCCGCTGCAGCGTGCTCGCGCCCCACTCCATGAGCCTGGCGGCATCGGCGATGGTCAGGCCGGCCTGACTGCGCCAATCCCGTAGATAGCGCCCCAGCTGACGGCGAGGCAGGGTGGATGACGCAGGACTATCTGACACGGCGAGCTCCGTCTCGATCGCGAGCGGGAAGGGCCGGCGCGAGTGAGCGCCCGCTTTCCCTCGGGGATAGTGTTGCGGTACACCGGCTCCCGCCCGGAGCTCGCTTCGCGGCTGTCACCCGGCCGGCCACACGGCTCTGACCCGGGCCGCTTCACGGCAGCGCGTGGGAGCTTCGTCCACTATGGGGAATCCTCCTCCCCCAAACGGATTCGCTGCTGGGAATTCGCGCAATTTTGCGTTCTCCTTTTCGAAACTCCTCCGCCGGACGTCTGCTCGTGGTGTGCTGGATATGTGCCCGGAGAGGTGTTGCTAGGCCCCTTTCCTTTCCTGAGTCCTCCGGGCACTTCAGGAATCCCTTGCTGGAACGAGGAGTCATGGCCGAAGTCGTCACCCCTTCTCACCCTTTCGAGGCGGAGGTCGGAACATGCAACTGACCGCCCTCAACATGCATGTCGCCGGGTTGCTGCGGTGTCGCAGGGATCCGGGTCTCATGAGCGTCGACGAAGCCCATTCGGCGATGCAACTCCATCTGGATTGCACCGTCGAGACCTGCCAGGTACGCCGGCGAGCCCGGGCGACGCTGGTGGAGGAGGGACGATGCGTGCTCGACGAGCGCGCACTGCCGTGACGGGCGGTCCCGACCGGTACGAGCGCATCGTGCATCGCCTGCTGTGGTGGCTGCTCGATCGTCGCACCGGCGCCGCCGCGACCAGGGTCGTCCGGGGAAGGCCCCTGGCCGCACAGACCGCTGCCGCAACGCCTTTCGATCGCCGTCGCGCCTAGACCTCCGCGCGCGACGGTGCTGGCAGTCCCGCCGGCAGCACCGCGGTCCGGTTCATCCGCTCCACAGACGGTGGATGAACCGGACCGTACCCCGGCACGGTAGCGTCCACCCCCATGAGCCGGTCGTATCGGCGTATCGCCACCGGTTATGCCCTGCTGCTGCCCAGCCTGCTCGGTATCGGCTGCTTTCTGGTGCTGCCGATCGCCGTCGTGCTGTGGCTGAGCCTGCACAGCTGGAATCTCCTGGGCCCCATCGAGTTCAGCGGCGCCGACAACTGGCGTTCGGTACTCACCGATCGCGAGTTCGGGCGCTCGCTGCTGGTGACGCTCGCCCTCACCGCCCTGGTGGTCCCCGCGCAGACCGCGCTGGGTTTCACCGTCGCGGCGCTGCTCGCCCGCCGTAGCCGCGGCGGCACCGCGCTGCGGGTGGTCTACGCCCTGCCCTGGATGTGCGCGCCGGTCGCGGTCGGCGTGCTGTGGCAGTGGATGTTCGCGCCCACCGACGGCGCGCTGAACGCGCTGCTGGGCCGGCGCGTCGAATGGCTCAGCGAACCGGCGCTGGCACTGCCCGCGGTGGCCGCCGTCATCGTGTGGATGAATCTGGGCTACGTCGCCCTGTTCTTCTTCGCGGGCCTGCGCGCCATACCGGGCGAGATCCTCGACGCCGGAACCCTGGACGGGGCGACGGGCTGGCGGCGTACCCGCTGGCTGCTGCTGCCGCTGCTGCGCCCGACCATGTTCTTCGTCCTGGCGACCGGCGTGCTGAGCACCTTCCAGACCTTCGACGTGGTGTACGCGCTCACCCGGGGCGGGCCCGACCACCGCACGGATGTCGTTGCCATGCGGATGTATTCGGAGGCCTTCGACGCGGCGCGGCCGGGGCGGGCGGCGGTCATGGCGGCGGTGGTGTTCGCGGTGGTCCTGATCGTCACCCTCGCGCAGCAGCGGTACTTCCGGGATCGGACCGTGTATGAGTACTGAGTCCCGGACCCGGGCGGCGCGCGGCATCGCCGCGTACGCGATCCTGCTGGCTGGCGCGCTGCTCACGGTCGCGCCGCTGGTCCTCAGCGCCATGACCGCGGCCAAGACCCCCGAGGGGTTCGCGCGCGAATCCGCGCTCGCCCCACCGGATCCGGCGACCGCGGCCAACTTCGCCACCGTGCTGGACCAGGGACTCGGCCGGGCGGTGCTGGTGACCGCGCTCATGACGGCGTTCATCACCTTCGGCCAGCTGATCTGCTCGATCATGGCGGCCTACGCGTTCGCGCGCCTGAGCTTTCCCGGGCGGGACGTGCTGTTCGGGGTGTATCTGGGGACCATGATGGTGCCCGCGGCGGTGACCCTGATACCGCTGTATCTGATGTTCGCGCGGCTGGAACTGCTCAACACCTTCTGGGCGCTGGTGCTGCCCTTCGTCTTCGGGTCGCCCTACGCCATATTCCTGCTGCGGCAGTACTTCCGGGCCATTCCGGCCGAGATCATCGACGCCGCGCGGATCGACGGCGCGCGCACCCTCGACATCCTGGTGAGCGTGGTGGTGCCCATGAGCCGGCCGATCATCGCCACCCTGGCGCTGATCACCGTGGTCGCGCAGTGGAACAACTTCATGTGGCCGCTGGTCGCGGTCGGCGGGCCGAAATGGCAGGTACTGACCGTGGCCACGGCGACCATGCAGACCCGGTACGACGCGCAGTGGCCGCTGGTCATGGCCGCGACGACGCTGGCGATCGGGCCGCTGGTGGTGCTGTTCGTGGTGTTCCAGCGGCAGGTGCTGCGATCCATCGCCTGGCCGGGGCTGCGGTGAGGCTCCGGGACTCCACCCGGGCGGTGCTCGGGATCGCGCTGGCGCTGGCGCTGCTCATCGGCGCGGCGCTGTGGCTGGGGCGCGAGCCGGGGGATTCCGGGCGCACCGTGCTGCGGCTGCGGGTGTGGGATCAGAGTTTCGTGGCGGCGTACCGGGCCTCGCTGGACGAGTTCGAACGCGCCAATCCCGATATCGAGGTGCGTATCACGCTGGTGCCGTGGGCCTCCTACGCGAGCAAGCTGCGGCTGGATGTCGCGGGCGGAATCGCCGACGATATGTTCTGGACGGGGCAGTACGAGGACTACGCCGATGCCGGGCGGCTGCTGGACATCGGGGCCGCGCCGGAGACGGCGGCGACCTGGGACCGGTTCGCCGTCGCGCAGTTCACCCGCGACGGAAAGCTGTGGGCGGTACCGCAATTCGTGGACGGCGGCAGCGCGATCTACTACAACCGGGCGCTGCTGGCCGCGGCCGGGGTCGATCCCCGGGAACTGGCCGAACTGCGCTGGAGCCCCGACGGCGCGGTCGACACCTTCCGGCCGCTGCTGCGCCGGCTCGCCGTGCCCGGGACGTGGCCGTACAACGCGGCCAACGACTTTCAGTCGATCCTGCTGCCGTACCTCGGGTCGGCCGGTGGGGCGCTGCAGAACCCGGCCGGTGACTTCGTCTTCGCCGACGCGGCGGGGCGGGTGGGCTTCGAGTACCCGGTCCGGTTGGTCGCCGACGGGCTCTCCCCCTCGGCCGCCGACACCAACACGAGCGGCGATTTCGCGAAGAACGCCTTCCTGCAAGGGAAGCTGGCGCTGTTCCAGTCCGGGTCGTTCACCCTCGCCACCATCGACCGGGACGCCGGATTCGACTGGGGGATCGCGCTGATCCCGCGCGGACCGGCGGGGCGGATCAGCGCGAACAACGCGGTGGGGGTGGCGGGCAACGCCGCGACACGCCATCCGGACCAGGTGCGCCGGGTCCTGGCCTGGCTGGGGAGCGCGGCGGGCAACCGGCACCTCGGGCTGGACGGGAACACCATCCCGGCGGTGGTGTCCGAACAACGCGTGTACCGGGACTATTGGACCGGGCGCGGGGTGGATGTCTCCCCGTTCTTCGACGTCCTGCGGGACGGGCAGACCGGCGCCGGCGGCGGACCGGGCTTTCCGGCCGCGCTCGCGGCGATGGATCCGATACTGGCGGAGATGTTCCTGGGGCGGGTGCCGGTGCCGGTCGCGCTGGATCGTGCCCAGGCCGCCGCCACCGACGCGGTGCGGGGCTGAGGGTTCTCGGCCCGGCGCGCCGGGTGCGCGGGCCAGGATCGGTGCTTCCCTCCGACGAGCGCCGACGTGCCGCACCCGGCGTTGGGGAACGTGTCGGATCCGGTCGGACTCGCTGTGGGCGGGAAGAATATCCCTCCCGGGGTGAGCGGGAGCCTGGCTCGGCCGGAAACATTGCGCTGCTGCGGGCACAGCCGTGCGGGGGTACGTCAGATGCGGCTGTGGTCGGTGTAAGGGGTGCGGGGGCCGAACTTGGGTTTGTGGGCGAAACCCGCGAGGCCGAGCAGGCGGACCGCCCGATAGCGGTGCGGGCGTAGCGGTTCCAGGTACTCGATCATGGCGTCGTCGTCGATCGGCTTGCCGAGCAGCGTCCAGCCGACGGTGGCGGCGAGGTGGAAATCGCCGACCGACAGGGCGTCCGGATCACCGAAGGCGCGCTGGGCGATCTCGGCGGCGGTCCAGACCCCGATACCGGGGACGGTGCGCAGGCGGGCGGCCGCGTCGGCGTGCCCGAGGGTCGCGGCCTCCTCCAGCTTCGCGGCGATACGGGCCGCCAGCACAATGGTTTTCGAGCGTTGCGGGCCCACGTTCGCGCGGTGGTACTCCCAGGACGGGATGCGCCGCCAGGTTTCCGCGTCCGGCATGAGGCGCAGTCCGCGCGGCGCGGGGCCCGGCGCCTCGGTGCCGAAGCGCCACACCAGTTTCCGCCACGACTCGTGTGCGGTCCTGGTGTGCACCTTCTGCTCCAGCACCGCCGGGACCAGCGCTTCGAAGACCAGGCCGGTGCGCAGCATCCGGAGCCCGGGGTTGCGGCGGTGCGCCTCGGCGATCTTGGGGTGGTCCGGGGTGAAGTCGGTGATGTCCTCGTCCAGGCACAGCATGGCGGGCAGCCCGTCCAGGAACTCCTGCGCGCCGGGGCCCCACGCCCGGGCCTCGACCGCGCACCGGTCGGCCTGGCGCAGCCGGAAGGTGACCGGGCCGCTCGGCATGCGCGAGGCGTGCCAGTGCGCGCCGTCCGGGGTCTCGCGATGGGTGGGATCGCCGAAACCGCGGCGCAGGGGCGTGACGGTGGCCGCCAGGTCGATCGGCCGCTCGGACCGCACCGTGCGCACGGCGGCGGCGGTGGTGGGCGGGGCGGAGGTCACCGGAACATTCTGCGCCAGTGACGGCGGTCATGGTCGAGAGGTATCCCCGGGGTCCGCGCGCTCGGTCAGGAACTGGGCGAGATGCTGGGCCTTCCGCCCGGCCAGGTGGTCGGCCTGGGTGCGGCAGCTGAACCCGTCGGCGAGGAGCGTGGCGCCGGGGGCCGCGCGCAAAGCCGGGAGCAGGCCGTTCTCGGCGACCGCGACCGAGACCTCGTGGTGGCCGCGCTGCATGCCGAAGTTCCCCGCCAGTCCGCAGCAGCCGGCGATCTCGCGCACGGTCGCGCCGGTACGTTCCAGGACGCGGCGGTCGGCCGCGAACCCGGACGCCGCGTGCTCGTGGCAGTGCGGCTGCACCACCACGGTGCGGTCGCTCCGATCGGGTGGCCGCCAGTGCGGCTGGGCCTCCAGGAACTCCGCGAGGGTGCGGACCGCGCCCGCCACAGCGGCCGCGCGCGCGTCGTCCGGCAGCAGGTGCGGCAGGTCCTCGCGCAGGGTGGCGGTGCACGAGGGCTCCAGCCCGACCACCACTCCCCCGGCGCGGGCATGCTCGGCCAGCGCGTCCACCGTGGCCCGCAGCCGCTTGCGCGCGCCGTCCAGCTGGCCGGTGCTGATCCAGGTGAGGCCGCAGCACACGCGGCGGTCCGGAATTCTCACCTCGTATCCCAGCGATTCGATCAATTCCGTTGCCGCCCGGAGGATTTGCGGGTCGAAGGCGTCGCCGAACGTGTCCACCCACAGCATCACCGGCAGCGCCGGGACGCTCGCGCCGCGTTGGCCGATGAGTTCGGGGGCGTCGATCGGTGAGCCATCGGCGGGAAGCCGTGGAGACCGCGCGGGCTCGACGGCATGTTCCCGAGCGCGGGTGGTGGGTGGTTCGTCTCCTGTACCGAGGAGGTCGGTGCCTGCCGAATCCTCGGCGCGCCGGTCGTGAAGACCGAGCCGGCCCCCGGTGGGAGGCGTGTGCCCCGGGCCGAGGGGGGTCGATCGGTACGCGCGGCGGAACGACTCGGCGGCGAGGGCCGGGAACGGGCGGCGGGGATCGAGGCCGGCGGCGCGGGCGGCCAGGCGGCGCAGGGCCGGGGCGGCGGTGAGCCGGTTGACCAGTCGGGGCACACGGGTTGCGGCGGTGAGCCATTGGGGGAGGCGGCCGAGGGAATAGTGGTCGCGGGGGCGGAGGCGGTGCCGGTAGCGGCGGTGGAGGGTCTCGGACTTGTAGGTGGCCATGTCGATGCCCGCGGGGCAGTCGGAGCGGCAGGCCTTGCAGGACAAGCACAGGTCCAGGGACTCGGCCACGGCGTCCGAGCGCCAGTCGAGGTCGCCGCGCACCACCTCCTGCAGCACCCGGGCGCGGGCGCGAGTGGTGTCCTTCTCGTCGGCCGTGGCCAGGTACGACGGGCACATGAAACCGCCGGTGGCGGAGTTGTCGGCGCGGCAGGCGCCGAGTCCGACGCAGCGGTGCACGGCGGTGGCGAGATCACCGTCGAGAGGGAAGGCGAAGCCGCCTGCGGTGGGCAGGGGGCGCAGACCGGCGACGCGCAGGTCGGCGTCCACGGGACGGGGGCGGACCAGGACGCCCGGGTTGAGGACGTCGTCGGGATCGAACAGGGCCTTGAAGCCGGCGAAGGCGGCCAGGGCGGTATCGGAGTACATGTGGCGCAACAGTTCCGACCGGGCGCGGCCGTCGCCGTGCTCGCCGGACAGGGAGCCGCCGAAGCGCACCACCTGGCGGGCGGCGTCCTCGAGGAAGGCGCGGAAGCGTTGCGGCGCATCGGCTATCGGCAGATCCAGGCGCACGTGGATGCAGCCGTCGCCGAAATGACCGTAGACCAGGCCGTCCACGCCGTGTTCACGGGTGAGCTCGGCGAATTCGCGCAGGTAGTCGCCGAGCCGTTCCGGCGGCACGGCCGCGTCCTCCCAGCCGGGCCAGGCCGGCGCACCGTCGGGGGTGCGGCCGGCCAGACCCGCGCCGTCCGCGCGGATCGCCCACAGCGCCTTGGCTTCTCGCGGGTCCAGTACGACGCGGGCGTCTACGGCGTTCGTGGCGCCGGCGAGCAGTTCGGCCGCCGCGCGGGCCAGGTCGGGGGTGTGCGCGGCCAGTTCCACCAGCAGCCAGCCTGCACCGCGCGGCAGGTCCGGTATCCGGCCGCGATGGGCGCGAACCACGTTCACCAGCCGCGCGTCCATGCCCTCGACCGCGATGGGCGCGGCGACCATGACCGCGGCGATGTCGTCCGCCGCCGCGGGCATATCCGGATAGCCCAGCACCACCAGCACCGTGGCCCGGGGCACCGGCACCAGCGCGACGGTCGCCTCCAGCAGCAGTCCGCAGGTGCCCTCGGTGCCGACGAACGCCTTGGCGACGGCCGAATCCCGTTCGGGCAGCAGGTGTTCGAGCGAGTAGCCGGAGGCCTGCCGCTCGAACCGGCCGAGTTCGGTGCGGATGACGGCGAGGTTGGCCCGGGTGAACTCCGCCAGTCCCGGCACCGCGGCCGGGTCGTTCGCCAGCCGCCGCGCCTGCCCGCGACCGTCGAGCACCCGCAGCTCCCGCACGGTGTCCGAGGTTCGCCCCCACGCCACCGCACGCGGCCCGCAGGCGTTGTTGCCGATCATCCCGCCGAGCGTGCACCGGTTCTGCGTCGACGGGTCCGGCCCGAACCGCAGCCCCAGTGGCGCGGCCCGCCCCTGCAGCTGCCGCAGCACGGTCCCCGGCTGCACCCGCGCGACCCGCCGCTCGGCGTCGACCTCGAGCACCGAGTTCATGTGCCTGCTGAAGTCCACCACCAGCCCGGCCCCGATGGCGTTGCCCGCCACCGATGTCCCCGCACCCCGAGCCGTGACCCCGATCCCTTCTCCCCGCGCGAGTTCGAGCGTCGCCGCGACGTCGTCGTCCGTGCGCGGAAACACCACACCGACCGGCAGCACCCGATAGTTCGAAGCGTCCGACGAGTACTCCACCCGCCGCCGCTCCGACCCGTCGACCTCGCCGCCGAGCCGCCCCCGCAGCTCACGCAGCAACGTTTCACTCACCCGGCCAGCCTAGAACCAGCGGTCCCGCTCCCCCGTCATGCACGCCTTGCTCGACCGACACGACAACCCGCGACCCTGGGCTTCGTGGTCCGGGTGGCCGTCGCGTGACAGGGCAACGGCCACCCGGTGCGCCGCCCGGGAGGGGGCGCGACCGGGTGGCCGCGGATCGATCGCTGCCAACCCGACGAGCGATCGACGTGTTCAGCCGCAGCTCGGCGACCGGTGGGGGCCACCGGTCGCCGGGTCGGGCTATGAACTTGGGGGCGGGGAAACCGTCACCGGGAGAAGGTGTTTCGCAGGTCGGTCAGGGAGGCGCGGCGCTCGTAGGCGATCCAGGCGAAGACCGCGGCCAGGACCAGGGGGAAGATCGCGAGCTCGGGCTTGCCGGCGACGATGCCCTGGGCGCCGGCGGCCAGGATCGTCAGGACCGTCAGGCCCGCGGCCGCCAGGGCCGTCAGCTTCGGGACCATGAGGCCGATGCCGCCCGCCACCTCGGCGAGGCCGATGAAGATGAGCAGGCCCATCGGGATCGTCAGGTTCTCCGGCGGGTTCTCCATCAGGGTGTTCGGGATGACGAGCTTCGGGCCGCCCGAGGCGATGATGAAGAAGAAGCCGAGCACGATCTGCAGGGTCCACAGCACCCGGTTGCGGGTCTTGCCGGGACGGTCGGTGCGGTCGGCGGTGAAAGCGGCGGTGGGGTTCGCGGTGGTCATCGTCTTGTCCTTCTGGTCCGTCGCGCCGGGTTGGTAGCGCGTTCAACAGCTAGGACGACGGGCCGATTCGGAACTCATCGGTCGCGGCGAAATTTTTTTTCCGAGCCCCGCGACGAGCGTCGCGCCCGGACGTATATCCCGGCGCCGGAGCGCCGTTCGCTCTCGGCGAAGAAGCCGCCGGCATCGCTTGCTCTGAACCTTTGTTGAGGTTCTAGTGTCGGTGGTCCGGGGTTCGATGAGCTCGGACGTGGTGAGGAGTTCGGCGATGAGTATGGAATCGGTGGCGTGGGATCAGCTGTATCGGCAGATGCACGCCAACACGGATGAACGACCGTTGCGGATGGTGACGGCCAGGCGGATCTTCGAATTCGCCCGCGGCCACCATCGGCGACTGCTGGCCTTCCTGCTGTTCAGTGTCGTGGCCGCGGTATTGGCCGTCGCCACACCGGTTCTGGCCGGCCGCGTGGTCGACCACATCGTCAGCGGCTCCGCGCCCTCGACGGTGGTGACGCTGGCGGTGATCATCGCGCTGGTCGCGGTGCTGGATGCCGGTCTGGGACTGGTGATCCGGTTGCTCTCGGCGCGCATCGGGGAGGGACTGATCTTCGATCTGCGGACCGCGGTGTTCGATCACGTGCAGCGCATGCCCGTCGCGTTCTTCACCCGGACCCGGACCGGCGCACTGGTCAGCCGGTTGAACAACGACGTGATCGGAGCGCAGCGCGCGTTCAGCTCCACCCTCTCGGGCGTGGTCACCAACGTGGTGATGCTGGTCCTCACCCTCGTGGTGATGCTGCGCCTGTCCTGGCAGATCACCCTGCTGGCGCTGGTGCTGCTGCCGGTCTTCGTGATCCCCGCGCGGCGCATGGGCGAGAAGCTGGCCGGGATCCAGCGCGAGGCCGCCGGGCTCGACGCCCGGATGAGCACCCAGATGACCGAGCGGTTCTCCGCACCGGGCGCGACCCTGGTCAAGCTCTTCGGACAGCCGAGCCGCGAATCCGGCGAATTCGCCGCGCGGGCCGGGCGGGTGCGCGACATCGGGGTGCGCACGGCCATGCTGCAGACGGTGTTCATCACCGCGCTGACCCTGGTCTCGGCGCTCGCGCTGGCGCTGGTGTACGGGCTCGGCGGCTGGTTCGCGCTGCGCGGACAGCTGGAAGCCGGTTCGGTGGTGGCGCTCTCGCTGCTGCTCACCCGCCTGTACTCCCCGCTCACCGCACTGGCCAGCGCCCGCGTGGACATCATGTCCGCCATGGTGAGTTTCGAGCGGGTCTTCGAGATCCTGGATCTCGAGCCGCTCATCCAGGACGCGCCGGACGCCACCCCTGCGCCGGACGGCCCCATCGCCGTGGAGCTGGACCGGGTGAACTTCGGCTACCCTGCCGCGGACAAGGTGTCGCTGGCCTCGCTCGAGGATGTGGCCACCCTCGACGCCCGCGGCGGCGAACAGGTGCTGCACGAGGTGTCGCTGCGCGCCGAACCCGGGCAGATGGTCGCCCTCGTCGGCTCCTCCGGTGCGGGCAAATCCACCATCGCCCAACTGGTTTCGCGACTCTACGATGTGGATTCGGGCGCCGTGCGGCTCGGCGGGCAGGACGTGCGCGAGCTGACGAGCCGTTCCATCCAGGACACCGTCGGTCTGGTCACCCAGGACGGCCACCTGTTCCACGACTCGATCCGCGCCAACCTGACCCTGGCCCGCCCCGGCGCCACCGAGGCGGAACTGTGGGACGCCCTCGAGCGGGCGCGCCTGCGCGAGCTGATCGCCTCGCTGCCCGACGGCCTGGACACCGTGGTCGGCGAGCGCGGCTACCGGCTCTCCGGCGGGGAACGCCAGCGCCTGACCATCGCCCGGCTGCTGCTCAAGCAACCCCGCGTCGTGATCCTGGACGAGGCCACCGCCTCGCTGGACTCCACCTCCGAGGCCGCCGTCCAGGAAGCCCTGGCCGAGGCCCTGACCGGCCGGACCGCGCTGGTCATCGCGCACCGGCTCTCCACCATCCGCAACGCCGATCAGATCGTGGTGCTCGAGCACGGCCGGGTCGTCGAACGCGGAACGCACACCCGGCTGCTGGCCGCGGGCGGGCGCTACGCCGAGCTGTACCGCACCCAGTTCGCCGACGACGCCGACTCGGCGGCCGCCTGACGCGGGGCCGGGGTCACCACACCGACCGGAGGCCGGACGCGCACCACGCGTCCGGCCTCCGCCGTGTGTGGCGAACGCCCGGGCCCACCGGCCGATCCGAGGCGTTCGTGCTCGCCGCCCGGGGCGCGCAGTAGCGTCGAACCCATGGGAGCACACACGCACAGTCATGGGCACGGGCACTCACACGGGCTCGGGCACGGGCACGGGCACTCACACGGCCGGCACCACAGCCACGCTCATGGGCACACCCATGACGGCATCGACTGGACCGAACAGCTGGCGAACCTGCGGCGGGACGACGCGATGGGCCAGGAGAGCAGCGCGCTGATCGCGCGCAGGCTCATCGGCCTCGTGACCACCGATCTGCCGACCATCGTCGACATCGGCGCCGGGGCCGGCGGGCAGAGCGCGGCGCTGGCGCGGGAGCTGGCCGGGCGCGGCGGCGGGCGGCTGGTGATCGTCGACGCGGTGCCCGAACTCATCGAGGCCGCGCGCGAGACCGTCGACAACGCGCTCGCCGGGGACGACCGGGTTCGCGTGGAAACCGTGCACGCCGACGCCGCGGACGACGCGCTGCTCGATCTCGTCCCGGCCGCGGACGTGGTGTGGGCCTCGCGCATGGTGCATCACCTGCCCGATCAGCAGGCGGGCACCGACCGACTGGCCCGGCTGCTGCACCCGGAGGGCTGGCTGGCGCTGTCCGAGGGCGGGCTCACGACCCGTTGCCTGCCTTGGGATCTCGGCATCGGGGAACCGGGCCTGCAGGACCGGCTGCTCGCCGCGCGCGACGCGGGATTCGCTCGCATGCGCGCGGAAATCCCGGCGGCCGTGCGCATGCCGTACGGCTGGGGCAGCGCGCTCGAACGCGCGGGCCTGCACACCGTCACCTCGTTCAGCGTGCTCACCGAACATCCCGCGCCGCCGAGCACACAGGTCCGCGAGAGCGTGGTCGCCTGGCTCGCGGCGCTGCGCACCCATATCGGCGACGACATCGCGGCCGCGGATCGCGAAACCATCGACGCCCTGCTGGATTCCACCGCGCCCACCCATGTCGCCGCGCGCGAGGACATCTTCATGCTCGGCGCGTCGACCATCTATCTCGGGCAGCGCTGAGCCGCGTCCTGCGCGGCGCCACGCCAGTGATCGTGGACCCCGGATCACCGGGATCGGGCCGGGACCAGTGCCGCAGCGATTCCGGGTTGAACATGATGTCCGAAGGGTGCCGGAGCGAGACCGGCCCGTAACCGGACCGTTAAGGTCCGGCCGGTCCGAAACACCCTGGTGTACGGCATAATTCGACTTCCCTGGCACAGCCGATCGGATGCTTGTTTCACAGGCCGGGGGAGGAGTATCAGTGAGTCGTACGACGGAGCAGCAGCGGGTTTCCGCCTACCGTTTCCCCGAGGGCGCGCACCCGGCGAGCCGTACCGCCCCGCAGCGGTCGCCGCTGGCCGAGCACCCGCTGGAACTGCGGGTGACCTCCGGCTTCCAGCGCACCCCGGAGCAGTGGACGGTACCGAAACAGCTTGTCGCCCACTGCACTTCGGGCAGGGTCGTCATCGACTTCACCCGGGCGCACTGCACCCGCCGGGAAATCGATCTCGAGCTGCACGCCGGGTCCGGCACCATCGTGATCGTGGTGCCGCGCGGCTGGCGGGTCGACCTCGACGGCCTGCGCCGCGGCGCGGACGCGACCGTCGCCGATCGGGTGAACCTGCCGCGTTTTCCGGGCGCTCCGCTGATCCGGGTCGTGGGTCAGATCGAGACCGGGGTCGTCAAGGCGCGCTACGCGTATCGCTCTCCGATGGAGTGGCTGCGCCGTTCCCGCTGAGCGGCCGTTCGACGCCGCGCGTCGTGCCCTGCGCGACCGCGCAGAGCACCGAGCCGTCCGGGCCGTCGGCGAAAACCTCACAGCGGCAGACGGCTTGGCGGCGCGTGGCGTCGATGACGCTCGCCTCCGCGCGCAACCGCTCCCCCGCCGCGGGCCGCAGATAGGTGATGGTGAAGCCGCCGGTCAGCAAGTTCGCGCCGAGCACCGTGGCCGCGGCGTAGGTGAGCGCGTTGTCCGCGGCGTAGGCCAGGACGCCGCCGTGCACGTAGCCGAACTGCTGGCCGAGTTCGGGGCGGACCGGAATCTCCAGGGTCGCGCGGCCGTCGCCGAAGGCGGTCAGCTCCGCGCCGACGAGCCGGCTGAAGCCCTGCGCCTCGAGAATCCGCTGTCCCAGTTCGAGATTCAATTCGGTGGTGGTCATCGTTCTTCCTTCGCCTCGGTTCGATCGGCGCGCAGCACCTGCCAGGCGGCGTCGGCCAACTGCGGGGCCACCTCGATCGGCGCGGTGACGATCTCGCCGCCGAGCCACTGCCGCGCGTACACCTGCGCGGGCCCCAGCCACAGCGCGTACAGCAGGTCGAAATCCAGTTCGCGCACCGCGCCGTAGCTCGCGTGCGTGCGCCACCAGCGCAGCACCGAGCGCATGAACTCGCGGTTGCTCTCGCTCTCGCGCACCCCCGGCGGTCGCGCTGAGGTGAGAACCTGTGCGCGGTACTGGTTCTCGGTCACCCAGCGCAGATGTTCGGTCACCGCCGCGCGCACCCCGGACTCGGCGTCCGCGCTCTCGCCCACCGCCGCCCAGAAACACCGCTGGTAGTCGGCCAGCGCGTGTGCCCAGACCTGCCGGTACAGCTCGGCTTTGTCGGGAAAGTGGTGGTAGAGCGCGCCGACGCTCGCCCCGGCCGCGTCCCGGATCTGGGTGAGGGTGGCGTCGAGAGCGCCGTGCTCGGCGAACTGCCGCTCGGCCGCGAGCAGCAACCGATCTCGAATCTTCATGTCCAGAATTTAGTTCTGTTTTGCCCGATCCCGCAACCCCGAATCCCGGCATTTCCACAGACCATGCGGTATGACGGAGGGGTGGCGCGCTGGCTGTTGCACGTCGACCTCGACCAATTCCAGGCCGCGGTCGAATTCCGCCGCCGTCCCGAGCTGCGCGGACTCCCGGTCATCGTCGGCGGCAACGGGGATCCGAACGAGCCGCGCAAGGTCGTCTCGTGCGCCTCGTACCCGGCCCGCGCGTGCGGGGTGCACGCGGGGATGCCGCTGCGCACCGCGCTGCGGCACTGCCCCGACGGGGTGTTCCTGGCCCAGGATCTGCCCGCCTACGCGGTGGCCTCCGAGGAGATCATGGAGCTGCTGCGCACCTTTCCCGGGCGAGTCGAGGTCCTCGGCTTCGACGAGGCCTTCCTGGCCGCCGACACCGACGACCCCGAAGAACTGGCGCGCGACATCCGTTCCGCCATCGAAGGATTGGGACTGACCAGCGCGGTCGGCATCGGGGACAACAAGACTCGCGCCAAACTCGCCACCGGATTCGCCAAGGCGGTGGGCAAGTCCGGCGCCACCGAGGAACCGATTCCCGGCGCGGGCACCGGCGTCTTCCGGCTCACCGCGGACAACTGGACCGAGCTCATGGCGCACCGGCCGACCACCGCGCTGTGGGGCGTCGGCGGTCGCATCGCGAAACGCATGGCGGCCCTGGGCATTCACACCATCGGTGAACTCGCCGCCGCCGACCGCGCGGCGCTGGCCGCCGAATTCGGCCCGAATACCGGACCCTATCTGTGGGTACTCGGGCACGGTGCCGGTGACACCGACGTCGCCGAACCACGAGAACCCGTCGGGCGCAGTCACTCCGAGACCTTCGCCGCCGATCTCACCGAACGCGCCGAGTTCGACGCGGCGATCACCCGGCTCGCCACCGTGGTGGCCGAGGAGACCTTCGCGGAGGGGCGCACCGTGCGGCGGGTGGGCGTCACCGTGCGCACCAGCACCTTCTTCACCCGCACCAAACAGAAGAAACTGCGCGCGCCCACCACCGACCCGGACGAGGTCGTGCGGACCGCACTGCTGGTCCTGCACTCCTTCGAACTGGACCGCCCCATCCGATTGCTCGGCGTCCGCGTCGAATTCGGTCCCGAACCGGGGTGAGCGGCCGCGTTTGACATGCTGGGTCCAGGAATACAGACGGAAGGCACGCATCCGATGACCACGTACGAGAACATCAGCTTCGAGCCCGCCGGCCCGATCGCCCGCATCACGCTGAACCGGCCCACCGCCGCGAACGGCATCGACCAGGCCCTGGCCGACGAGCTGGTCCGCGCCGCCACCTACTGCTCCGAGGATCCGGCCGTCAAGGTCGTCGTGCTCACCGGGGCGGGCAAGTTCTTCTCCGCGGGCGGGGATCTGCAGGCCATGGCGAACAGCGCCGACACCGGGCAGTTCATCGAGAAGCTGGCGGGAACCCTGCACGAGGCGGTGTCCGCGCTGGCCCGGATGGACGCGCTGCTCATCGTCGCGGTGAACGGCACCGCGGCCGGGGCCGGGTTCAGTCTCGCCGTCGCCGGCGACCTCGTCGTCGCGGGCGAGTCCGCCAAATTCACCATGGCGTACACCAAGGTCGGGCTGAGCCCGGACGGCGGCGCGTCCTACTACCTGCCGCGCCTGATCGGCCTGCGCCGCACCCAGGACCTCATGCTCACCAACCGCGTGCTCACCGCCGCCGAGGCACTCGAGTGGGGATTGCTGCATCGGGTGGTGGCGGA